>NZ_JBFAIM010000097.1:0-48016 GCF_040654715.1 Nonomuraea sp. NPDC050643 | reverse complement strand
CTTGGTCACGACCACCTTGCGAGCGCGGCCGAGCAGGTCGAGGGTGGCGTTCTCGAGCTTGAGACCGACCTCCTCGGAGATGACCTGGCCACCGGTCAGGATCGCGATGTCGGCCAGCATGGCCTTGCGCCGGTCACCGAAGCCGGGAGCCTTGACGGCCACCGACCGGAAGACGCCCTTGAGCTTGTTGACGATGAGGGTGGCCAGCGTCTCGCCCTCGACGTCCTCGGCGATGACCAGCAGCGGCCTGCCCGACTGGACGACCTTGTCGAGCAGCGGCAGCGCGTCGCGGTTGGCGGCGACCTTGCCGTCGACGACCAGCACGTACGGATCGTCCAGCACCGCTTCGAGGCGGTCCGGGTCGGTCACGAAGAGCGGGGCGATGAACCCCTTGTCGAAGCGCATGCCCTCGGTGAGCTCGAGCTCGAGGCCGAAGGCGTTGCTCTCCTCGACGGTGATGACGCCTTCCTTGCCGACCTTGTCCATCGCCTCGGCGATGAGCGCGCCGATCTCGGGGTCGGCGGCGGAGATGGAGGCCGTGGAGGCGATCTGCTCCTTGGTCTCCACCTCCTTGGCCAGCTTGGAGAGCTCCTCGCTGACCCGCTCGACGGCCGCCTCGATGCCCTTCTTCAGGGCCATCGGGTTGGCGCCGGCGGCAACGTTACGCAGACCCTCGCGTACCAGCGCCTGGGCGAGCACGGTGGCGGTGGTGGTGCCGTCGCCCGCGACGTCGTCGGTCTTCTTGGCGACCTCCTTGACCAGCTCGGCGCCGATCTTCTCCCACGGGTCCTCGAGCTCGATCTCCTTGGCGATGGACACGCCATCGTTGGTGATCGTGGGAGCGCCCCACTTCTTCTCCAGCACGACGTTGCGGCCCTTCGGGCCCAAGGTCACCTTGACGGCGTCGGCGAGCTGGTTCATACCGCGTTCGAGACCGCGCCGGGCGGCCTCGTCGAAAGCGATCATCTTCACGGCGATCACTGCTCCTGCTCTGTGATGGGTGAGGGGGCCGGGACGGCGCCCGCGACGGACGGCCCGCGAGCAGGCCTCACCGGCCCGGCACGCCCCCAGGGATTGGCACTCGCCCGGCACGAGTGCCGGGCGGCTGCCTCCGCACTCTACCCATAAGTTGCGTGTCACGCATCCAGTGCGCGCCACGCAATATCGGATAGAGTCGAGGCATGAACGACGACGCCATGGACCTCCGGACCCGGCACAAGCAGGCCACCAGGGAGGCGATCAGCCTCGCGGCGCTGCGCCTGGCCATCGAGCAGGGCCCGCACGGGCTGGCCCTCGTGCGGGTGCACGACATCGCCGAGGCCGCCGGGGTCTCGCCCCGCACGTACAACAACTACTTCTCCAGCCGGGAGGAGGCGATCTGCGCCTTCCAGTCCGACCAGTCCCGGCGGGTGGGGGAGGCGCTGCGGGCCCGGCCCGCCGGCGAGCCGCTCGACCAGGCCGTCGTCGCGGCCGTGATCGAGCACTTCACCGACCCCGAGCCGGACCGGGCCGGGCTGCGCATGATCATGGACACGCCCGCCCTTCAGGGTGAGGCGCTGAAGGCGTTCACCATGGCGGAGGGCCCGCTGGCGACGGCGATCGCCGAACGGACCGGCTCCGACCCTGCCCGGGATCTGTTCCCCGCCGTCACGGCGGCCGCGGTCGCCGGCGCCATCCGGGTGGCGGGGCGGCACTGGCTGGAGCCGGGCAACACCGTCTCGTTCGCCACGGCACTGCGCCGCGCCCTCTCCTGCGTCTTCTTCCCCGGCCGGCCACCGGAGTAAATGGAGTTGCCGCGACCGGGAGCGGCTTCTTACGATGTTCCGTAATTACGGAATAGCGAAGGGGATCGCTGTGAGTGAGGAAAGACTCGCCGGCTTAGAGCGCCGGGTGGCCCTTCTGGAGGCCCGGGGTAAGACAACCGAGCACTCTCCGCCCTCGACCTCCCTGATGGGAGTGCTCCACGAGATGCGCCACAAGGCCGAGGACGCCTCCACACCGGGAACGGTGGGATACGTCGGGGCCGCCTTCCTGCCCGACGGCGACTACCTGTGGGCCAGGGAGCACCAGCTCACCGAGCTGCTGCCGGCCGACTGGATGCCCGCGGCCGGCATCCTCGAGTCGCTCGGCAGCCCGCCCCGCCTGACGCTGCTCGGCACACTCGTACGGCACGGCCGGCGCACCCGCGCCGACCTCCAGGAGGCCCTCGGCGGTGACGGCGCGGAGACCACCAGCGGCCAGCTCTACCACCACCTGCGCGCCCTGCAGAACGCTGGGCTGATCGTGCAACGGCGGCGCGGCGAGTACGAGCTCGCCGCCGTGGCCGTCATCCCCCTCCTCACCATCGTGGCCACCGCGCTCAACCTGGCCACCGACCCCCCAATCGGCCCCCCAATCGGCCCCCCGATCGAGGAGTGACCACGCACCCGGCGATACGGCTCGCCCGAACCCCGCCAAACGGCCCAGATTCAATCCAAGAGCCAATATTTCGGTCCTGATTCACTTCGCCCGCGCATGGCGCGACCCCCGGCCCTCAGTCATCATGTAGCCGGTGCCCCGCTACCAGGATCCGTGATGGAGCTGATGCGCGTGGGAGAAGAGCCCGGGCAGGACGAGGCGGGGCGGGCCGTGGAGTGGCCCGCCGACCTCGACGTCCACAGGCTGCTCGAGCAGGGCTGGCGGCCCACGTCGCTGCGCCAGTTCATCGTCAAGCTGCACAGCCGCTGCAACCTGGCCTGCGACTACTGCTACATGTACGAGATGGCCGACCAGGGCTGGCGCCGTCAGCCGCGCCGCATGGCCCGCGCCACCATCGACCGGGTGGCCACGCGCATCGCCGAGCACGCCGTGGCCCACCGGCTCAGCGGCGTCGAGGTCATCCTGCACGGCGGCGAACCGCTGCTGGCCGGCGTCGATCACACGCGTTACGCGGTGGAGTCGCTGCGCTCGGCGCTGGACGGGGTCGCCCGGCTCGTCGTACGCGTGCAGAGCAACGGCGTGCTGCTCGACGACGCGTTCCTGGAGATGTTCGACGAGCTGGGCGTGGCCGTGGGGGTCAGTCTCGACGGCGACGCCGAAGGGCACGACCGGCACCGGCGCCGCGCCACCGGCCGGGGCAGCTACGACGAGGTGCGGGCCGGTCTGGAGCGGCTGGCCTCGCCCGCGTACCGGCATCTGTTCGGCGGGCTGCTGTGCACGGTGGATCTGGCCAACGACCCGCTGGTGACGTACAAGGCGCTGCTGGAGTTCGCGCCGCCGATGGTCGACTTCCTGCTGCCGCACGGGCACTGGGGCGCGCCGCCGCCGGGCCTGCCCGATCCGGGGGCGGTCTACGGCGAGTGGCTGATCCCCATCTTCGACCACTGGTACCGGGCGGCCCGGCGGGAGACGCGGATCCGGCTGTTCAGCGAGATCGTCCGGCTCGTGTGCGGGCGGCCGTCCAGGAGCGAGTCGATCGGGCTGTCGCCGGTGGCGGTGCTGGTGGTGGAGACGAACGGCGGCATGGAGCAGGTGGACACGCTCAAGTCCGCCTACGACGGGGCCACGGGCACCCCGCTGAACGTCTACCGCGACTCCTTCGACGCGGCGCTGCTGCTGCCCGCGATCGCGGCCCGGCAGATCGGCGCCAAGGCGCTCTCCCCCACCTGCCTGGCGTGCGACATCGCGCAGGTGTGCGGGGGCGGGCTGTACCCGCACCGCTACCGGCCCGGCAGCGGCTTCCGCAACCCGTCGGTCTACTGCCTGGACCTGTACCGGCTGATCACCCACATCCGGCGGGTGGTGGCCGCGGACGTGGAGCTGCTGGCCAGGAGCGCCCCGGCCTAGACCGGCGGCGGGTCGAAGTCGAAGTCCAGGTGCCGTCCCTCGGCCGCCACCTGGGCGTCGCGGTGCTCCATGCCGAGCGTGGCCGCGTAGTGCCGCATCGTCTCCTCGTACAGGCGCTGCGCCTCCTCCTTGCGGCTGGCGGTGGCCAGGTCGGCGGCCAGGTTGGCGGCGGCGCCCAGGGTCGTCGGGTGCTTGTCGCCCAGGAGCGCGCGCAACCGCCGGTAGGAGTCCTCCTCCAGGGCGATCGCCTCGTCGATCTCGCCCAGGTCGGACAGGTCGCTGGCGAGGTTGAGCGCGATCGTCAGGACGTAGTGGTGGTCGCGGCCCAGCTTGGCCTCGATACCGGCCAGGGAGCGCCGGTTGAGGTCGCGGGCCTGGCGGGGGCGGCCGAGCACGCGGTGCATGAGGGCCACGTTGCTGGCGCAGCCGTAGTTGTACGGGTGCTCCTCGCCGTACATGGCCGGGTAGCGCCGCATCGTGTCGTCGGCCAGCGCGAAGGCCTCTTCGACCAGGGCGTTGTGCCGCATCGCGTTGCCCAGGCCGGTGGCGGCGGCGAGGGTGCCGGGATGGTCGAGCCCGTAGAGACGGGTGTAGCGGGTGTGGACGTCGGAGGCCAGCGCAAGGGCCTTTTCCCGCTCGCCGGTGCGGAGCCGGGCGATGAACAGGTCCTTCTGGGCGAGCAGGATGCGCGGGTGGTCGGCGTCGAACGCCTCGAATCCGTAGGCCAGCGCGTCCTCGCTCACGTCGCAGGCGTAGTCGAACTCGCCGCACAGCCGCACCACGCGCCCGAGACCGGTCCACATGTTGAGCACGGTGCCCCGGCTCACGGTGGGCTCGGCGAGCTGGGCCAGGTTGAGCGCCTCCTCCAGCAGCGTCCTCGCGCCCTGGTAGTCGCTGGTCAGGCCGTAGTCGAGGGCCAGGCTGTTGATCGCGCGCAGGGTCGCCGGGTGCTCCGGCCCCAGCTCCTCCTGGTGCAGGCGGACGGACTCGGCGTCGTGGTCGCGCGCCTCGTGGAACAGCCCCCGCGCCCGCAGGTCGGCGCCGATGCCGTTGAGCAGGATCAGGGTGTCGGAGTGCCGGTCGCCGACCGTATCGCGGGTCAGCCTCAGCGTGGCCTGGTTGAGCTCGTACGCCTCGGTGTAGCGGCCCATGTCGCGCAGCAGGTTGCCCTGCGCGCGCTGGGCCCGCAGCACGTGCACGTCCTGCGCGCCGGAGTCGGCCGTCCACTGCCGCAGGAACGTGGCCATGTGCGTGCTCGCCGCCGCGTGGTTACCCGAGGAGTTGAGGTAGGTCAGGATGTTCAGGGCGAAGTCGCGGACCTCCTCGCGGCGGCTCGACGCGACCCGCACCGGCCCGACGTGGGCGAGCAGGGCGTCGTATCGTGGCCAGTGGTCCGGGTTGATCGGGTCTCCCGGGTCGGCGCCGACCAGCAGGGAGTGGACCTCCAGCCGGATCTCCTCCTGTAGGTCGGCCGGCAACTCCTCGCGCAGCAGGGCCTGGATCAGCCGGTGGACCTGCAGCGTCCGCTCCCCGGTCTCCGACTCGATGCGGACCAGGGCGTAGCGGCCCAGGCGGCTGATGGCCTTGCTCAGCCGGATCGGGTCGGCGAGCAACTCGGTGATCTCCGGCCGCACCGGCCCCCGCACCGGGCGGAACACCGCGCGCGGGATCGGCTCGGGGCCGAAGAAGGCGCAGCAGCGCAGCAGCTCCATGGCCTCGGGCAGGAACTCCTTGAGCTTGGCCACGGAAAGGCCCCACGCCGCGGTCATGGACACCGGGTATTCGCTCGGCTTGCCCTCGCTCAGCAGGCTCGCCGTCTGCTCCTTGAGCAGGCGCAGGTATTCCTCGGACGGCATGCCGGTCTCGGTCTGCAGGGCGGCGGCCTGCTCCAGCGCCAGCGGCAGGTCGCCCAGCGCCTCGGCCAGCCGGTCGGCCTCGGCGTCGCCGATGGCCCGGCGCATGCGCTTCTTGAGGAACTCGACGCTCTCCTCGCGGGTGAACACGTCGATCGCCACGGCCTCGACCACGCTGGCCCAGCGGTGGTTGCGGGAGGTGATCAGGACGTCGCCCGGCCCCGGCGGGAGGAGGTCGGTGAGGTCTTCGGGCTCGTCGGCGTTGTCGAAGATCAGCAGCCAGCGGGCGTACGGCTCGCCGCGGCGCAGCGCCTCCAGGACGGCGTTGGCGGCGTCTTCGATGCCGGTGCTGGTCGGGCCGGGGACCCCGAGGCGGGTGGCGAGCTGGGCCAGGTTCGATCTGACCAGGCCGGGCTGGTCGGCGGGGATCCACCAGACGACGTCGTACTCCTCGCGGAAGCGGTAGGCGTACTCGATGGCCATCTGGGTCTTGCCGACGCCGCCGAGGCCGTGCAGGGCGTGGGGCACCACCGCGGTGATCTTCTCACCGATGCCGCCGCGGAGCCTGCCGAGCAGCAGATCGCGGCCGGTGAAGTTCATGTTGCGCGGCGGGACCTTCCACACCTCGGGAAACCCGGTCGCCGACCGCTCTGTGGCGGGCTGCCATGAGACCGACACGCGCTCCGCCTCCCGTCCACTCGATGCGAATCACAGCAGAGAAATCGAGAACATGCGCAGGATAATGACGATAGTAGTCCCGCGCGCGGCCCGGTGGGCCGGCTTCGCACCGAGTCTTTTCGCGTGCGGCCCGTTATTAGGGTCCATCCATTTCGCGTATTCGACGCCGGGAAATTCTCCCAGGGTAGGCGGCGCCCGGCAGATGTGATACATGCCTGTAGAGCACCATCATCGACGCTGCGGGGCGGACGTCGCCCCGGTGAGGGAGCGCCCATGCGGCATCAGATCGCCACACGGTCGCGGGCATTGGTCGACCTGTCCGTGCTGTCCGGCCCCGACCTGCGAAAACTCGGAGATTCCGCGGTCCCGCACGCGTTATGGGACCTTCTCGGGGCCGAGCAGGAGGAAGAGGAGCCGTACGCGCGGTTCGACAACGACTGCGGGACCACCGCGCCCGGATAACCGATCGTCGGCGGGTGGGGATTCCGGTCTTCCCGAATCCGTCTCAGATAAATGGGGATGCCGTACTATTACAGCACCCCCTTGAGGCGTGATCCGGCGACGTGGATTTTCCGTTCTTCTGAGGAGAACGGAATTCAGGTCCTCCGCAGACAAGGTTCGGCCATATGACAGTTGCGCATCCGCCACGCGGCCCTTTCATCGGCGTCCGGGCGTACGAGGCCCGCGATGAGATGCTGTTCTCCGGACGGTCGGACGAGATCTGCGAGCTGTCCACGCTGTGGCGGCACAACCGGCTGACGATCCTGCACTCCGGCGCGGCGACGGGCAAGACCTCGCTGTTGCGGGCGGGCCTCATCCCCCGTCTGGAGCGTGAGCGCGCGCGGGTGTTACCGGTCGGCCGGGCCACCTCCACCCGCGTCTGGCCCGCCGCCACGCTGCCCGACCAGAACCCGTACGTGCTGGCCCTGCTCTCCTCCTGGGGCGCCGGCGAGCCGCCCGCCCGCGTCGCCGGATGGACGATCGGCGACTTCCTGCGCCGGCACGACGGCCTCGACCGGCACGGCGACCCGGTGCCGACGCTGGCGGCGATCGACCAGGCGGAGACGTTCCTGCGGCAGTCGGCCGCCCACGAACACCACCGGACCCGCTTCCTCGACGAGCTGTTCCAGACGCTGGAGCGACACCCCCGCCTGCACCTGCTGCTGTCGGTGCGCACCGACTACCTCGACGACCTGCTGCGCGTGCTCAAGGACTTCGGCAACCCCGGCCACGCCGAGTTCGGCCTGCAGCCGTTCACGCCGGAGCAGGCCGCGGAGATCGTACGCAGGTCCATGGAGGTCACCGGGCACCGGGCCGCGCCGCAGAAGGTGGCCGAGCTGGTCGACGAGCTGCGCAAGGTGCGCGACGACACCGGCCGGGTGCGTGACCGGTCCTGCGAACGCGACATCGACCCCCTGCTCCTGCAGGTGGCGGGCAGCCATCTGTGGGGGGATCCGCCGGATCGGGAGCACTTCGTCAACGCGCGGCTCGATCTCGAGGTCGACCGGGCGATCAGCGGGTTCTGCGGGCGGGCCCTGGCGGAGGTGGCCGCCGACTACGAGCTGTCGCCGTACCGGCTCGACGCCTGGCTGCGGCAGAAGGTCCTGCACGACGGCCGCGCGTTCGCGCCGCTCGTCGAGGTGCGCGGCGCCCTGCTGCACGCGATGGAGGACCGCCACCTGCTCAAGGCCCTGCAGCAGCACGGTTTACGCCTGCACCAGCTCCGCCGGCGGCGGCTGGCGGCCCCGCTGCGCAGGCTCGACGCCACCCACTGGCCCACGCCGTCGGACGATCCGGCCGCCCGGCTGGGCGCCGCCGTCCGGGCCTGCTGGGAGGGCCAGCCCGAGCGGGCCCGCCGGATCGCCGAGGAGGCCGTCTTCGACGCCCCCGGAACCGCGCTGCGCGTACGCGCCGACCTGCAGTCGCTGCTCGGCAACATCGCCTACGAGCGCGACGAGCTGGACGAGGCCGCCGCCCGCTACCGCGAGGCCGCCAAACTGTACGAGGCCCTGCCCGACAGCACGGCCGTGGGCTGGACGCTGGCGGCCATCGGCCGGATCGCCCTGGCGCAGGACAAACAGAGCGACGCCATCGAGGAGCTGAACGTGGCGGTCGGCCGCTCGCCCCACGATCCCGTGGTGCGGACCACCCTCGGGCAGGCGCTCTGGGAGGCCGGCCAGCCGCAGGCCGCCATCAACGTGCTGACCGACGTGCTCGACCGTGAGGGCGACGCGTGCGAGGCGCGGCGCACCCGGGGCGAGATCCTGGCCGACCTCGGACAGGCCAAGTCGGCGCTGCAGGACATCGGGCAGTCGGCCAGCCGCTGGCCGCACCCGTCCACCCGCGCCGCCCGCGCGCTGGCCCTGGCCACGCTGGACCGCGCCGAGGCGGCGGGCGAGGAGCTCAGCTCCGCCGTCGCCGAGGCCGAGGACAACGGGCCGGTCCTGCTGCGCGCCGCCCGCGTGCACGAGCTGACCGGCGACGCCGGCACGGCGGCCGAGTTCGCGGGACAGGCGATCTCGGCGCGCCATCCGCGGCTGCCCCGGCACCAGCGCAAGACCGCCGAGCACCTGCGCGACGGCACCTGATGCCCGACATCGCGCTGGTGGCCCTGATCACCGGCGGCTCCACCTTCTTGGCCGCGCTGTGCGGGGCGAGCTGGACCACGATCACCGAGCGGGCCAAGGCCAGACAGGCCCGGCTGGCGGCGGCCGAGCAGCGGCGGGCCGAGTGGTTCGAGGCGCGCGACGCCGCGCTGCGGGCGGCGCTGGCCGAGGCGCACGCGGCCGTGCTGAAGCTCGGGATCACGCTGGGCATCATGCTCGACATGCGGCTCAGCGGGCACGCCCGGCTCGACGGCGAGGACCTGCCCACGCAGATCCGCCAGGCGCGGACGGAGTACTGGGCGGCCAAGACGGCCATCCGGCAGCTCCAGCCGCTGTGCCCGGCGGTGGCCGTCGAACGGCTGGAGGAGCTGAGCCGGGCGGTGAGCCAGGCGTTCGAGTACGCCCGTTCGGTGGCGGGCCCGACGGTGAGCTCGGAGAAGGTCGAGGCGGACCTGGAGTCGAGCCTGTGCGCGCTGACCGGCGAACTGTTCGACAACGGCCTGCCCGCGCTTCCCGATCACGTCCTGTCCTACGAGGCCCTGGACGGGCGGCGGCCCGATTAGCCGCGTCCGCCGCGCGTCACCCAGGCCAGGGCGGCGCGCATCCGGGTGCAGCGCTCGTCCGGCCCGCGCGCCAGGACCGTGATGGCCACGGCCAGTGCCGCGACGACCACCGCCACGAAGATGACGGCGTCCTGCGTGCCCAGCTCGGTGATGAGGTATCCGCTGGCCAGGGCGCCCAGCGGGACGGCGCTGCCGGAGAAGAAGCGCCCGGCGCCGGTGACGCGGCCGTACAGGTGCTGCGGCACCCGCTCGACCTGGTAGAGGGCGAGCGCGACGTTGATGTGCGCGCCGGTGAACCCGATGCCGCCCCACACCAGCGGCAGCGCGAAGACGACGTAGAAGAGCGTGCCGGGCTCCATCAGGGTGAGCACCGAGCTGAGCGCCATCCACGACCACACGCTCTGCACGATCACCTTGCGCTGGTCCTTCTGCCGCCGCAGGACGCGCGGCGCGGTGAACGCCCCCACCACCCCGCCGAACCCCGACGCGGCGATCAGGCAGCCGATCACCAGCATGGAGAGCTGCTGCTGATGGGCCAGCAGGACCAGCACCAGGCCGAGGGTCTGGAAGCAGAAGTTGGCCAGCGCGCACACCGTCAGCACCCACAACAGCAGCCGGTCCTGCCCCAGGTAGCGCAGGCCCGCCCACAGCTCCTGGGCGCGCCCGGCCATCCGCAGCGCCTGCCCGCGCCCGGCGGGCTCCTTCGGCTCGCCGCGCATCTTGGTGAACGCGACGACCGACACGCAGGAGGTCAGCGTCTCCATGAGGTACGGCAGCGCGTGGTGCAGGTCGTACAGCAGGCCGCCGAGGGGGCGGCCGAGCAGTCCGGCCCCGTGCGTGCGGCCCTCGTTCCTGGCCATCGCCCCCGGCAGGCGTTCACGGGGGACCAGGCGCGGGACGAGCGTGGTCTCGGCCGTGCCGCACACCACCAGGCAGACCCCCTGCAAAACGGCGATGGCCGGCAGCAGGAAGATCGTCTGGTCGGTGACCAGCATGGCCGCGACGACGGAGGCGGCCAGCACCAGGCGTGCGGCCATTGTGACGATGAGGACGCGCCGCCGGTCGGAGTGGTCGATCAGCACGCCGACCGGCAGGTGCAGCAGGATGCGGGGCAGGGTGCCGGCGGCCGTGACCCACCCGGCGAAGACCGGTGAGCCGGTCAGCGACAGTGCCAGCAGCGGCGCGGTGACCGTGGCGCTGACGGAGCCGAGCTGGGAGATCGCCGAGCCGCCCCACAGCAGCCGGAAATCACGTTCCCACGTCGGTTCTCGCTCGGCCACCTTCTATCCCCAAGGCGCAGGTGACCGGAATGGTCAGAGTGTTTTGCTGAGTGGGATCACGCCGCCGCACGTGCGGTGTATCGGCGCCCCCCGAGGGACCGTACATTACTTCACCTCGCCTCCTAGCGTAAATCTCCACTTTGGCGCCGCGCGTCGCGCTCATTGCCGCAGCGAAGTGGTCTGGAGCTGCGGGTCCGTCATGATCTCGGCCTCGGTGAACCGCTCGGTCACCCACCGTCCGCGGGAGAACAGCGCGGTCTGGTCGGCGTGGTGCGGCGAGGCGGTGTTCGCCGACTGGGAGTAGGTCAGCACGGTACGGGTGCGCGGCCCCTCCGGCGTCAGCTCGACGGCCATCATGAAGCTGGAGCCGGTGTCGACCTCCGGGTAGCGGCCGTCCCTGCCGAGCGGGCCGCCGGTGCGGACGCGGTCGAAGCAGCCCTCCCCTTCGGTGCAGCCCGGGATCGGGATCTTGCCGTACCGCTGGGCCTGCTCGGGGGTGAGCGTCAGGGGGATGTCGCCGGCGTGGAAGAACTGCACGGTGTCGGCCAGCGCGCCGCGTACCGCGCGCTTCGACGTGTCGAGGCCGCGCGGCGTGGTGAGCGGGCGCGCCGGGTCGAAGGGCACCTTCCACCAGCTCTCCGGCGGAACCGGCGCGCCGTCGTCCGGCCGGAACACCGGGCCGTTGAGCCGGCTGAAGAACTCGCGCCACAAGATCGCGCCCCGGCTGCCGAGGCGGGCGCGGCCGTCCCAGGCCGCCAGCGTGGCGCAGGCCCGGCGCACGTCGATCCGCGCGCCGTCGGCCGCCGTCAGGACCGGGCGGGCGCGGCACAGCGCGAGCAGGTCGCGGCGCAGGATCTCGCCGCCGAGGTTGCGCTTGCCGGTGGCCGTGGCCTGCAGGGTCTCGAGCGTGAAGCCGCGCGCGCCGAGGCCGTCGGCGCCGGTCAGCCGCCGGTCGATCATGTCGAGGCCGACCCGGGTGCGCAGGTCCGGTTCGGTGCGGACGTCGCCGTAGACGCGCGGGTAGCCCGTCAGCGGCGCCTCGGGGTTGGTCAGCCAGGGACTGGCGTTGGCGTTGGCCACGTAGTCGGCACGGGTCAGCCGGGGCTGCTCGCCGGGGCCGAAGATGCCGGGCACGATCGCGTCGTCGTCGCCGCCCCACAGGCAGTCCGGCTTCGAGCCGTCCAGGACGACCACATCGGGGTCGAGGCCCTTCGCGGGCACGCCGCAGCGCTCGGCCTGGGCGTCGGTGACGTGCGGGACGACCGAGGCGTCGGCGAAGTAGGCCGTGCCCCGGGTGTCGGCGGCCAGCGTGTACACGAAGGGCATGCCCTGGTGGGCGGCCTGGACCCGGCGCAGCGCGGCCACGTCGCGGGCGCTTCCCATGGCCAGCCATTCGTCGGCCAGGCGCAGGTTGGCGGCGTTGGCGTCGGCCAGGGCGTACGCGGTCTCGTCCGACCAGCCCGTGGCCAGGACCGGGCCGTAGCGCGAGGTGTGGACGGCGGTGGTGACCGTGGAGGTCTTGCCGGCGGCGTCGCGTACGGTGACCGTCACCTCCTGGCGGCCCATCGGCTCGGGCCTGCCGTCCACCAGGTACGCCGTGCGCTCTCCGGGCACGAGGGCGAGCCGGTAGAGGGTGAAGCGCTGGGCGTGGGAGACCGTGTGGGTCCAGGCCAGGCTCGCGTTGTGGCCGATCTGGACCATCGGGGTGCCGTAGATGCTGCCGCCCGACACGTCGAGCACGCCGGGGATGGTGAGGTGGACCTGGTAGAAGCGGCGGGCGCCGTTCCAGGGGAAGTGGGGGTCGGCCAGCAGCATGCCGTGGCCGGCGCGGGTGGCCTCGCGCCCGAGCGCCCAGGCGTTGCTGCCGGGCGCGCCCGCCGTCCTCTTGCGCGGCCCGTCCTGTTCCTCCTGCTGCCCGTCCGGTCCTTCCTCCTGGCCGGAGGCGGCGATGGCCTCCTTGAACCGGGAGCTGCCCGCCAGGCGGCCGAGGTCGAGCAGGTTCATCCAGACGTCGTTCGCGGTGATCGGGCCGACCCACTCCTTGCCGCGGCAGGCCGGGTCGGGCAGCTTCGCCACGCCGGTGTCGCTCAGGTAGCGGTTGAAGCCGGCGACGTAGCCGTCCACGAGCGCGCGCAGCTCGACGGTGGGGCCGTGGGGGGCGGGGCGGGCGAGCAGCCTGCGGATGACGCCCGACGCCTCGACGCTCTTGTAGTAGACGTCACTGGCCAGGTTCGGGACCGGGCCGATGGGGTCGTCCGACAGGGCCTCGCCGCCGAAGTGGCGCGACCGCTCGCCGCGTAACGTCAGCGCCCACGACGCCATGACGCACAGGTTGTCCTGCGCGAAGGCGTAGCCGTAGCCGTAGCCGAGGCCGCCGTGGTCCTGGGCGGTCACGTGCGGGATGCCGTACTCGGTGCGCCGGATGTCGGCGGCGTGGCGGCCGGTGACGGCCCACGCGGGCAGCGTCACGACGAGCGCCGCGAGCAGGGCGAGCACGAGCGGCGCGGCCGTCCGCCTGATGGTCCTCGGGTTCATTCTGGTCCTATTCGAAGCGTGCGTTGTCGGGCGCGGTCATGCGCTTGAGCAGGGGCAGGCCGGCGAGGATCACCAGCAGGGAGACGGCCAGCCCGGCGCCGACCGTCAGGAAGTAGCCGGGGCCGGGCAGCGCGACCGGCGCGCTCTTGATGTCGAGCTGGTCGATCATCGGCGCGGCCACGCCGAAGCCGGCGGCGGCCGCGAGCAGCGCGGCCAGGAGCAGGGGGACCGCCGTCTCCAGCAGCACCACCCTGGACAGCACGCGCGTGGGCGTGCCGCACAGGCGCAGCAGCGTGAACGGCTGCCTGCGCTCCAGCAGGCCGCCGGCGACCGCGACCAGCAGGCCGCAGCCGGCCACGGCGAGGGTCAGCGCGACGATGGCGAGCGCGACGCGCTCCATCTGGTCCAGCAGGACCGCCCGGACCTCGGCGACCTCCGCGAACGTGAGCGGCGTGTCGGTGCTCCCCGCCCCGGCCAGGTACGACGCCAGCAGCGTGCGGACCTCCTCCCGCACCGCCGGGTCGTGCGCGCGGACCAGCACGCCCGCCAGCTTCAGCCCCGCGACCCCGCCGCTGACGGCCGGGCTGTCCGGGGTGACCATCGGCAGGTCGCGGCCGATGGTCAGCATGTTGTCGCCCGTCAGCAGCCGGGCGAAGTTCACGGCCACGGCTTCGGAGCCGGGGGCGCAGTGCCCGAGCGCCGGCAGCAGGGCCAGGGCCTGGCAGCCGACGACGTGGCGGCTCAGGAAGTCGGCTTCGCAGGGGCTGTCCGGCGGGCACGGCGGCGGGCCCTCGAGCTTGGGCATGCCGGCCCTGGCGTACACCGGGAGCACGGTGACGCCGGGCTTGGCGCGCAGCCCGGACAGGAGCCCGTCGCCGATGCGCGGCGGCATGGCCGCGATGACCGGGCTGCCGTTGAAGCCGAACGAGACGCGCATGACCTCGCTGAGCGTGCCGCCGCCCGCCGCCTGCTGGCCGGAGACGACCGCCGGGACGATGCCGGCGACCGCCGTGCCGAGGAAGACCGCCAGCACGATGCCGTTCACCGAGCGGAAGGCGGCCTTCGGGTCGGCCGCGAGCCGCTGCGCGGCCAGCAGGGTCGCCGCGCCCCTGGTGACGCGGGCGGCCAGGCGGGCGGCGAGCATCGTCAGCCAGGGCCCGCCGACGACGAGGCCGATCATGATCAGGGCCAGCCCGGCGTACAGGAGGACGGGGTCGGGCTCGCGGTCCTCCCCGGCGAACACGGGGCCCGCGAACAGGGCCAGCCCGGCCAGGAGCGGGAGGGCGCGCCACCAGCCCGGTGCGGAGGCGCCTACCTTGCGGGCGGCGCCGAGCGGGGTGATGCGTACGCGGCGCAGCGACCACAGGGCGGCGCCGGCGGCGGCGATGGGCACGCCCACGAGGACGGCGGCGTACTGGAGGGCGGTGGGGGCGACCACGTCGGGGAAGAAGCGGGAGCCGGTGATGGTCACGCCGGCGAGGGCCGGTCGTATCGCCTGGAAGATCGCGACTCCGGCGAGCGCGCCCAGGAGCGCGCCGAGCGCGGCGTCCACCGACGCGATGGCGTTGATCTGCCGTGCGGTGGCGCCGGCCAGCCTGATCGCGGCGAAGCGGGCCTCGCGGCGGGCGGCGGCCAGCCGGGTGGCGGTGCCGACGAGCACGAGCAGCGGGAAGATCAGGCCGATGGCGGCCAGGCCGAAGCCGTGCCGGTAGAGCGCCGTGGTGTCGTCGGCGTACGGCCTGGTGGCGACGGTGTCGACGGCCACGGTGCCGGCCATGGCGGCCAGCCGCTCCGGCGTCTGCCCGACGATGACGACCAGCTCGCCGGGACCGGCCAGCGCCGCCCGCCCGATCAGCCCGGCCCGGGTGCCGGGGAAGCGGTCGCCGAGCTGCTCGCGCGGCACGGAGTCCAGCAGTTCGGCCAGCGCGGGCGAGACGTGGTACCGCCCCGCCCCAGGCATGCCGGCCGCACCGGGCAACCCGACCACGTTCCGCCCAGAGGCGCCCGCATCCTGGGCGAGGGTGGCCACGTCGAGGCGTTTGATCGGCCGGCCCGCGTAGAAATCCTGGCGGTAGTTCCACAGCACGGCGCCCGGGGTGGCGCCCAGGGCCCAGCCGCCGGGCGCGGAGCCGGTCGTGCACTCCCAGCACGGCCGGTCGGTGGTGGACTGGAAGGCGTTGAACAGCGACACCGTGGCCAGCAGCACCACGACCCCGGTCGCGACCGCGGCGGTGACCAGCGCCAGCCGGACGAGCGCCTCCCTGCCTCCGCGCAACGTCAGCCGCACCCCCAGCCAGACCGTCATCGGACGACCTCACTGGCGTAGGGGTCGGTGACCCTGCCGTCGCGCACGATGACCTCGCGGTCGGCGCAGGCGGCCACGCGGGCGTCGTGGGTGACCACGATCACGGTCGTGCCCTCCTGCCGGGCCAGGCCGACGAGCAACTCCATGACCTTCTCGCCGGTGAGCGAGTCGAGCGCGCCGGTCGGCTCGTCGGCGAAGAGCACCTTGGGCCCGGTCACCAGCGCCCTGGCGATCGCCACCCGCTGTGCCTGCCCGCCGGACAACTCCCCGGTACGCCGCTCGCCCAGCTCCCCGAGCTCCAGCCGCTCCAGCCACCCGGACGCCCGCCGGTAGGCCTGTCTGCGCCTGACCCGCCCGAGCAGCAGCGGCAGCGCCACGTTGTCGGCCACGGTCAGCTCCGGCACGAGCTGACCGAACTGGAAGACGAACCCGAAGGCGGTGCGCCGCAGCTCCGACCGCCTGGCGTCGCTCAGCGTGTCCAGCCGCCGGCCGTCGAACCACACCTCGCCCGCGTCGGGGGTGAAGATGCCGGCCAGGCAGTGCAGCAGCGTGCTCTTCCCGGACCCGCTCGGCCCCATGATCGCCAGGGTCTCACCCGCCGCCACGGACGCGCTGGCCTCGCGCAGGGCGGGCGTGCGGCCGTACGAGCGGGTGATCGCGCGGGCTTCGAGCAGCGGGCGGGACAGGGGGACGCCGTCGATGGTCATGCGCCGCGCACCGTCTGCGCCAGCGCGGACAGCCGGGCCGAGGTCACGTCGATCCAGCGCAGGTCCGCCTCCAGATGGAACAGGCCGTGGTCGGCGAGCAGCGCGTCCACCAGGGCGCCGCCGCGCTTGATGTCGGACAGCTCGCGCATGCGCCGCATGTGCGTGGCGCGCTGGGCGTCGAGGTAGCCGGCCGCGTCGTGGCCCAGCATGAGCGCCAGCACGACCTTGGTGAACAGCACCGTCTGCAGGTACGGCTCCGCCGCCACCGGCTCGGCCAGCCATCCCTCGACCTCCTGCCTGCCGGTGGAGGTGATGGCGTAGCGCTTGCGGTCGGGGCCGTCGCCGGGCTCGCTCTGCCCGGCGGTGACCTTGCCGTCCCTGGCCAGGCGGCCGAGCGTCGAGTACACCTGCCCGAACGGCAGCGGTTTGCCTCTGCCGAAGTAGGTGTCGTAGTCGCGTTTCAGGTCGTATCCGTAGCTGGGCTCGCGATCGAGCAGGCCCAGCAGGGCCAGGGGAACACTCATGGCGGCACTATATACCCGGGGTATATTCGCGGCGTATAAGAATGACGAGAAGGCCCGTACGCCGTGACCCACGCCGCAGGACGGTGGAGGGGGCCGGCGGTCAGGGGGTGATGCGGGTGCCGATGTCCTTGCCCTGGCAGATGGCGCTCATCGCGCCCACCGCGGCCACGTCGAAGACGTGCACGCCGTCCACACCCCGCTTGGCCACCAGCAGCGCGTCCGCCTCCAGCTCCAGCGCCCGCTGGACCGCCGGGTAGTCGGTGGTGACGTACGGCTGCCCGATGCCGCCCGCCAGCAGCACCATCAGGCCCCGCCGCAGATGGCTGTCGGCCCGCAGGCGGATGAACGGCTCGGCCACGCTCTGGATCGGCACCGCGGTCATCACCCGCACGTCCGACTCGCAGCGGGCCGTCAGCCACGCCGCGCAGCATGAGCGCGTTCATGACGGTGCCGAGCATCCCGATGTTGTCGGCCTCGGCCCGGCCGATCCCCCATCGGCCGACCATCCCCGTCGCCTCCAGCGGGCCGCTCGGACGGCGACCCGGCTCAGCCTAGTGCAGCCCTCAGCCGGTGAGCAGGCCCCGGGTCTCCAGGCCGGCGATGACGGAGGGCGGCAGGGCCGGACACCCATCCACCCGCACCTCCTTGAGGGACGGCTGGTCGATGAGCGTCCCGAGGTCGGTCAGGGCGGCGCAGCGGTAGAGCCTCAGGGTGCGCAGACCGGGCAGGTCGCCGGGGTCGCCGAGGGTGCGCAGGTCGTCGGCGAACGCCACGTGCAGCTCTTCGAGCCGCCACAGCCCGGCGAACGGGGCCAGGTCGGCGAGCTGGCCGAGGCCCTGCAGGGTGAGCTCGCGCAGCGCGGGCATGCGGGCCAGGGCGGAGAAGTCGCGCAGGTCCTCGGCGTAGGTCAGGCTGAGGTCGGCGATCGAGGGGTGGTCTTCCAGCCCGTCCAGCGAGGTCAGCCCCTGCCACTGGTCGATGTCGAGGGTGGTGAGGGCGGGCAGGCGCGACAGGGGGCGCAGGTCGGGGATGCGGGCGCTCGGCAGGCCGAGGTTGGTCAGCCGGGGGTGGTGGCCGAGGCCGTCGAGGCTGGTGAGTTTCGTGCAGCCGGCGAGCCACAACCGGCGCAGGCCGGGCATGGCGTCGATGCCGTCGAGGCTGGTCAGGCGGGCGCAGTGCATGCTCAGCTCGCCGACGGAGCCCAGGTCGCGCAGCCCGGCGATGGAGCGGATCTTGGTGCCGGAGAGGTCGAGCTCGGTCAGGCGGCGC
This sequence comes from Nonomuraea sp. NPDC050643, assembly GCF_040654715.1. Lineage (NCBI taxonomy): Bacteria > Bacillati > Actinomycetota > Actinomycetes > Streptosporangiales > Streptosporangiaceae > Nonomuraea > Nonomuraea sp. NPDC050643. The sequence continues at coordinate 29,871 of NZ_JBFAIM010000097.1, read as the reverse complement.
AACCCGGACAAGCCCCCTACGTCGTCGATCGCCCGGCAGTGGTCGAGGTTGAGGTATTCCAGGTGCGGGTAGGCGTCGCCGACGCCTTCGACGCTGGTCACGCCGCTGCTGCGCAGGTCGAGATGGCGCAGGGTGCGCAGGGTGCGCAGCGGGGTGATGTCGGTGAGGGCGCGGCAACTCCGGAGGACGAGCGTCTTCAGGACGGGGAGCGCCGACAGCGGGGTGAGGTCGGTGACGGCCGCGCAGCCGTCCAGCTCGAGCCGGAACAGCCCGGTCAGCGCGGCGAGGTCGGACAGGTCCGTCAGGTTCTTGCAGTGGTCGAGGCGCAGCGTGCGCAGCATGGTCAGGTGCCGCACCCCGGTGATCGTGTCGCGGCGGCGCAACTCCAGTTTGGTACGCCCCTCGCGGGCGAAGGCGGGCGCCAGGAGGAACTCGGCGAAACCGTCGGGGTCGGGGGCCTCCGGCCAGAGCCTGAGCAGCTTGTCGGTGGCCGGCTCGGCGATCTCGGCGAACTCCGCGGCCAGTTCGAGGGCCTCTTCCCGGCCGTCGAGGGCGAGCTCGCGGGCCGCCTTCCAGGCGCGGGCGGGCGAGACCGAGCCTAGCTTGGCCCGGTGGGCCGACAGATCCGGCCGTGCTGGGGAGAAGGTCATGGCACGGCAGCGTAGGGGGTCGTACCGACAGAAGCGATCATGCGCCCGCCCGGAGGCGTGGCCAGGCTGCCGGTAAAGTGGTCAATTGGTGAGCACTTTACCGGGGACGATGGTCATATGACGACGATGACGATCCTCGCGGACGCCGCCGCCTGGCGGAGCTGGCTGTCCGAGCACCACGACCGCGCGAACGAGGCCTGGCTGGTGCTCGCCAAGAAGGGCACGACCGAGCCCACCACGCTCACGTACGAGCAGGCCCTGGAGGAGGCCCTGTGCCAGGGCTGGATCGACGGGCTGGCCAGGTCCAGGGACGAGGGGACGTACCTGCAGCGGTTCAGCCCGCGCCGGCCGCGTAGCGCGTGGTCGCGGCGGAACGTCGCCCGGGTCGAGCGGCTCACGCGGGCAGGCCGGATGCGGCCGGCCGGGCTCGCGCAGGTCGAGCGCGCCCAGGCCGACGGGCGCTGGGACGCGGCGTGGCGCCCGCCGGTCTCCGGTCCCCGTAGCCCCGGTCCTGGTGCCGGAGGGGAAACCCCCGTTCGGCCGGAACGGGGGTTGAACATTTCCGGCCGGGAAATGTCCGTATCCGGTTCCGTGATCACTCCGTAGGTCGCGGGGGCGTGATCGGCTGAACGGGGACGGCATTGGGGCGTAGTGAGCGACCACTGGATCCGGGCGACGGGCCCATCGCCCGCTTCGCCGGCGACCTGCGCAAATTACGGCAGGAGGCGGGGGGCCTGACCTACCGGGCCATGGCCAGGCGGGCGCACTACTCCCCCGCCACCCTCGCCCAGGCCGCCGCCGGGGACCGGCTGCCGTCGCTGCCCGTCGCCCTGGCCTACGCGCAGGCGTGCGGCGGACAGGCCGAGGAGTGGCGGCTGCGCTGGCAGGAGGCCAGCCGGGAGGCTCTTGAGCGGGCGGCCGAAGAAGACGACGGGGCGGCGCCCTACCTGGGGCTGGCCGGATTCGAGGACGGGGATCGCGACCGGTTCTTCGGCCGGGCGGCGCTGGTCGGGCGGTTGGCCGAGCTGGTCGGCGCGCATCGGCTGGTCCTGCTGGTCGGGCCGTCGGGCAGCGGCAAGTCGTCGGTGCTGCGGGCGGGGCTGGTGCCGTACCTGCGGCAGGCGGACCGGGCGCGCTCGGTGCGGGTGGTGACGCCGGGCGCGCAGCCGTGGCGTACGCACGCCGGGCTGAGCGGTGACCTGATCGTCGTGGATCAGTTCGAGGAGGTGTTCGCGCTGTGCGGCGACCCGGCGCGGCGCGGCGAGTTCATCGGCGGGTTGCTGGCGCTCGCGTCGGACGGAGGCGGGTCGCGGGTCGTGCTCGCCGTACGGGCCGACTTCTTCGGGCACTGCGCCGGGCACCGGGAACTGGCCGAGGCCGTACGGGACGCCACCGTGCTGATGAGCCCGATGAACGCCGCCGAACTGCGCGAGGCGATCATCAAGCCCGCCGCCGGCGCCGGGCTCGTCGTGGAGCGGGAGCTCACGGCCAGGATCGTCGCCGAGGTCGAGGGCGAGCCCGGCGGCCTGCCGCTGATGTCGCACGCCCTGCTGCAGACCTGGCGGCGGCGCCGGAGCCGGACCCTGACACTGGCCGCGTACGAGGCCGCGGGCGGCATCCGCTCCTCGATCGCCCGCACCTCGGAAGACCTCTACGCCGGCCTCACCCCGCGCCGGCGCGAACGCCTGCGTCACCTGCTGCTGCGCCTGGTCACCCCGGGCGAGGACGCGCAGGACACCCGCCGCCCGGTCGAGCGCGCGGAGCTGGCCACCGAGGACGCCGGGCCCCTGTTGGAGCGGCTGGCCGAGGCCCGGCTGGTCACCCTCGACGAGAGCCGGGTCGACCTGGCGCACGAGGCGCTGCTCACGGCCTGGCCGCGGCTGCGCGGCTGGATAGAGGAGGACCGCGAGCGGATGCGGCTGCAGCGCCGGCTCACCGAGGCGGCCACCGCCTGGCGGGACCACGACCGCGACCCCGGCGGCCTGTATCGCGGGGTGCGCCTGTCCATCGCGTGGGAGCGGTTCGCGGAGTCGGACGAGCTGACGCCGCTGGAGCGCGAGTTCCTCACCGCCGCGGTCGCCGCCAGGGACGGGGAGCGGCGCTCGCGCCGACGTCGTACGACGGCGATCTCGGTCCTGCTGACGCTCACGCTGGTCGCGGGCCTGCTGGCCTGGCAGGAGAACCAGAACGGCCGGGACAGGCAGCGCGAGGCCGAGGCCCGCCGCGTGGTCGGCGTGGCGGAGGGCCTGCGCGACACCGACCCGGTCACGGCGATGCGGCTCAGCCTGGCCGCCTGGCGCCTGGCCGACCTGCCGGAGACCCGCTCGGCGCTGCTGGCCGCGAGCGCGCAACGACAGCAGGACGTCTTCATCGACCCCGACGGCGCCGCCGACACCATGCGCCATCTGAGCATGGACGGCCGCACCCTGCTCAGCGTCGGCGCCGCCCAGGTCACCGCCTGGGACCTGGACACCCATCGCAAGACGGCCTCCCTGCCGGGCCTGGGCGCCCAGCTCGAAAAGGCCGGCGCGCGCAGCGGCGACGCGTGGAAGCTGCCCCTGCGCTCGGACGGCCTGACGGTGACGCTGTGGGACCTGACCTCCGGCACCCGGGACGCGAGACCACTGGGCCCGGCCAAGCACGGCTACGAGACGGGGACGAGCGGGCGCAGCGTCATCGGCTACGACGGCGACGGCTCCCGCTACCGGATCCGGGTGTGGGACACCGACCGGCGGCGCGAGCTCCTGACCGTGAGCGCTCCCCACCCGATCCTGCCCGGCCGCGGCCACGTGGCATGGGAATCCGGGCCGACATACGTGCGCGCCGAGGCCGACAGGCGCGACTTCGACGACCCGGCCTTCCCCGACGTCACGCTCAGCCCCGACGACCGGCTCCTCGCGCTGTGCGTGCCGGGCGAGCGGCTACAGCTCTGGGACGTGGCCGGGAAGCGCCGGCTGGCCACGCCCTGGGCGCCGCGCCTGGACCGGCGGCAGTGTCAGTACGAGCAGGTCCGCTTCACCCCCGACGGCCGGCGCCTGGCGGTCATCACCCGCGAGAAGGTACGCCTGTGGGACCTCGCCTCCGGGAAGGAGGTGGCCTCGATCGTCCATCGCAACGTCAAGGACATCGGCTTCAGCGCGGACGGCGCGTTCCTGGTCGCCTCCGACGGCGTCGACCTCCTGCTGTGGCGGATCTCGGCCCCCGGCTTCCCCGTCTTCCGTCATGCCCTGCTGGGCGAGCAGGTCGGCGACCTGCGGATCGACCTGGAGGCGAACCGGGTCCGCTTCCTGGCCGGTCCTCCCTGGGCGTGGCCGGCCACCGTCCGCACGCTCGACCTGGGCAGGGCCCTGACGTCCGGATGGCGGGAGGAGGCGGCGGACTCGGCCGTGTTCGGGCCGGGGGGCTCCGCGATGGCGTCGGCGTACGTGCGGGACAGATCCCACGTACAGGTCCGGCTGCACCGGACGGAACCCGGGAAGGCCGCCGCGGACCTGCCGCCGATCCCCTGCCCCGAACCGCCGGACATGCCGAGCTGCGCGCCGCTCCTGGCCTTCAGCTCCGACGGGCGGACACTCGCGTTCGGCGGCTCCGCACAGGAGCAGGCCGACGAGCCGACCCACGTGTCGCTGTGGGACGTGGCTCGCGGGCACACGACCGGCACGCTCACGCTCGAGGAGCTCAGACGGGTGGGGGCGATCGCCTTCGGCCCCGGCGACATGTCGCTGCTGATCGCCAAGGGGCCGCAGGTCGGTTCGACGGTGGTCTGGGACCTGCGCCGCGGAGCCGTCACCGAGACGCTGGACGGCGTCACCGCGAACGAGGTCAGGCTCCATCCCGACCAGCGGCTCATGGTGACCTCCTCGGGCGACGTCGTGGATCTTCCGTCGGGCGCGACCGCTCCCGGCGGGCCCGGCCCCCTCTCCGCGCTGGCCTTCGCCTTCGGCGGCGGCTACCTGGCCGCCGGCGACGACACCGGCAGGACCGCGCTGTGGGACGGGCGGGTGCGGCGGCGGCTCGGCGTGCTGGGCGCGGCCGGCTCGGACTCGCGCACGGCGGTCATGGCGCTGGCGTTCTCCCCCGATGACGACGTGCTGGCGGTCGGCTCCGCGGACGGCACGCTGCAACTGTGGGACGTCGCCTCCCGCCGCCCGATCGGCTCGCCCCTCCCCACGCCGGGCGACGCCGTCCTCGCGCTCGCCTTCAGCCCCGACGGCCGGACCCTGTACGCCGCCGGCCAGCACGTCCCCCTCCAGCGGTACGACCTCACCCCCGCCACCACCGCGGCCGCCCTGTGCCGCCGCGCCGGAGGCGGCCTGTCGCCCGAGGAGTGGCGGACCGCCCTCCCGCACGACCCCTTCCGGCCCACCTGCTGAACCCGGCTTTGTCCACGGTGACGCGACAGGGCTGCCGGACAATCCCTCGCCCACCGAGGCTGGGATCGGCAGCCGGAAGGCCGGCCACCCCTAAGCACGGCCGCGCGCCAGGAACAGGGGTGGCACTCATCGGACGGTTGTTTGACGATGAGGGGCCGAATCAACCACACGAAAGGGTCAATGCCATGCGTTTACGTACTTGGCTGGCGCTGGGCGCCGCCGTCACCGCGGGCCTGCTGGGGGCGCAGCCGGTCGTGTCGGCCCAGGCGGCGGCGATGGTGAAGTACTACGCCGACTCCGGGGACTCGTGCCGCCGGGGGTTCACGGAGGGAACGCTGAACTGGGTGGAAGGCCCCGTGATCAGGCCGGTCGTCCAGGTCAAGGGTGAACTGTCCGACGAGAGCGGCATCACCGTCTGCTCTCCGGACCAGATGCACTCCCAGGCGGCCTTCGTCGCCTACAACGGCAAGACGGTCGTCGACCGGGGGATCGTCAAGGCCGACAACGGCGTGGTGCCGGTGGCGGTGGCACTGTCCGACCCGAACGGGGTGAGCGCGATCGACCGCGTGGTCGTCCAGGTGTGCCGCTTCAGCAACTCGCCGGTCGGGATCAGCTACTGCGGCAAGGCCGTCGAGTATCCGAGGCCCTGACGGGTTGACGCGGCGGGGGCGGTGCGGGGGCCGTCCCCGCCGCCGCTCGGTCAGGCGGCCACGAGGCGGTGGATCTCGCGGGGCCGCGCCTCGCGCTCGTCGTAGTCCAGGTCCAGCCCGGCCGCCAGCACGGTGGCGAACGACGCGGTGAACGCCTCCTCGGACTCCCAGTGCACGATCGAGACGACCGCCTCGCCGGACACCCAGCAGCCGGCCGACAGGCAGCCCGGCGTCCGGCGGAACTCCTCGGCCACGCGGTGCACACGTGAGACGAACTCCTCCTGGTACGCGGCGTGCGGATAGTGAAAGGCGACCATGCCCACGTTCATGCTGCTCTCTCCTTCACGTGTCGGCCCGGCCCGGATTGCGGACCGGCGAGGCCGAATATAACCTACATACATGTATGTAGGTGAAATGGGATGACGGTTCGCCGCAAGCAGGCGGATCGGCGCGCCCATACCAGGAACGCTCTGCTGGAGGCCGCGGCGCGCGGCCTGTCCACGTACGGATACGCGACGCTGTCGCTGGAACGCGTGGCCGGCGAGGCCGGCTACACCCGCGGCGCGCTCTACCACCTGTTCGCCAACAAGGAGGATCTGGCGCTGGCGGTGGTGCGGTGGGTCGAGGAGACGTGGCGGGCCGAGGTGGGCCGGCTGGTCGCCGAGCAGGCCGACCCCGTCGAGGCCCTGATGGCGATGGCACGGGGGCACGCCGTCTACTGCCGCCGAGACATCGCCCGGGTCCTGATGACGCTGCGCGTCGAGTTCGCCGGGCAGGACCATCCGGTCGGCCAGGCGATCACGGAGATCCTGGGCCGGCTCGTGGCCGACTGCACCGAACTGGTCGCCGCCGCCGGTGCCCGCGGGACGATACCCGCGGGCCCGCCGCCCGTGGAGATCGCGCGGGCCTACCTGGTCGTGATGGAGGCGGTCGCGATCCAGTTCGCGGGTCAGGCGCCCTACGACGTCGAGCTCACCGAAAGGGCGGTCCGGGGCGTGCTCGGCCTGCCGCCCGTTCCCTCCCCCGGCACGGAGGCCCGTTCATGAGGCTGCCGAAGACCGCGCACACCTCGCGCCCCTGGCTGATCCACGAGATCGCCGGCGACTTCCAGGTCGAGGACGTATGGGCGCTGGCCACGCCGGGCGGCCCCGGCGACCTGCCCCGGCTGGTGTCGCAGTTCGTGTCGGGCGACTTCCCTCGGGGCGCGCCGCTCATCGTGCGCGTGCTCTGGGCGACCCGGTGGAGGCTCGGCGCGCTGTTCGGCTGGGACCGTCCGGGCGCCGGTCTCGGCTCCCGGGTGACGTCGCTGAGGCAGCGGCTGCCCGAGTCCGTACCCCCCGGCCCCGGGCCGGCGAACCTGCCGTTCACGCCCCTCTACCTGCTCGCGGACGAATGGGCGGCCGAGCTGGCGAACGGCACCGTGCACACGGTCATGCACGTCGGCTGGGTCCCTGACGGGGCCGGCGGCCACCGCGGGCAGATGGCGGTCCTGGTCAGGCCGAACGGGTGGTTCGGCGCCGCCTACATGGCCGCGATCAAGCCGTTCCGGTACGCGTTCGTGTATCCGGCGCTGCTGAAACGGATCGAGCGCCAGTGGCACGCGGGCACCGGCGGCGCCCCACCCCTGCACACCTAGAACGCGAGACCACGACAGTGACGTGACAACCGCTGCTCTTCTACTGAAGCGGCGGCTGTGGCCTGGCAGCCGCCGCTTCTCTCCCGCTACGCGCGCCGGCCGCTGCCGACCAGGGCCGTCATTCCCGCCGCCGGCTGCATGCCGCCCCCTGCGGAGGCGGCGCGATCACGCAGCAGCTCCGCCACGGTGGTGGCGCGCATCATGTACGGGTGCAGCAGCTCGGCCCGCTGGCGCGGGATTCCCCCGGCCAGGGCGGCATCGGTGAGCGCCCGCCGCAGCCACTGCACGTCCACGGGATGCCCGTCGCCGCGGCTGATCAGCAGCTCCCCCGCCGTACGCCCCTCCGACAGGGCCCGCAACAGGGGACGGGCCAGCGGCGGCACCGGGAACGCCACGATGTCGCCCCGGCTGTCGTGCACGGTGATCAGGACGGGCCCGTCCGCATCGTCGGCGCGCAGGTCCTGGGGGGTGAGGCTGGCCAGCGCGTCCACGGGGGCGCCGGTGGCCTCCAGCAGGGCGACGGCGGTCGCCGCCGCGTATTGTCCGTCGGCGGCGAGCCGGGCGATGCCCCGGCGCAGCAACCGCCGGTCCTGCCGGGTGAGCAGCCGGCCGTCGCGGGCGTCGACCGGCTGGTGTCCGATGGCGTGGTCGTGCTGGACCAGGCCGTGACGCCAGGCGAACTGGTAGAACGAGGACAGCACCGCGCGCTTCCTCGTCACGGTGGTGGTCGACAGGGGCTTGCCCGGCCGGCGGACGCCGATCGTGAGCGTTCCCGAGAGGGCGGCGTTGCAGTAGGCGTCCAGGTGGGCGCCGGTGACGCCGAGCGGCTCGACGGCCGGCTCGGCGCTGTCCAGCCAGCGCAGGAACGCGGCCAGCACCTGGAGCCTGACCTGGCGCGTCGCGGCGGCCGGGCCGTCCTGGAGCCAGGAGGTCACGGCGTGGCGGCTCTGCGGGGTGAGGCCGTCCACCAGATCGACGTCCACGCCCCGGACCTCGCCGCCGTCGCCCGGCCGGCGACGTGGCCGCAACCCGGCGATCTCCCCGACACTCGTCATCTCGGGACCGGCCGGCGACTGCGCCACCTCATCACCACGCCCACCACCCGCCCCGGACCCGCCATCCGTACCAGGCCCGGCCGGGGTGCCGTGCGGGGACACGGTCCCTTGCTCGGGCGTGGTCCCTTGTCGCGGCGCCTGCCCGTCTCCCTCGGTCGCCTCGTGCACGTCCGCCGGCCGGGCCGGTGTCGCCTCCGCCGTGTCAGGCCGGGCCGGTGTCGCCCGCGCCGTGCCGGGTCCGTCTGGTGTGCGGTTCGTCGTCTCGGGCTCGTCGGGCTTCGGGCGCCGGCCGGCGGCTCCCTTCGCGGTGGAACCCGTGCCGGGTGCCTGGTCGGCTGGGCGGCCGGTGCCCCGGTCGCCGGCGGCGATTAAGAAACCGGCCTGCGGGGTCGCCCCGGCGGCCGGAGCCGATCTGCGGGTGGAGACGCGGCTGGGCAGCTCGCTGGGACCCGACCCGTCGCGGGAGACGGGCCCGTCTCCGGACACGGACCTGAACCCGGCTCCCGGCGCCGGCGCGGGGGCGGAGCCTGGAACGGTGACGTCAGGCGAGGTGGTGGGGGTGATGCCGGGGGGCTGGGGCGTGATCAGCACTCGACCGTACCCGTTCTCCGCGCGGCGCCCGGCCGGATCCCGGCGGATGGGCGGGCGGGGCGGTATGGGTGGTAGGGGCCACTGCCTGCGAGGCGGGCCGGTCCGCCGAGGTCGCGGTCACCGGGCCGCTCCGTGGGGCCGAGCGGCCGGGCATCGGCACGGGTGGACCGTCCCGGTCGCGCCATGAGCGTCACGGAGGTGTCGGGAGACGCCGCGCGGGCGTGCGAGCCCCGGCGGTCTGAGCCAGGCAGTGCAGTCATGAACTCGATCTTCTCACGAGGGGAACGGGACGGGGGGATGCACGTGGATCACAGACCCATGTGAATGGGCGCGTCGGGGACGCCCTCGGTCAGGAGTGAGCCCAGACAGCCGGCGAGGGCTCGGGGCGAGAAGAGCTCGCCCGGTGACCCCGCGGCGATCCCGGCGAATGTCCACCATCGGATGTCCGTGATGTGCTCGGCCGCCAATTGCTCGTCACTCCAGTCGCCACGTGGCTCGAAGGTACGCGTTCTGATCAGATAGTAGTCGTTGATCACCCCGTCGTAGCCGGGCGCGTAGCCGGATCCGGCGACGCTCTGGTGCCAGACGTGCGGCGGGGCCGGGCCGCCGTCGAGGCGCAGGCCGATCTCTTCGGACAGTTCGCGGCGCAGCGCCGCCGCCCGCGATTCGCCGGGTTCGATCCCGCCGCCCGGCATGGCCCACACCACCGGCCCGTCGACCCGGGTCAGGTCGTGGCGACAGAGCAGGATGCGATCGCCGGGGTCGAGGACGATGGCCCGGACCGAGCTTCGCATCATCGGGAATCCGGCCCCTCGGACGGGTGCGGGCTGATCAGAGCGTGCAGGTGCACGTCGTGCCAGCCGTCCGTGTGCAGGTAGGCGCTGCGCCGGACACCCTCCAGGTCGAAGCCGGTCTTCTGGGCGACCCGGCAGGAGGCCGCGTTCGCGACGGAGTGGTGGAGGATGAGCCGGTGCAGGCCGGCGCCGAAGGCCCAGGTGCTCAGCGTACGGACTCCGGCCGGGGCGGCGCCCCTTCCCCGGGCCGCGGCCCGCATCCAGTACGCCACCTCCGCCTCCCCCTGCGCCAGGTCGAACGCGCGCAGCCCGACCCGGCCCAGCACCTCTCCCCCGCCGGTGACGACGGCCCAGTTGGCGCTGGACTCGCTCTGCCAGCCGCGCGTGTATCCGTCGATGAGCCCCTCGGCCTCGGCGACGGACTCGACGCTGCGGCCGTGCCAGTGCCGGGTGGCCGGGTCGCCGAAGGCGTCGACGATCATGGGGGCGTCGGCGACGGTCCAGGGCCGCAGCAGCAGGCCGTGTTCCGAGGCGAGCACGGGCTGCGGGCCCGCGCTGAGGGTGCCAGGAGCGACCACCCAGGGCAGGATTTCGGGCATCAACGTCCTTCGAGCAGTGGCCGGCCGGGATCCCACGTCGTGCCGTCGCGTGCGTCCTGGCGGCGACGGGCGATGGCTGACAGGGCTTCGAGCACCACGCGGTTGGCGAGCGCGGCGGTGATGTCCGCGTGATCGTAGGGAGGGCTGACCTCGACCACGTCGACGCCCACGACCGGCAGTTCCAGGCAGACCCGGCGCACGGCGTCGAGCAGTTGCCTGGCGCTCAGCCCGCCGGGCTCGGGTGTGCCGGTGCCGGGGGCGTGGCCGGGGTCGCACACGTCGATGTCGACCGACAGGAACACGCCGTCGCAGTCGTCGGTGGCGATGGCGAACGCCTCGGTGAGGCAGGCGTCGAGGCCGCGTACGCCGATCTCGGTCATCTCGTAGGAGCGCATGCGCTGCTCGGCCATCCAGGCCAGGGTCTCCGGGCCGGGCCAGTAGCCGCGCAGGCCGATCTGCAGGAACCGGTCGCCGCGCAGCGCCCCGGACTCGATGAGGCGGCGCATCGGCTGCCCGTGCCCCCACAGCGAGCCGAAGTCGATGTCTCCGGTGTCGGCGTGGGCGTCGAAGTGGACCATGGAGACGCGGCCCTGGCCCAGCACGTCGGCCACGCCGCGGGCGTCGGCGTAGGCGATCGCGTGGTCGCCGCCGAGGATCACCGGGATCGCGCCCGCCCGGACCACGGTGGCGACGGCGGCCCGCAGGTCGGCCAGGGACTTGACCACGTCGCCCGAGAACATCTCGACGTCGCCGGCGTCGCGGACGGTCAGGTCCTTCAGGCCGTCGGTGCGCAGGGCGAGGCTGGGCCGCGAGCCGTTGTGGCCGATGTAGTCGGTCGAGCGGATGGCCTGCGGCCCGAAGCGGGTGCCGGGGCGGGCGGAGGTGCCGCCGTCGAAGGGGGCGCCGACGATGATCACGTCGGCGCCGGCGTAGGAGGCGGGGTCCGTGAGGTCGCACCGGGGGATGCCGAGGAAGGTGAAGTCGGGGCCGTACTGTGCTCCGTAACGCGCCATTCGTCCAGAGTATCGATCATGTCCAGCGGGATTTCCCGATCAGCCGCGGGGGGCGTACATGATGACCGCGACGCCCGCCAGGCAGATGAGGGCGCCGATGACGTCCCAGCGGTCGGGGCGGAAGCCGTCGGCGACCATGCCCCACAGCAGCGAGCCGGCGACGAAGACCCCGCCGTACGCGGCCAGGACGCGGCCGAAGTGGGCCTCGGGCTGGAAAGTGGCGACGAATCCGTACGCGGCCAGGGCCAGCACGCCGGCGCCGATCCACAGCAGGCCGCGCTCCTCGCGCCAGCCCTGCCAGACCAGCCACGCGCCGCCGATCTCGGCGAGGGCGGCCAGCAGGAACAGGGCGACGGAGCGCAGCACGGTCATGCGATCACCCTAGGGCGCGGCCAGGCGGCGCAGCGGGCGGCATCAGTCGAGCGGCAGGGCGTGCCGCTCGGCGACGCGGCGGATCTCCTCCAGCGGGTAGGGGGTCTTCCTGCTCTCGGTCTGCAGAGCGTGGTAGTACGCGAACAGCACGGTCGCCAGCGGGCTGTATCTCGACAGCAGGGCCGCGACGCCGCCGGGCACGCCGGTGGGCGCCTCGCCCGCCGCCCATGCGGCCGCCAGGGCGCGGCATCGTTCCCAGTCGGCTTCGTAGAACGCCCTGGCCAGCCAGTTCACCAGGTAGGAGAGCGTGTAGGTGCGGTCGTAGGTGCGGTGGCGGCGGTAGAAGTCGCGCTCCTCCTGTGACAGGTCGAAGCGGGTGGAGACGGCCAGGCCGAAGTCGGCGATGTAGAGGCGGTGGCCGTCGGTGAGGATGTTGTCGAAGTGGGCGTCGAAGTGCAGCAGGCCGTTGGCGTTCATGAAGGACACGGCCTCGCGCAGGCCGTGGTCCACCTGGGCGACGGCCCGGTCGGCGGCGCCGGCGCGCACCTGCTCCTCCAGCCACTGGCGGGCGTTGTACGGGAAGTGCTCCAGGAACAGCACCAGGCTCGCCGGGGCCTCGGCCAGGGCCTCGAGGCGGCGGCGCACGCCGGGCGCGCCCTCCCAGAAGGTCACCGTCCGGTCGACGTCGGCCAGCTCCTCGTAGAGGGCGGCGGGTGCGGTGTTCGGCAGCACCCGCCAGTGGTGGAGCACGGGGAAGCCGGGAAAGCGGCCGGTCAGCACCCAGTCGGTGGTCATGGTGTGGGCGGCGAGCTCGCGCCAGGCGCCGAAGCCGGGCGAGCCGATGCCGTACTGGCAGAAGGGCGGCAGGCCGAACAGGTTGGCCGTCGAGTGCTCGGCGCGGAGCTCCGGCTCGGTGAGGGGCACGCGTTTGACGAAGACCGGGGCGCCGCCGACCTCCAGCCGCGCCGCCGCCCCGCCGATGCCGACGCCGAGGGGCACGGCGTCGCGCTCGAGCAGTTCGGCCAGCTCCGCGTCGCCGAGCCGGGCCAGCGCCGTGGAGACGTCACCGTGGGTGGTCAGCCGCCGCTCGTCCATCATCGTGATCACTGTAGCCGTCGATGAGGACGGCCACGCCGTCCAGGATGCGGGCCAGGCCGAAGGAGTAGTCGAACCGCCGCTCCTCCTCGGCGGTCTCCTCGGGGTAGCCGAACGCGCCCGCGTCGAGCGCGGTGCGCAGCGCGGGGAAGCGCCGCTCGTCGACCAGGTCGCCGAGCAGCGAGGTGTAGGCGGTGATCGACTCGTCGGAGGCGGCCTGGCCCAGCTCGGCGCTCATCCGGGCGGCGTTGAGCATGTAGCTGGCCACCAGCAGGATCACGCCGACCTTGTCGCTCTCGCTGAGGCCGGTGCCGCGCAGGGCGGCCAGCCCGCGGTCGGTCCATTCGAGCTGGCTGGGCGTGATCGGGGGGCCGGAGGTGGGCAGGTGCACGATCCAGGTGTGGGCGCGCAGCATCTCCCACTGGGCCCGGCACCAGCGCTCCAGACCGGCGCGCCAGTCGGGGCACGGCTCGCCGAGCTCGGGCGGGACGGGCGCGACCGCGTCCAGCATGAGCAGCAGCACCTCCTGCTTGCTCTTGACGTGCCGGTAGAGCGACATCGTGGTGTAGCCCAGCCGTTCGGCGACCCTGGCCATCGACACGGCCTCCAGGCCGCCGGCGTCGGCCAGCTCCACCGCCGCGCGCGCGATCGCCGGCAGGCTCAGACCCTGCCGCGGCTCCGGTGCCGCCTCCCCGTAGCGCGCCCAGAGGGCGCCGAGTCCTGGTGGCAGTGTGTCGCTCATGAGTCAAGTGTATGTCATACACTCGGTGTATGACATACACAGCCATGGTCATCGGCGGCGGCATCGCCGGGACGCTCTCCGCCATCGCCCTGCGCAAGGCCGGCATGGACGCGGTGATCTACGAGGCGTACGACAAGTCCGCCGACCACGCCGGAGCCTTCCTGACCCTCGCCGTCAACGCGCTCGACGCCTTACGCACGCTCGACATCGACCTCGGCGACCTGGGCTTCGACACCCCGTCGATCATCCTGAGCAACGGTTCGGGCAGTGAGCTGGGCCGGTTGTCCTACGGCAGCGCCCTGGACGACGGCACGACCGCGCGTACCGTCAAGCGGGCCGACCTCTACCGCGTGCTGCGCGAGCACGCCCTGAGCCGCGGCCTGCGCATCGAGTACGGCAAACGCCTCACCGACGCCACCCCGACCGGCCACGGCGTACGGGCGCGCTTCGCCGACGGCGGCACGGCCGACGGCGACCTGCTGATCGGCGCCGACGGCCTGCGCTCACGCACCCGTCACGTCATCGACCCCGAGGCCCCGCCCGCCCGCTACACCGGCCTGCTCACCCTCGGCGGCTACGCGCGCGGCGTGACCACCGGCAGCGCGCCCGGCGTCATGAACGCCGTCTTCGGCAAGCGGTGCTTCTTCTCCCACACCACCCACCCCGGCGGCGAGGTGTGGTGGGCGGCCAACCCCGCGCAGTCCACCGAACTGGCCGAGATCAGCACGCACGAGTGGCGGGCCCGCCTCGTCGAGCTGTTCCGCCGCGACCAGGGCCCCGCCGTCGACATCATCGGCGCCACCGCCACCTTCCTGCCCGGCTGGAACACCTACGACCTGCCCCGCGTGCCGCGCTGGCACCGCGACCGGATGATCATCATCGGGGACGCGGCCCACGCCACCGCCCCGTCCATCGGGCAGGGCGCCGCCATGGCCATCGAGGACACGGTGGTGCTGGCCACCTGCCTGCGCGACCAGCCCGGCGTGGAGGCCGCGTTCGCCGCCTACGAGCGCGCGCGCCGCCCCCGCGTCGAGAAGGTCGTCGCCCAGGGCAACCGCACCGGGGCGTGGAAGGCGCTCAATCCCCTGGCCCGCGTGCCGCGCGACCTCATCATGCGCCTGGCGATGTCGCACATGGCCAGGACCGGCCACGACCCCAGCCAGTGGATCTACGACCACCACATCGACTGGGAGCCCGTCGCGTCCTGATATGATCCCTTTCGTCACTTGAGCCTTCCCGGCCCGGATCCCCATCCGCCAGGAAGGCTTTTTTCATGCCCGAAAACGCCTTCCGAAGGAGCTCCATGACCTCGCACACCAGCCCGGCGGCCGCCGCGGGCACCTGGGCACTCGGCGACCTGACGGTCAACCGCGTCGGCCTGGGCGCGATGCGGCTCACCGGCAGCGCCGCCTTCGACCTCGGCGTCCCGAGCGACCGGGAGCGGTCGATCACCGTGCTGCGGCGCGCCGTCGAGCTGGGCGTCGACCACATCGACACCGCGGCCTTCTACTTCTCGGCGCTGCGCTCGGCGAACGAGCTCATCAACCGGGCGCTGGCGCCGTACCCGGACGACCTGGTCATCGCGACCAAGGTCTGGGCCGCCCGCGACCCCTCGGGGCAGTGGTGGTGGGCCACGCCGGAGCAGTTGCGCGGCCAGGTCGAGGAGAACCTGCGCCAGCTCGGCCGCGACCACCTGGACGTCGTCAACCTGCGCATCCCCCCGAGCCGCCGGGACGGCTCGATCGCCGAGCACTTCGGCGCCCTGGCCGACCTGCGCGAGGCCGGCCTCGTCCGCCACCTCGGCCTGTCCAACGCCACCACCGCGCACCTGGCCGAGGCGCAGGCCATCGCGCCGGTGGTGTGCGTGCAGAACCCCTTCGGCGTCGGCGCCTCGGCCGGCCAGCGGCAGGTCCTGCGGGTGTGCGGTGAGCAGGGCATCGCGTTCGTGCCGTTCTTCGCGATCGCCGGCGCCGGGCGCGAGGCGGGCCCGAGCGGCGCCGACGGCCAGGCCGTGCTCGACGTCGCCCGCGCCCACGGCGCCTCCCCCGCGCAGGTACGGGTGGCCTGGACCCTCCACCAGGGCCCGCACGTGCTGGCCATCCCCGGCACCGGCGACCCCGAGCACCTGGCCGCCAACGTGGCCGCCGCCGCGCTGCGGCTCACGGACGACGACCTGGCCCGGCTGGCCCTCATGTGAGCCAGGCGCGCCGGAACCGGTACGGCTAGGGCTCGGCCGGCGCGAGCCGGGAGGTCACGGCGGCCACCCGTTCGGGGACCGGCGCGGCGGGGACGTCGATGAGCCGGAACCCGAACTCCTGGTAGGTCCGCTCGTGGAGGCGTTCGAACTCCAGTGAGTCCTCGAAGCTGATCCGCCGCGCCTCGGTCGGTTCGCAGAAGCCGAGATTGCGGACGAAGAACACGTCCCGGTCGTACACCTCGTCCCGGGTGATCCGCTCGATCTCGGCGGACAGCGCCGGCGGGACCGGGTGCCCGAGCCAGGTGCTCAGCACGTGGGCGCAGACGGGCGAGCGGTCGAAGAACTGGGCGGGCGGCCCGGCGGTGACCGGCTGGAGCTGCCGCCGGCGTTGCAGGGCCACGATCTTGTCGATGAAGGACGGCCGGGTCCACGGCTCGTCCACGCCCCGTGCCTGCTCGACCGCGATGACCTCCGTGGCGGCCTCGTCGACCGTGGCATAGCCGAGGGCCGCCAGCCGCCGCAGGATCGTGGTCTTGCCGGAGCCCGGCGTACCGGTGAGGATGTATCGCTTCATGACCTTCCCATCTGGGCTTGTGCCGTTTCTGGAGGTTCTCTGTACGTGCACGTCCCAATCTTGATCCCGTGAGTGAACACACGAACGGACGTCGCCGTACCGCCGCGCTGGTGGCCGGCGCGCTCATCCCCCTGTCCTTGGTCGTGGCCGGACCGGCCGCGGCCGTGACCGCCGGCCCCATGGCCGACGCGTTCGCCGGCGCCGCCACCACCTACGAGGTCCCGCGCGACCTGCTGGTGTCGCTCGCGTACGCCGAGACCCATCTCGACGGCCACCGTGGCGAGCCCAGCGCCAGCGGCGGCTACGGCGTGATGCACCTGGTCTCCTCCAAGTCGCTCGAGCGCGCCGCCACGCTGACCGGCAAGGCGGCCTCGGCGCTGAAGACGAACGACGCGGCCAACATCGCGGGCGGCGCCGCCGTGCTGCGGGCGTACGCCGACCAGCTCGGCCTGGACGCCGCGGCCCGCAAGGAACCCGGCAAGTGGTATCAGGCCGTCGCCAAGTACGGCGGCGCCTCCTCCCCCGACGTGGCCCGCCTGTACGCCGACACCGTGTACGAGCAGCTCGCCAAGGGTATCCAGGCCCCGACGCCGGGCGGCGAGACCGTCACCGTCAAGGCCCGCACCGTCACTCCCGACCGCGGCTCGTACGCCAAGGCGAAGGACCTCGACAACCCCAGCACGTTCGCGGCCTCGACCGACTACCCGGGGGCCGCCTGGGTGGCGGCGCACAGCTCGAACTACGCGGTCTCCAACCGCCCGACGAGCGACGCGATCGACCGGATCGTCATCCACGTCGCCCAGGGCACCTACGCCGGGACGATCGACTGGTTCCAGACCGGCCCCCGCCCGAACCCCACCTCCGCACACTACGTCGTCCGCTCCTCCGACGGCGCCGTGACGCAGATGGTCAGGGAGAAGAACCGGGCCTTCCACGCGGGCTCGTACAACCGGCGCTCGGTGGGCATCGAGCACGAGGGCTATGTCAACAACGCGTCCTGGTTCACCGACGCCATGTACCGCTCCTCGGCCGCGCTGACCCGTAACATCGCCGACCGGTACGGCATCCCCAAGGACCGCACCCACATCGTCGGCCACAACCAGGTCCCCGGCGCCACCCACACCGACCCGGGCGGCCACTGGGACTGGAACCGCTACATGCAGTTCGTCACCGGCGGTGGCGGCAACACCAACCCCCACACCCCCGAGTCCGTCTGCGGCACCGGCTACAAGGTGATCGACCAGGCGGCCCTGGGCACGGCGGGCACGGTCTTCCTGCTCTACAACGCCGACAACGGCAACAACTGCGTGACCACGATCAAGAAGACCTCGATCGGCACGGCCAGCGCCGTCAGCGCCTACCTGGAGGTCGAGGGCCAGACCCGCGCCACCGACAGCGGCAACTTCGCGTACTTCGCGGGGCCGGTGCGGGCCAGCGCGGCGGACAAGTGCGTCAAGTGGGGCGGCAAGGCGGGCGCGTCCGTCTACGACAGCCCTCCGGAGCACTGCGGCTAGCAGCCTCTCCTACCTGAAGGTGGCGTCCGGGCCTCGGTCCGGGCGCCACCTTTCACGTGTGCCGGACGCGGGCCTCGACGCCGTCGAGCACGCGGGCCGGCCTTGATGGGTCGTGGCTCACATGAGCAGGCGTTCGATCGTGATGGGCGTGGAGCGGATGCGCCTGCCGGTGGCGTGGAAGACCGCGTTGGCGATGGCGGCGGCCATCCCGACCAGGCCGATCTCCCCGACGCCCTTCACCCCGATGGGGTTGAACGGATCGGGACCGCCGACGAAGATCACCTCCAGGTCGGGGATGTCGGCGTTCACCGGCACCAGGTAGTCGCCGAACGTGGCGTTGGCCACCCGGCCCGTGTCCGCGTCCGTGACCGTCTCCTCGAACAGCGTCATGCCGATCCCGCCGACGGTCCCGCCGATGATCTGGCTCCTGGCCAGCTTCTCGTTCAGGATCCGGCCGCCGTCGATCGCCGAGACGACCCGGGTCACCCGCAGCCGTCCCAGCTCGGGATCCACCCGTACCTCCACGAACCGGGCCCCGAACGGCCCCGCGGGCGCCATCCCGGCCTCCTGGGGCTGACGCGGCGTGCTCTCACCGTGGGCGCTCAGCTCGGCCAGGCCGCGCGCGGCCAGCAGCGCGGTGTACGACTCGCCCCGCTCCGGCTCGCCGCGCCGGTGGATGCGCCCGCCGGCGACGGTGACGTCGTCGAGGGCGCAGCCGGCCAGCGGCGAGCCGGGGTCGGCGGTCGCCGCGTCGAGGAAGGCCTGGATCAGATTGCGGCAGGCCGCGTACACCGCGCTGCCGGCGGCGGCCGTCAGGCCCGACCCGCCCGCGTGCACGCCCGGCGGCAGGGCGGTGTCGCCGAGGGCGAAGGTGACCTGGTCCCGTTCGAGGCCGAGAAGCTCGGCGGAGAGCTGGGTCATGACCGTGTACGTGCCGGTGCCGATGTCAGTGACGGCGCTGCCCACGTACGCCGTGCCGTCGGCCCGCAGGGTGGCCATCGCCTGGCAGGGCGCCTGGTACCAGAAGTAGCTGATCCCGGCCATGCCGTAGCCGACGTACTCGTCTCCGTCGAGGGTCGAGCGCGGCTGGGACGGGCGTCGTGACCAGCCGAAACGTTCGGCGCCCGCCTCGTAGCACTCGCGCAGCGCCTTGCTGGAGTAGGGCAGGCCGTGCTGCGGGTGGGTCTCGGCGTAGTTGCGCAGGCGCAGCACCAGCGGGTCGAGGCCGAGCTCGTGGGCCAGCTCGTCCATGGCGGACTCGAGGGCGAAGTTGCCCTGCGCCTCGCCGGGGGCGCGCATGGAGCTGGTCCACGGGATGTTCAGGCGTACGAGCTGGTCGCTGGTGGCGACGTTCGGGCAGGCGTACGCGCCGGTCGAGACGGACGAGCAGGGTTCGATGTTGTCGCCCTCGATCGACAGCGTCGAGACGCTCTCGTGCTCGATCGCGGTCAGCCGGCCGTCGCGCGCGGCGCCGAGCCTGACGCGCTGCGTCGTGGCGGTGCGGTGGCCGACGCCGGTGAACATCTCCGGGCGGGTCAGCACGAGCTTGACCGGCCGCCCGGCCTCGCGCGCCGCGAGCGCGGCCAGCGCCACGTGCGGCCAGACGCGCAGCCCGGTCCCGAACCCGCCCCCGACGTACGGCACCAGCACCCGCACCCCGGCCTCGGGCACCCCGAACATCCGGGCCAGCGTGGCCCGCACGTGGACGGGCCACTGGGTCGAGTCGTGCACGGTCAGGGCGTCGCCCTCCCATGCGGCCACCGTGCCGAACGGGCCGAGCGGGTTGTTGGTGTTCTCCGCGGTCGTGTACGCGGCGTCGACCATGACCTCGGCGTCGTTGAGCGCGGCCCGCACGTCACCCCAGGAGGCGTCCATGCCCCAGGGGTTGACCAGCCGCTCGGCCCGCGGGTCGTCCATCCGCAGGCGCGGCTCCACCGCCTCGTAGCCGGCCTCGACCCGCCGGGCCGCGGCGCTCGCCTGCTCGGGGGTCTCGGCGACCACGACGGCGACGTACTGGCCGTGGTACACGATCCGGTCGTCCTGGAGGGGCGGCGGCGGGGTGCCGAGGAAGGACTGCGGCCCCGGCTCCAGCTTGGGCGCGTTGAGGTGGGTGAGCACCGCCAGCACGCCCGGCGAGTCCTCGGCCGCGCGCGTGTCGAGGCGGGCGATGCGCCCGGCGGCGATCGTGGAGCGCACGACCGCGGCGTACGCCAGGCCGGGCACGTCGACGTCGTTCGGGTACGTCGCGGCGCCCCTCACCTTCAGCGGCCCGTCCACCCGGTCCACACTCGTGTTCATGACGCCTCCGCAACGGTGCGCAGGGCCCGGACCAGCGTGCGTTTCGCCAGTTCCACCTTGAACGCGGTGCCGGGCACGGTGAACGGGTCGCGCACGCTCGCCTCGGCGGCGGCCAGGAACGCCGGGGCCGCGGCCGGCGCCCCGCGCAGGACGTCCTCGGCCTCCCGTGCCCGCCACGGCACGGTGCCGACGCCGCCGAGCGCCACCCGGGCCTCGCGGATCACGCCGTCGTCCAGGATCAGGGCCACCGCGGCGGAGGCGAGCGCGAACTCGTAAGAGGCGCGGTCGCGGACCTTCAGGTAGCCGGAGCGGGTGCCCTCGGGCGGCAGCGGGATGTCCACGGCGGTGATCAGCTCCCCGTGGGCGAGCACGTTCTCCCGGTCGGGGGTGTCGCCCGGGAGCAGGTAGAAGCCGGTCAGCGGGATCGAGCGCGTGCCGTCGCGGCTCTGGACGTGGACGACGGCGTCGAGCGCGACCAGCGCCACGGCCAGGTCGGAGGCGTGCAGCGCGATGCAGGCGCGCCCCGCGCCGAGGACGGCGTGCATGCGGGCGGCGCCGGTGACGGCGGCGCAGCCGGTGCCGGGGCTGCGCTTGTTGCACGCGGGCACGGTCGGGTCGCGGAAGTAGCGGCAGCGGGTGCGCTGCAGCAGGTTGCCGCCGATGGTGGCCATGTTGCGGAGCTGCACCGACGCGCCCAGCAGCAGTGCCTGGCGGACGAGCGGCAGGCGGCCGGCCACGGTCGGGTCGGCGGCCAGCTCCTCCATCGTGGTCAGCGCGCCGACGCGGAGCGTGCCGCCCTCGCGGGCGACCCCGCGCATGGGCAGCCGGGTGATGTCGACGAGGCGTTCGGGCCCGAGCACGCCGTCCTTCATCAGGTCGAGCTGGGTGGTGCCGCCCGCCAGGTAGGAGGCGGCCGGGTCGGCCGTGACCGTGGCGACGGCCTGGCCGATCTCGTCGGCCCTGACGTACTCGAACTCACGCATCGCCGTCTCCCGCCAGCTCGCGGATGGCCGCGACGATGTTCGGGTAGGCCCCGCAGCGGCACAGGTTGCCGCTCATGAACTCCCTGATGTCGGCGTCCGACCCCGCGCGTCCCTCGGTCAGCAGGCACACCGCGGACATCACCTGGCCGGGCGTGCAGTAGCCGCACTGGAAGGCGTCGTGCCGCACGAACGCCTCCTGCACCGGGTGCAGGGCGCCGTCGGCGCTCAGCCCTTCGATGGTGGTGATCTCGCGGCCTTCGCACTGCGCGGCGAGCGTCAAGCAGGACAGGACGCGCCGCCCGTCGGCCATCACCGTGCAGGCGCCGCACGCGCCCTGGTCACAGCCCTTCTTGGTGCCGGTCAGCCCGAGCCGGTCGCGCAGCGCGTCCAGCAGGGTGACGCGGGCGTCCAGGTCGAGTTCACGTTTCTCGCCGTTGATCGTCAACGTCACCGTGAGGTGCGGCCGATTGTCTGGTGTCCGAGTCATGCTCCCTCGATCCCGACGGCGGTGCCGTGTCTTGCGGGGGGAGATCCACTTCCGGTGTCCGAATTTTCATCGTACGCGCCCGACCAGGACCGGCAAAATCTCCCCCGGCGGCCTCGGATACGCTCCTGAGCGTCCGCTTTGGGAGGTAATGGGGTTGTCGGGGGTTGTGGCGGCGTTCGCCGCTCTGGTGTCGGTCGCCGTGCTGGGATACATCATCGGCGTGACGGGCCTGCTCCGGGCCAGTGACGAGCTGGTGCTGTCGCGGCTGGCGTTCTTCGTGGCGACGCCCGCGCTGATGTTCGCCACGGTGTCGAAGGCCGACCTGGGGGCGCTGTTCTCGCCGGTGCTGCTGACGGAGATCGTCGCGGTGGCGTTCACTCAACTGGTGTTCGTGCTGGTGGCGAAGCTTGCGTGGCGGCGTACCGCGCGGGAGGCCACGATCGGCGCGCTGGCCTCGTCGTACGTCAACGCCGGCAACCTGGGCGTGCCCATCTCCCTGTACGTCCTCGGCGACGCAGCCCTCGTGGCCCCCGTGCTGCTCTTCCAGCTCCTGGTGCTGACCCCCGTCGCCTTCCTCATCCTCGACAAGGGCTCGCGGTCGCCGCGGACGGCGCTGCTGCTCCCCTTCCGCAACCCGCTGACGGT
The DNA here is from genome assembly GCF_040654715.1 of Nonomuraea sp. NPDC050643. NCBI lineage: Bacteria > Bacillati > Actinomycetota > Actinomycetes > Streptosporangiales > Streptosporangiaceae > Nonomuraea > Nonomuraea sp. NPDC050643. The sequence goes on along the minus strand of NZ_JBFAIM010000097.1, from coordinate 7,603 downwards.
CGCCTCCCTGCTCGGGCTCGCCCTCGCGCTCAGCGGCCTCTCGCTGCCGGTCACGGTGATGCGCCCGATCGACCTGCTCGGCGGCGCGGCCGTGCCCGTCGCGCTGCTGGCCTACGGCCTGAGCCTGTACGGCTCCCGCCGCGCCCCCACCGCCCCCGAGGAGGACGGCGTCGGCAAGGACATCGCCCTGGCCGTGACGCTCAAGGCGTTCGCCCAGCCCGCCGTCGGGTACGTCACCGCCCGCTACCTCCTCGGCCTCGACGGCACCCAGCTCCTGGCCGCCACCCTGTTCGCGGCCCTGCCCACGGCCCAGAACATCTACGTGTACGCGGTCACGTACGACACCGGCCGACGCCTGGCCCGCGGCACGATCCTGCTGACGACGGGCCTGTCGATCCCGATCATGACCGCGATCGGCGCCGTCCTGGGCTGAGCCCGGAAAAGTTCTTCGAAGCGGGTGTCGATCCGGGGTCAAGGCGTTCGACGCGTTGGGGAGTACACGCGAACGGACCCCCTCGGAGGGACACACCATGCAGAAGATCACCACGTACCTGTGGTTCGACAACCAGGCCGAGGAGGCCGCCACCTTCTACACCTCGCTGTTCGCCGACTCGCGCATCCTCGACGTGCGGCGCTACGGCGACGCGGGCCCCGGCCCGGCCGGGACGGCCATGATGGTCTCGTTCGAGCTGGCCGGCCAGCGGTTCCTGGCGCTGAACGGCGGCCCGGAGTTCACCTTCACCGAGGCCATCTCCCTCTATGTCGACTGTGAGTCGCAGGCGGAGGTGGACGAGCTGTGGGCCAAGCTCACCGAGGGCGGCCAGGAGTCGCAGTGCGGCTGGCTGAAGGACCGCTGGGGCCTGTCGTGGCAGATCATCCCCCGGCGCATGCACGAGCTGCTGAGCGACCCCGACCCGGCCGCGGCGCAGCAGGCCATGAAGGCGATGCTGGGGATGCGGAAGATCGACGTCAGGGCCCTCGAAGAGGCCGCCGGCCGCTGACCCGCACGGCCACCGGCCCACCGGGTGCTCACCCGGCGGGCCGGCGGCGTGGCGGCCGGGGTGCTGGGAATGCTCACCGGCAGCCACCGTGTCCACTTCTTCACCACCCAGAGCAACCTCATCGTGCTGGGCTACTACGCCGGTGTCCTGTACTGGATGGTGCGGCGCCGCACCGTGGACCCGGCGGCTCCCCGGCTGCGCGGCGCGGTCACGCTCTGGATCATGATCACGTGCCTGGTCTCGCACTTCGTGACCAACGACGGCGAGAACCCGCTGCCGGGCCTCGTCCACGGCGACCCCGAGACCCTGCTCGCCCACCGGTCGATCTTCCTGCTGCACTACGTGGTGCCGCTGATGGCCCTGTTCGACTGGGTGGCGTTCGGGCCGCACCGCGTGGTGCCCTGGCGGGACCTGCCGCTGTGGCTGCTGTTCCCGCTGGGGTACGGCGTGACGTCGGTGCTGCGCGCGGTGTGGTTCCCGACGGTGCCGAACCGGTATCCGTACTTCTTCCTGGACCCGTCCGAGCACGGCTACGGCTGGGTGCTGCTGTGGCAGGCCGTGCTCGGAGCGGGCTTCCTGGTGCTCGGCGCGGCCCTGCTCGGGCTGGACCGCCTGGCGTCACCACGCGGCGCCCCCACGGCACCCGTCCCCGAGGAGGAGCCCGTTCGGATCAGCGGGGGGTGATCAATCCTCTCTGGTAGGCGCGGACGAGCGGGCGGGGCACGAGCAGCTCCCGCCCGTCCACCACGATCGGGACCAGGTCGGGGGCCGTCGCCCGCCACCGGCTGCGGCGGTGCCGGGTGTCGGCGCGGGAGGTCCTGCGCTTGGGGACGGCCACCGCTACCAGCTCGCCTTCGACACGCCGGGCAGCTCTCCCCGGTGCGCCATCGCACGGAAACGCACCCGCGAGCTCAGGTGCCGTACATCAGCCCGGACACGCCCGTCTTCCGGCGGCTGCGCGACGACGGCCTGCTCGTACGCGACGCGCGCGGCAAGGTCGCCATCGGCGAATGGTGGAACGGCTACGGCGCCGCCCTCGACCTCCTCGACCCGCGCGCCCTGCGCTGGTTGTCGGGCGAGCTGACGCGGCTGCGCCAGGAGATCGGCGTGGACGGGTTCGAGTTCGACGGCGGCGAGGCGCCCTTCTACGCGGCGCTCGGCTGCCCGGATCCGCAGGCGTACACGGTGGCCTGGAACCGTTTCGGCGCCGGCTACCGGCTGAACGAGTTCCGCGACGCCTGGCTGGCCGCCGGCCTGCCGCCGGCCCAGCGGCAGCGCGACAAGCACCACGCCTGGGCCGGCCCCGACGGGCTGAGCAGCCTCATCCCGAGCGCTGGCCCGGGAGTCGGCCCGTACCGGTGATCCGATCATGCGGCCGCTGGAGTTCGACCATCCGGGGCGCGGCTACGCGACGGTCACCGACCAGTTCCTGCTGGGGCCGGATCTCCTGGTGGCGCCGGTGCTGGACAAGGACGCCACGGTTCGCGAGGTGGTCGTGCCGCCCGGCACGTGGCGGGCCGACGACGGCGTGGCCGTGGCCGGTCCCGCGGTCGTCACGGTGGACGCGCCGCTGTCGCGGCTGCCGTGGTTCAGGCGGGTGGATCGAGGCCGTCCCCGCGCATCGGCGGCCGGATTCCGGACGATGGATGGGGCTTGATCGGCGGCCGGGCTACTGTGGGCGGCATGGCCGGGTCATGCGGGGCGTCGCGGTGGTGAGCCCAGAAGTGGGCGCGGTCGACGGGGCGCGGCGGGATCCGGCCTGGCCGGTGCTGCCCTACCTGTTCATTCTGCTGCCCGCGCTCTACGCCCTGCTGCAGGGGCGGGTCGTGGCGGCCGGGCCGGCGGTGCTCGCGGCGGCGTGGCACTGGTTCATGACGGGCTCGCGGTTCGCCCGGATCCGGCGGGCCGAGCAAATGGAGCGGATCGAGCGGCCCTGGGCGCTGGTCGCGTACTTCGTGGTGCTGTTGTCGCTCGTCGCGGTGCTGATCAGGATCGACGCGGTGTTCAGCGTGACGGCGCTGGGGGCCTTCATCCAGTCGTTCGAGCTGCTGCCGGGGCGGTGGGCGTACGCGGGGGTGGCGGCGACGGCGGGGGTGCTGGTCGTGGCCCGGCCGCCGGACGGGCGCGGGCCCGGCGAGATGATCCTCTCCGTGCTGATCGGGGTGCTGGTCGCCGCCACGGTCGGGGTGTTCATCAGGACGATCTCCCGCCAGAACGCCCAGCGCAAGGTGATGATCGCGCAGCTCGAGGCGAACGCCGCCAAGCTGACCGCCCTCGCGCAGGAGAACGCCGATCTGCAGGCCAGGCTGCTGGGGCGGGCGCGGGAGGCTGGGGTGCTGGCGGAGCGGCAGCGGATGGCCAGGGAGATCCACGACACCCTCGCCCAGGGGCTGACGGCCATCATCACGCAGCTCGAAGCCGCCGAGTCCGGGGTGCAGGCGGACGCGGCGCGCACGCGGCTGGTGGCGGCGCGGGACACCGCCAAGGAGAGCCTGGCCGAGGCGCGGCGGTCGGTGCAGGCGCTACGGCCGGCGGCGCTGCAGGAGGCGCAGCTCGGTACGGCGCTGCGCGACATCGCCGCCGCCTGGTCGGATCGCAACGGCGTGCCCGTGTTCGTCTCGGTCACCGGGGAGCCGCGGCCGTTGCACGCCGAGGTGGAGGACACGGTGCTGCGCGTGGCCCAGGAGGCGCTGGCCAACGTCGCCAAGCACGCCGGCGCGGGGCGGGCCGGGCTGACCCTGTCGTACATGGAGGACGTGGTGGCCTTGGACGTGCGCGACGACGGCGCCGGCTTCACGCCCGGCGGCTCGGGTGGGTTCGGGCTCGTCGCGATGCGCCAGCGCGTCACCCGGCTGGCCGGCCGGTTCGCCGTCGAATCGGCTCCCGGCCAGGGAACGGGCATCTCGGCGACCCTCCCGGCCCTGCCCGCCGAGTCCGGCTCGGGAACGGAGGATCCGACACGTGTGGAGTGAAGGCGTGCCCGTTCGTCTGATCATCGTCGACGACCATCCCGTCGTACGTGACGGCCTGCGCGGGATCTTCTCCTCCGACGGCGAGTTCGAGGTCGTCGGCGAGGCGGCCGACGGGGCGGAGGCGCTGGCCGTCGCCCTGCGGACCGGCCCCGACATCGTGCTCATGGACCTGCGCATGCCGGGGATGAGCGGCCCGGAGGTCATCAGGGCGCTGCGCGAGCAGACGCCCGGCCTGCCCGTGCTGGTGCTGACCACGTTCGACGACGACGCCGACGTGCTGCCCGCGATCGCCGAGGGCGCCACCGGCTACCTCCTCAAGGACACGCCGCGCGCCGACCTGCGCCGGGCCGCGCGGGCGGCGGCCCGTGGCGAGACCGTGCTGTCGCCTTCCGTGGCCGGGGTGCTGGCGCGGGGCGCGCGGGAGGCCGGGCGGCGGCCGTCGCCGCTCAGCCCCCGGGAGACGGAGGTGCTCGGGCTGATCGCCCGGGGCTCGACGAACCGCGAGGTCGCGGCCCGGCTGTTCATCACCGAGGCGACGGTGAAGACGCACCTGCTGCACATCTTCGCCAAGCTCGAGGTCAAGGACCGGGCGGCGGCCGTGGCGGCGGCGTACGAGAGCGGCCTGCTCGGAGAGCGCAGGGAGCCGTAATATCGTTAAGGGATGGCCCCTTCGTGGAGTGATGAGGCGATCTGGTGGCAGGTCTACCCGCTGGGCTTCACCGGGGCACCCGCGGCGTCCGGTGACGGCCCCGTGCGCCACCGGTTGCGCCGCCTCGAGCCGTGGCTCGACCACGCGGCCGAGCTGGGCTGCACCGGCCTGCTGCTGGGCCCGATCTTCGCCTCCGAGACGCACGGCTATGACACCGTCGACCACTTCGCCATCGACCCGCGCCTCGGCGACGACGCCGACTTCGACGCGCTGGTGCGGCAGGCGGGCGAGCGCGGGCTGCGGATCCTGCTCGACGGCGTGTTCAACCACGTCGGCCGCTCGTTCGTCGGGGATCCCGGCTGGCTCAGGCGCGGGCCGGTCGGCGACGTCGACACCTTCGAGGGCCACGACCGGCTGGTGGCGCTCGACCACGCGCAGGAGGGCGTGCGGCGGCACGTCGCCGGGGTGCTCGGCCACTGGCTGGACCGGGGCGCGGCGGGCTGGCGGCTGGACGCCGCGTACGCCGTGCCGGCCGGGTTCTGGAGCGCCGTGCTGCCCGGCGTGCGCGCCCGGCATCCGCGGGCGTGGTTCGTCGGCGAGGTCATCCACGGCGACTACGCCGGCTACGTGGCCCGCTCGGGGCTCGACTCCGTCACCCAGTACGAGCTGTGGAAGGCCATCTGGAGCTCACTCAACGACCGCAACCTGTACGAGCTGGCCCACGCGCTGACCCGGCACGACGCCCTGCTGGAGACGTTCGCCCCGCTGACCTTCACCGGCAACCACGACGTCACCCGCCTGGCCACCCGCCTGGACGACCCGCGCCACCTGGGGCACGCGCTGGCCGTGCTGTTCACCGTCGGCGGCGTGCCGAGCGTCTACTACGGCGACGAGCTGGGCCATCAGGGCCTGAAGGAGGAGCGGGAGGGCGGCGACGACGCCATCAGGCCGGCCTTCCCCGCCACGCCGGCGGAGCTGCCCGCGGCGGGGCGGGAGGTGTTCGAGCTGCACCGGCGGCTGATCGCGCTGCGGCGGCGGCACCCGTGGCTGGCCAGGGCCCGCACGAGCGTGACGCACCTGGACAATCGCACGGCCGTGCTGCGTACCGGCGGGCCGGGCCGGGCGCTGCTCACCCTGCTCAACCTGGAGGACCGGCCCCACCTCTTCCCGCTCGGCACCGGTGAGTGCGCCGTGGCCGAGGCGGGCGACGGCGGTGAGGGGGATCCGGCGCTGGTCCCGGCCCACGGGTGGCGGGTGCTCGTCGACAAGTCCGGCTGAGGGCTACTTCCGCCGCCGTACACGGGCGCGCCTCTACGGCGGCGGAAGTAACGCGCACTGTCTCCGGCCGTACGACGACACACCCCGCCCCCTGCGGCGACGATCGAGCCTGTCGAACTCTCCTGGAGGCATCGTTCATGTCGTCGCTGATCCGTCACATCACCCCCGTCGCCCCGCAGCGCGCCCGCGGGCTGCTCGCCGAGGTGTACACGCAGGTCAACACCGAGTTCAGCAGCATCGGCCCGGCGGTGATGATGATGTCGCCCGCGCCGGAGCTGATGGCGGCCGGGTGGTCGCTGATGCGCGAGGCGCAGCTCGCCGGGCAGGTGCCGCCGCTGGACAAGGCCGTGGTGGCGCTGGGGGTGGCCCAGGCCAACGGGCTGGAGTACGACGTCCAGGCGTTCCTGGCGGTGCTGCGACTGCTGGGTGAGCCGGACCTCGCCGATGCGATCGAGCGCTGGGACCGGCCGGCCGACGACCGGCTGGCGGCGCTGCTGAGCTGGGCGTTCTCCACGGGGTCGGTGGGCGGGGAGCCGGCGCCGTTCCCGTCCGAGGTGGCCGCCGAATTTCTCGGCACGGTGCTGTTCACGCATTTCGTCAACCGGGTGGCGGCCGCCATGCTGCCCGCCGGGCTGACGCCGGGCAGCATGGACCCGGCCGACGAGCCGCCGTTCGAGGGCGCCCCGGTCCTGCGGGAGCTGCGCCGGGACCTGCGGCCGGGGGCCACGCTGCCCCTGCTGGACGGCCTGCCGTCCGGGGAGGCGCCGAAGTGGGCGGCCGGGGTGCCGATCGGCACCGCGTACGCCGCCCTCGCCGCCACCGCCGCCCAGGGCTCCGGCCTGCTCTCCCCGCAGGCTGCGGCCGTGTCGAGCGCGGTGATCGCCGCCCACCGGGGCCGCCGCCCGACGGCGGGCGACTGGCTGGAGGAGCCGCTGGCGGGGCTGCCGGAGCAGGAGCGCGCGGGGGCGCGGGTGGCGGTGCTGGCGGGCCTGGCGCCGGAGGCCGTCACCGACGAACTGGTCGCCGCCTGGCGCGCCACCGACCGCCGCTTCAGCGACCACTGCACGGTGTACCTGCTGGCGTACGGCGCCATGGCGGCCGTCACGCACATCGCGTCCGACATCGCCTGACTTGAGGTCAAGCGGACTTGAGGTTCTAGCGTGGCCCGCGTACCCGTTCGCCCAGGTGACCACGGAGGCTCGCGATGCGGCTGACCACGAACATGCCCACGGACCCGGGAGGTCTGCCCGACCTCGCGTCGGCGCGCCACCTCGAAGGGCTCGGCTATGACGCCGTCGGCATGGCCGACGTCATCATCGGGGACGGCACTCCGGGGCTGGATCCCGCGCTGGTCCTGGCCGCCGCCGCGAGCGCGACGGAGCGGATCGGGCTGGAATTCGGTGTGCTCAGCCTGCCGTTGCGGCCGGTCGCCTGGGTGGCCTCGCAGGTGCAGACCCTGCAGCACCTGTCGGGCGGCCGGGTGGTGCTCGGGGTCGGGATCGGCGGGTTCCCCGGGTCGCCGTTCTGGCGGGCGGTGGGAGCGCCATCGACCGGACGCGGGGCCTGGACGGACGCCGCGCTGCGGGTGCTGCCGGGGCTCATCCGCGGCGAGCCGGCCACGATCGGCTTCGACGGCGAGCAGTGGCCGGACTTCGTCAAGCCGCTGCTGCGCGGGGTGCCGGTCACGGTGGACCTGCGCGAGA
>NZ_JBFAIM010000096.1:0-49249 GCF_040654715.1 Nonomuraea sp. NPDC050643 | reverse complement strand
CACCGACCCGTGGAACGAGCCCTTCCAGTCGACCAAGCAGGCCGCCTCCGCCTTCAAGCCGTACGTGCTGGCCGCCTGGCTGCAGGCCGGCTACTGCTCAACGCCGGCGCTCTGGGTCAAGGCCATGCGGACGGCCGGCGACCGTTGAGCCGTCTCATCCGAGGGAGATGCGATCGAGGTCGGGTGCCATGGCCGTGTCGTTGTGGAACTTGACGGTGTTGGCACCGGCCCGCAGCGTGACGGGGACGCTGACCAGGTAGGGGGTGTTGTTGCCCACGCCGCTCACCTTCACCTCGATCGGCGTCCCGCCGTTGACGCTCACCGAGTACGTCCGGCTGCTGTTGACGGTGAAGTCGATGTACAGCGTGTACGTCCGCGTCTCCGGCACCGTGACGTCCTCGAACAGCACGTACGCGTCCGGCACGCTGCCCTGGTCCGGCCCGCCGCCGATGTTGCGCACCTTCTGCCCGCCCGAGCAGGCCGCGCAGGAGGTGATGCCCGCTTCGCCGATCTTGTTACGGGAGTCCTCGGCCTCCCGCATGAACACCCGGTCGGCCGGACGCGGCCGCACCCCCAGCAGGCTCGTGGCGGTGTTCGGGCGGCCGAGCGACCGGAAGGTGGCCGTGATCGGGATGTCGGTCGCGGTCACGTCTCCGGGCGGCGAGGTGAGCGTCCACGAGCCCGTCAGCGTCTGCCCGAGCCGTACGGAGGCGGCCGTGATCGTTTCGCCCTGGACGGTCCAGCCCGCCGGTACGACCGGCGCGAGGGCGACCTGGTCGAGCACGTCGTCGCTGTCCAGGCGCAGTTTCGCCGAGACCCGGAGACTCTGCTGCCCGGGGGCGGCCCACTGCAGGCCCGAGGGATCGACGGTCAGGGTGGTCTTGGGGACGTATGAGGCGGGCGGCATCGGAGCGACGGCGATGCGGTCCACCCCCGCCGTCCCCGCGCTGGACAGCGTGATCGTGTTGGCGCCCGCGTTCAGGGGGACGGGCAAGGCGGTGGAGGAGGGGACGCCCTGGTTGCCGCCCGGCACCCGCACCTGAATCGGGGCCGCGCCGTTGACGGTGACCGACAGCGTCGCCGGCGAGGCGGAGGTGTGGTCGATCTGCAGGCGGTACTCACCCGCCGCCGGGACCGTCACGTCGCGGTAGGTGAGCGTGCCGTGCCGGAGCCCGGTCACCTGGGCGCCGCCCGAGCAGGCGAGGCAATCCTCGACGCGGGCCTGGCCCGTCCGCTGCTGCCGCTCGGCCTCGAGCGGCAGGTCGTCGCGCGAGCTCGGGTAGGAGTGCGCGACCTGGATCTCGTCGATCTGGAGCCGGCGGTGGAAGCGCGGCGCCTGCGGCCCCGCCCAGGTGTCGAGCACCTCCAGCTTCACGTAGCGGGCACGCTGCTCACCCAGGTCGAGAACCTGCATGCCGCGCGCGCTGCGCATCGCGCCGGCCCGCACCGGCGTGCCCCACCGACGGCCGTCGTCGCTGACGTAGACGCGGTAGTCCTTGATCCGGGCGGAGTCCTCGGGCCGCCCGAAAGTCACCCTGGCGTAGGTGGGTGACCATTCGCGCTGGTTGACCGCCAGGTACGCGACCTTCTTCCGCTTGCCGAGGTCCAGAGTCAGCGACACCGGCAGCCGGCCGTCGGAGTCCCAGGAGGTCTCGAAGCTCCCGTCCACGAGCGCGGCGGCCGGCTGCCCGGCCTTCTCGGCGGACGCGGTGGCCTTGAGCCCGGTGGCGAAGCCCTGACGGCCGGCCGTCTCGACCTTGAACACCGTGTCGTGCTCGTCCCACCGCGTGATGCCGAGAACGCTCAGATGGCCGCCGGACTGGGTGAACCGCAGCCGCTCGCCCGTACGCAGGTCGCTCACCTTCGTGACGCGGTAGCCGTTGTCGCGCAGCCGTACCTGGTCGGTGCTGGGCCTGGTGAGCACGTGGACGTACTGGACCCGGCCGCCGTCGTCCCGCCGGACGGTGATCACGCCGTGGGCTCCGTCGTTCCAGGAGCCGGGCTGCAGGCCGCCGTACATGTAGCCGCCGCCCTCGGTGGCCTGCAGCGACTCCTTGATCGGCGGGACCCACGTGGACATGAACGCGTTGAACGCCTCCTGCCGTGGCGGGAACCGGCCGTTGACCATCGGGGTCTCGGCCATCAGCGACTTCATCGAGGAGCCGGCGTTGGCGATGTAGCGGCCGATGGACAGGCGGGCGTCGACGGGGTGGTCGCCGCCGTCGTACCACCAGTCGCCGGTGGTGGGCAGCTTGTAGTCGGCCTCGACCAGGCGCGGCATCGGGGTCCACGCTGCCTGCGGGTAGTCGTAGGCCGGGGTCATGCCGGTCTTCTGCTCGTTGCTGACCGTGTCCATGATCGGGCTGTCGGTGTTGTTGTTGCTCAGCAGCCAGGACGGCCGGAGCTCGCGGACCTTCTCGTACAGGCCGTTCTGCTGCCAGTACTCGTTCTCGTTGTCGATCCAGAACCCCGCCAGCTCCGGATATTTCTCCATGGCCTCCAGGAACAGGTCATAGCTGTACATGCCGAAGCCGGGGCGGGTGGTCAGATCGACCTGACGGCCCTTGTACGCCGAGTACGCGGCCGAGTCGAGCATCTCGACGCCCTGCGAGTCATGCCATTGAGGGTCGTCGGTCATGTAGAGCATGATCCGTACGTTCTTCGCCTTCCCGGCCTGCACCAGCTCGCCGAGGAAGTCGCGACGGGTGGCGCAGCTCCCCGGAACCGCGGAGGGCCAAGGCCGCGCGTAGCCCAGCGCGCTGTGGAAGGTGGCCAGGACGATGTACGAGGCGCCGAGGGCACGAGTCTGGTCGATCCAGTAGTCGGCGTTCCAGCCGCCCTCGGTGACGTCGCGCTCCCACGACGCGCAGTCCGTGTGCCGGGGCGCGGTGAACATGCCCCAGTGCAGGAACAGGCCCGCGGTGGAGTCGCGTAACCACTGCTGGCGGGGGTGGACGACGTCGGCCCGGGCCGGCACGGCGGTCAGCAGACCGGCGATCATCGCGAGGATGAGGGTCAGGACGGGGGTGGCACGCGGACGCATGCGGATCGCTCCCTCGAAGATGTCGGGCACTACTTGGCCACGCGCTGGACGGCGGCGACGGCGGTGGTGGCGGCGTCGCGCGGCGTGGACTGCCCGGCGAGCACGGCGCTCCACGCCTCGGCCACCGGCTTGCGCATCTGCGTGAGCTCGGTGCCGAAGCCCGGCAGCAGGTACGGCACGCCGTTCTTCAGGGCCTTGTTGAACTGGTCGTAGATCGGGTCCTGCATGCCCTTGGTGTCGGCCAGGTCCTTGCGCACCGGCATGCTGCCCGCCTCCAGCGCGGCGAGCTCGCCGTCCTTGCTGAGGAACATGGTGGCGATGGCGTCGAAGGCGGCCTTCTTGTCCTTGGTGAACGCGCTCATGTGGACGTTGTCGCCGAACTGGTAGACCTTGGCCGGCGCGGTCGCGTCGGGCACGGGCACCACGCCGTACGTGAACGACGCGGTCTTCTTGGCGTTGCCGTACTGCCAGTTGCCGCCGACCGCGAAGGCCATGCCGCCGGCGGTGAACTTCTGGAAGGCGACGTCGGGGGTCCAGGTGGCGGCGTCCCTGGGCACGTAGCCCTTCTCGGCCCAGCCGCCGACCAGCTTGAACGCGTTCTCCAGCGCGGCGGCGTCGGGCTTGGCGTAGTCGAAGCCGTACGCGCTGATGAAGGAGAAGGCGTTGACGTCCTGATCGCCCTGGCCGGCCAGGCCGATGCCGACGTACTTGGTGCCGATCTTGGCGAGGGCGGCGTCCAGCTCGTCCATCGTGGTGGGCGGCGCGATGCCCAGCTCGTCCAGGATCGTCTTGTTGTACCAGAGGGCGGTCGTGTTGTTGAAGCCCTGCACGCCGTACACCTTGCCGTCCTGCTTGATGACGTTGGCGTCGGGGATCTGGGACTTGTCCTTGAACGCGTCGAACTGGGCGGTGAAGTCGGCGATCGCGCCCGCCTTGATGAGCTGCAGCAGGTCGGCGCCGCCCTGGACGAAGACGTCGGGGCCCTGCTTGGTGGCGGCCGAGGCGACGACCTTCTGGGTGAGCTGCTCGGCGGGCACGTAGACGCTGTTCAGCGGCTTGGGCAGGGCGGCCTTGGCGTAGGTGTCGCCGAGGTCCTTGGTGAACTTCGCGGTGGCGGGGATGCCCTGCGCGTAGTAGTGCCAGAAGGTGACCTGGCCGGCGTTGCCGGCGCCGCCGGAGCCGGAGGTTCCGCACGCGGAGAGGGCGACGAGGGCCGCCGCGGCGGCGACTCTGTGGACGATGCTGCCGAGTCGTGGAGAGATCAACGGACGCTTCCCATCGTGATACCGCCGACCAGCAGCCGCTGCCCGAACAGGTAGATCAGTACGGTCGGGACCGAGACCAGGACGGAGACCGCCATGAGGCCCGGCCAGTTCACCCCGTAGGAGGACATTTGCTGCGCGAGCAGCGCGCTGACCGGGTATTGGCCCGGGTCATTGAGAAAAGTGATCGCGTACAGGAACTCGCCCCACGCGCCGATGAAGGTGAGGGTCGCCACGGTGGCGATCCCGTTGCGGGTGATCGGGAGCACGATCTTCACGAACCGCTGCCACCTGCTCGCGCCGTCGCTGGCGGCGGCCTCCTCGATGGCGATCGGCACCCCGGCGAAGAACGGCCGCAGCAGCAGCATGCTGAACGGCAGGTTGGTCGCGGCGATCGCGATCGCCACGCCGTACAGGTTGCCGGTCAGCCCCCACTGGGCCAGCAGCCGGTTCAGCGGGATGAGGGTCGAGGTGGCCGGCACCATCTGCAGGACGATCAGCAGGGCCAGCCCCCCGGTGACCACGGCGCCGTTGAGCCGGGCCAGGCCGTACGAGGTGGGCACGGCGATGACGAGCACGATGACCGTGGTGGACACGGCGATGATCACCGAGTTGAGCGCCGAGGTGGCGAAGCCGCCGTTCCACACGTCGATGTACGCCTGTGGCGTCGGCGTGAAGAACACGGCCGCCGAACCGGCGAACACGTCCTTGAGGCTCTTGAACGAGGTGGCGAGCAGCCAGTACAGCGGCAGCGCGTAGATCGCCAGCAGGGCCACGCAGCCGAGCACGGTGACCGTGGTGTTGCGCCTGGAGTCGCTCATGACTGCTCCCTCCGGTTCATCCGCAGGTAGACGGCGCTCAGGAGGAGCACGATGACCAGCGACAACGTCGCGGTGAACGAGCCCTGGCCGAACTCGTAGAACTTGAACGCCTGCTGGTAGCCGAGGTAGGGCAGCGTGGTCGTGGCGGTGCCGGGCCCGCCGCTGGTCATCACGAAGATGAGGTCGAACGAGCGGAAGGCGTTGATCACGACGAGCACGCCGAGGATGGAGATGACGGGGCGCAGCAGTGGCAGCACGATGTACCTGGTCGCCCGCCAGCCGGCCGCGCCGTCGAGCTCGGCGGCCTCCAGCACGTCCTTCGGCACGTCGAGCAGCGCCGCGCGCAGCACGAGTGCGCAGAACGGCACCACCATCCAGGCGTTGACCAGCCCGAGCACGACGATCGCGAGGGTGCCGTTGGCGAGCCAGGGGACCGGCTGCTGGATCACGTGCAGCCAGAGCAGCACGGAGTTGACCGGCCCGCCCGACTCCAGGAGAAATTTCCACAGATTCCCGGCGACCACCGCCGGCAGCGTCCAGACGAACACCATCACGCCCAGCGTCACGCCGCTCAGCCGGGTACGCGGGCGCAGCATCAGCGCGGCGGCGAACCCGCCGGCCAGCCCGACGACGAGCACGATCACGACGATGGCCAGCGTCTGCAGCACCACGTGACCGAACGACGGGTCGCCGATCACCCGCCACATGTTGTCGAGCCCGTTGAACGGCCGCTCGCCCAGCAGGTTCTCGGCGGTCACATCGGAGAACGCCGTGCGGAACAGGTCGATGAGCGGATAGACCGACAGCACCGCGAGATAGACGGCTCCCGGCAGCAGGAACAGCATCGTCCTGCGACCGAACAGCGTGCTGCCGCCGCCCTGCCGCCGTCTGCGCGCCGCGACCCGGTCGGCCACGGCCGTCACCATCGTTCGACCCTCGTCCGTTCCCCGGTGTGCGCCGAGGTCAGCGCGGCCTCCAGCATCGCGACGCTGTGCGCGTTGTCGGCGGCCGGCGAGGTCGGCACGCCGGTGCCCTCGACCGCGTCGATGAACGCCCGCAGCACGCCGGCCCGCTCGAACAGCGGCAGTTCGGGCACCTCGACCGCGGTCGTGTGCCCCGCCGCGTCGGTGATCGACACGGCCCGGTGGTCGTCGGGCGCGGCGCCCCACCTGATGAGCCCGTCGTCGCCGGAGATCCGCCACACCCCGGGCCACGGCGTCTGGGCGTCGATCCCCTGGCTCGACAGCACGTAGTCGACCGTGGGCCCGCCGTCCAGTTCGACGATGAGGCTCGCTCCGGGCGTGCGGTCCTGGGCCGTGCGGATCGGCGTCACCGGTACGCACGTGATCGCCGCCCCGTCCCGGCCGAACAGGTAGCGCATCAGGTCGAAGTGGTGGATGGCCAGCTCGACCAGGGCGTTGGAGTCCTTGACGCCCTGGTGGTCGCGGTGCCATTCGAGCGAGACCCGGCGAATCGTCCCGACGGCCCGCCGCGCGAGCAGGTCGCGGACGACCGGTGCGCCGGGGAAGAGGCGGTAGTTCTGGTCGATGCCGAAGACCAGGCCGCGTTCGGCGGCGAGGCCGGCGAGCTCCCGGGCGGTGGCCGTGTCCAGCGCGAACGGCTTCTCCAGCAGCAGATGCGCGCCGGCCTCCAGCACCTGCCGGGCGACGGCCGCGTGCGCGCCGATCGCGACCGGCGCGATGGCGGCCACGGCTCCGGTCGCCTCCAGCGCCTCCCGCACGGTGGCGAACACGGTGCCCGGGTCGGCGCCGGTCCTGGCGGCGAACGCCGCACGCGCGTCGGGGGAGGCGTCCACCCAGCCGGTGACCCGGGCGTCGGCGAGCCGGGGAAGGATGTTGGCGGCCCAGTCGATGCCCCACGGGCCGAGGCCGATCTGGATGAGGTCGGTCATGCCTGGGCCCACCAGTTCATCGGCGACTCGCCCTGTCCGGTGGGCTTCGGCTGGGGTCGCGTGGGCGGCGCCGCCCACTGGACGGCGTTGGCGAGCACGCGTCTGATCTCGGGCTGGAAGTAGATCGGGGACTCTTCGTGGCCAGGGGCGAAGAAGAAGATCCGGCCGCGGCCCCGGTGGAAGGCGCAGCCGCTGCGCAGCACCTCGCCGCCCTGGTAGGAGCTGATGAAGACGAGCTCGTCGGGGGCGGGGATGTCGAGGGGTTCGCCGTACATCTCGCCCGCGGGGATGACCACCGGGTTGGGGACGCCGCGGACGATCTCGTGGCCCGGCAGGATCGTCCAGAGCAGCTCGCTGTCGCCGTGACGCCAGCCGGTCATCGCGCCGGACGTGCCGAGCAGGGCCTTGGCGATCTTCGATCCGATGGCGGAGTGCAGGATGAGCAGGCCCATGCCGTCGAGCACGCGTTGCCTGACCCGCTCGACCACCTCATCGTCGACCTCGTCGTCCTTGAGGTGGCTCCACCAGAGCAGGACGTCGGTGTCGTCCAGGACGGCCGGGCCGAGACCGTGGCCGGGCTCCTCCTGGAGCGCGACGCGCACGTGGGCTTCGGGGCCGAGGTGTTCGATCAGCGCCTGTCTGAGCACGACGTGCAGTCCGTCGGGATAGACCGACGAGACGCTGGGATAGGTCTTCTCCTCGTAGAACTCGTTCCACACGGTCACGTTCATGCGTTCTGGCACCCATCCGCCGAGCCGATACATCGGATGTATCCTAGGAAACCTTGCCTACTTATGCAAGGTCTCTACATAATAGGATAAGGTGCTTCCGACGACAATGGTTGACACGTTAACAGGGCATACCCGGACAACCTGATGGTCTCCGGGATGGGTAGGTTTCTCACATGGCGATGATCTCTCTTTGAGACATCCGATGACATCGCGAGAAAGGTCAGGATGACGAAGTCCTCCGACGCCGGGCGGCGCGTCGTTCAACTGCGATCCGCCGGCGTCGCCTTGATCCTGGACCTCCGGTCCGCGGGGCTGCCCACCGTCGTCCACTGGGGCGCCGACCCGGGCCCCTGCGGCCAGGCCGAACTCGACGCCATGGCCGAGGCCGCCGTCCCGCCGCACACCCTCAACCTCATCGACGCCCCGGTGTCGCACTCGGTGCTGCCGGAGAGCCACACCGGCTGGTTCGGCATCCCCGGGCTGTCCGGCTCCCGGGGCGGTGACGCGTGGGCTCCCCGTTTCACCGTGAGCACCGCCGTTCAGGAAGGGCGGCGGCTCACCGTCGAGGCCACCGATTCGAGCACCCGGCTCGGGCTGCGGCTCACCATCGAGCTGACCGGCAGCGGGCTGGTCCGGCTGCGCACCGCCGTACGGAATGACGGGGACGACGACTATCGGGTCGACGCGGTGTCGGCCGTGTTGCCGGTGCCCGACCGGGCCGGGGAGTTGCTGGACCTGGCCGGGCGCTGGTCGCGGGAGCGGCAGCCGCAGCGGGGGCCGTTCAACGTGGGTGTGCACCTGCGCGAAGGGCGGCGGGGCCGGACCGGGGCGGACGCGGCGACCGTGGTGGTGGCCGGTGTCCCGGGGTTCGGGTTCCGGTCGGGGGAGGTGTGGGCGGTGCACACGGCCTGGAGCGGCAACCATCGCACCTGGGCCGAGCGTACGGGGGAGGGCTTCAGGACACTGGGCGGCGGCGAATCGCTGCTGCCCGGGGAGATCACGTTGCGGCCGGGGGAGAGCCACGAGCCGCCCGAGCTGTTCTTCGGATGGGCGGACGGGCTCGACGAGCTGGCCTCCCGGTTTCACCGGCACCTTCGTGAGCGGCCGCACCATCCCAGGTCCGCCCGGCCGGTGAACCTCAACGTCTGGGAGGCCGTGTACTTCGACCACGACCTCGGCACCCTCCTCACGCTGGCCGAGCGGGGGGCCGCGATCGGCGTGGAGCGGTTCGTGCTCGACGACGGCTGGTTCCACCACAGGAACGGGCCCGATCGAGGGCTGGGCGACTGGTACGTGGACGAGCAGAGCTGGCCGGACGGGCTCCATCCGCTGGTCGACCGGGTCAAGAAGCTGGGCATGACGTTCGGGCTGTGGTTCGAGCCCGAAATGGTCAGCCCACGCTCGAAGCTCGCGGTCGCGCACCCGGAATGGATGATGCGGGCGCGGCCCCAGCTCCCGCCGGACTCCCGCTGGCAGCAGGTGCTCGACCTGGCCAATCCGGCGGCGTTCGACCACGTGCTCACGCGGATGTCCGCGGTCATCGCCGAGTACGGCGTCGGCTACCTCAAATGGGACCACAACCGCGACCTGATCGAGGCGCCCGGCGTCCACCGGCAGACGCTGGCCGCCTACCGGCTGATGGACGAGCTGCGCGCCGCGTTCCCCGGGCTGGAGATCGAGTCGTGCTCCTCCGGGGGCGCCCGCGTCGACCTGGGGGTCCTGGAGCACACCGACCGGGTGTGGGCCTCCGACTGCATCGACCCGCTCGAACGCCAGACCATCCAGCGCTGGACCAGCCAGCTCATCCCCCTCGAACTCATCGGCGGCCACGTCGCCTCCGCCGTCTCGCACACCACCGGCCGCCGGCACGACCTCGCCTTCCGGGCGATCACCTCGCTGTTCGCGCACTTCGGCCTGGAACTCGACCTGGCCAGGCTCGACGAGGCCGAGACCGCCGAGCTCGCCGAGTGGATCGCGATCTACAAGCGCTACCGGGAGCTGCTGCATTCCGGCACGCTGGTCCGCGACGAGCACCCGAGCACGGGCCGCTGGCTGACCGGTGCGGTGACGCCGGAGCTGGCCCTCTACTCGGTGACCGCGATGCGCCGCTCCGACGAGGAACCCGCGGGTCGGATGACCTTCCCCGGGCTCGACCCGGCCCGCCTCTACACGGTCCGGCTCATCGGCCCGAACCGGGACGACCTCGGCCACCGGCCCGGCTGGCTGGACTCGCCGGCCCGGTTCAGCGGCGCGACGCTCGGCGCGGTCGGCGTACGGCTGCCCGCCCTGCGCCCCGAGACCGCGATGCTCGTCGAGCTGTCGGCGCTTCCGGGCGGCGCGCCGTGACCGGCATGATCGATATCGCCTCGGCGCCCGCCGGCCGCGGCTACGCTGCTCGCCTGCCGGTTCGTCGCGGCGGGCCGCTCCCAGGCCATCGTCAGATCGGTGTCCGGCGTTCAAGCTGTAGGTAACGAAGCAGAAAGCGAAACGGATGACCTCGTTCACGGCTCGGTCGACGGCGCAGCTCAGCGGCGACACCTCCGTGGTCCGCACGCTCAACCTGCGGTCCGTGCTCCGCGTGCTGTACGACGGCGGCAGCCACACGATCACCGCCATCGCGGCCGCGGCCAGGATCTCCCGCCCGACCGCGAGCCAGGCGATCACCGACCTTCTCGACGCGGGCTGGATCCGCAGCTCCGACCAGACGGTCGACAAGAAGGACCGGGTGGGGCGCCCGGCGCAGCGCTTCGAGTTCCGGCCGGGCGCCGGCCACGTGCTCGGCGTCGACATCGGCGGCCACAAGGTGCTGGTGCTCGTCAGCGACCTGTCCGGGGAGATCGTCGCCGAACACCGGGAGACCCTCCGCCCGGCCTCCTCCCGAGCCAGGCGCCTGGCGATCATGAACCAGGCGATCACCGCGGCCCTGAACGCGGCAGGACTGTCCGCCGCCGGCATCTCGTGCGCGGCGATCGCCACGCCCGGCGTCGTCGGCCCCGACGGCAAGGTCGCGCACGCCCCGGCCATCCCCGACTGGGAAGGCGTCGACCTGGGCAAGCAGGTTCACGACCGGTTCGGCATCCCGACCCAGGTCTTCAACGACATGCGGATGGCCGCGCTGGCCGAGCACTGGAAGGGCGTGGCCCGCGACGCCTCCGACGTGGTGTACGTCCACGTCGGCCGCCGCATGGGCACCGGCCTGCTGGTCGCGGGCAGGCCGCACGCCGGCGGGCACGGCGCCGCGGCCGAGATCGGCCTCTGGCGCGGCCTGCCGTGGGCGCACGCCTACGAACGGCTGCTGGAGCTGGCGCCCAGGGCCCTGGCCGGGCGCAGCGAGGACCAGGGCGACGCGATCCAGGCCATCTTCGACGCGGCCAAGGCGGGCGACGCGGCCGCCCAGGCGGGCATCGACGGGTTCGCCGACCTGCTCGTGCAGGGCCTGGCGCCGGTCATGGTGACGATCGACCCCGAGCTGGTGATCATCGGGGGCGGCCTCTCCGCCGCCGGCGAGGCCATCCGCGAGCCCGTACGCGTCCGCGTCGAACGCGAGACGGCCTTCCCGCCGGCGGTCGTCTGCTCGGTCATGGGCGACCACTCGTCCGCGATCGGAGCCGTACGCAGCGCCCTCGACGTCGCCGAGGAACGCCTGTTCACCGACCTCACCCCCACCTCGAAACCGGCCACCGCCCAAGCCTGAGATCGTGCCGCCTCAGGGCGGCCGGTCAGGGGCGGCCGTCAGGCCGTAGTAGACGCGCGGGGCGCCGTCCAGCCGGACCTTGACCTTGCCGTCACGGGCGGTGAGCCGCCGCTCCACGCCGAGGCGGTCGAGCTCCCTCACCGAACTTCCGGCGGCGGCCAGCTTCAGCTCCGTCTTGGTCGGCCAGCCGTCCACCCACGGTTCCGGCGCGGCGAACCAGGTGGAGCCCGGCGCGTGGTCGGTGTCGAGCAGGTAGCCGTCCTTCCTGCTCCACAGGATCGAGACGGGCCCTTCCGGCGTGCTGAACAGCAGCCCTTTCAGGTCGGGGTCGGCCGGGTCGGCCATCTGCGGCTTGCCGAGGACGCTGTCGTGCAGTTGGTACCAGTTCACGCAGCGCACCCCCTCGGCCTTGGCCAGCGCCAGGGTGAGCAGGACGTTCTCGGCGGCCCGCCGGTAGGTGTCGTGCCACCAGATGTTCGGCTTCGTGCAGGCGTAGGCCTCGGTCGGCCACAGCTCCTTGTGCCCGTACTCCGCGATCATCTCGCGGGCCTTGCGCAGGCCGCCCAGGAAGTTCCCGTAGGAGCCGTTGTCGCCTTGCGTCCATTCCTCGGGCGGCGGCGCGTAGTCCGGCGTGAAGTTGCCCCTGCCCGGGTGGAAGGCGAACCCGTCGATGAGGTCCCAGCCGCCGGCGGCGTGGACGTTCTCCGTCCAGACGTGGTCGATGCCGGCCAGGCCGGCGTTGAGCACCTTGGTGGGCGCTCCCGCGGCGGTCTGAGCAGGGCTCCTGCGAGTCCGACGAGATCGGGATCGAGCGCCACTGGCCGGCGCCGGCGGGCTACTGATCCTTCCGGAACCTGCCCGCTCTGGGCCGGGACCGAGGTGGGACGGTCCCGGCGACCTGAAGACCGTCCTCACCCCCCGCCTGACGACGTTCAGCCGCCCGCCTCGGTGCGGACGACGTCGATCATCTGAAGCGCGCGGGCGCTCCACGTGGAGTGGCCGTGTTCGTCCATGAGGTCGTGGCAGCGCCGGAAGTAGTCCGCCGCGGCCTGCCGTTCCCCATGTTCGAGGCTTATCTCACCCAGGAAATAGGCCGACAGCGCCTCACTGTAGGTGTCGCTCACCTTGGCCGACATGAGCGACAGCCGGTGGAGCGCGGTCACCGCGTCGGCGTGCCGTCCGACGCCACGGTAGACCTGGCTCAGCCGCCGCAGCACATAGCGCTCACCCGGGCCCCAGCCCAGGTCGCGGATGATGCGGAGGCTCTCCTCGTAGCGATCGACGGCACCTTGCAGGTCGTCCTTGCGAAAGCACACGATCGCCGTGATGAGGGAGCGCAGGAAGCCCATGACGGATTCACTGAACGGCTGCTCGCCGGCGAGCAGCAGCACCTGCCGGAAGATGCGGATGACCTCCTGATGGTCGAGCGGCTGAGCCCCGCAAACGGCCATCAGGTCGTCCAGCAGGTCGACGATGCCGTCAGCGGACCTGAACCGGGAGACGGCCTCCCGGATTCCGGCCGGTGTCCGCTGCTCGGGCTCCTTGTCCATAAGGTCACAGGCGACCATGCCGGTGAGCGCGTAGGCGGCGGCATGAGAGTCGTCCTTCTGGTCGAACCGGTCGAACACGGACCGGAACATGTCCCGCGCCGTCCGCAGGTTCCCCCGGTCCAGCTCGATGTCGGCCAGGGCCAGGTGCGCGAGCACCGTTGTGTCCTGGTCGGGCGCCCGCTGCGCGGCATCGCGCAGGAGGCGGATCGCGTCGGTCTGCAGGCCGTTCATGACGAGGAACGGCGTGAGGCGCAGGGCGAACTCCGCCGCGGACTCGGGGGCGGCGGCCCGCGCGGCCGTCATCAGGGTCTCCCGTTCGGCCGCCAACCACGCGGCTCCGTCTCGGGGGCGTCCGGCGGAGCCGGCTGGTGTCATCACGGGGACCAGCGGTGGTGAGTACTCCAGGCCCGCGACACGTATTCTCGCCAAGGACTCCTCGACGAGCCGGCGCATCGCCATGTCGCGTCGCTCTGGTGAGTCCTCGGCCTGCGCCCGCTCGTACGCGAACGTCCGCAGGAGGTCGTGCAGGCGGTAACGGGACTGCCCGCTCTGATCGACTTCGCCGGCGCTCAGCAGCC
Source organism: Nonomuraea sp. NPDC050643 (assembly GCF_040654715.1). Lineage (NCBI taxonomy): Bacteria > Bacillati > Actinomycetota > Actinomycetes > Streptosporangiales > Streptosporangiaceae > Nonomuraea > Nonomuraea sp. NPDC050643. The sequence continues at coordinate 35,658 of NZ_JBFAIM010000096.1, read as the reverse complement.
CGGCGGCGACGAGCGCTTCCAGCGCCGCGTCCACCTCTCGTACGGAGCCGCCCAGCAGCGTCGCCACGATCCACTCCGTGACGCTGTCGATCCCGGCCAGGCCGATCAGCCGGAAGACGCGGCGCGGCAGCTCGGGCAGCAGCCGGTAACTCACCGCGAACGTCTTGCGGATGTCCAGCTCGCCCAGGGCCAGCTCATCCAGGGGACGCCCGTCGGCCAATCGTGTGGCCAGCTCCCGCAGCGGCCACGCCGGCCTTGTGGCGAGCCTGGCCCCGGCCACCCTGATGGCCAACGGCAGCCGCCCACAAGCCAGCACGATCGCTCGCGCGGCATCGGGGTCGGCCCGTACCCGGCCCTCTCCGGCGATCCGCTCCAGCAGCGATCGCCCCGTGGCCTCGGACGGCACGTCGAGCGGGACGCGGGCGGCACCCGCCAGCGTGGCGAGCGGGCCGCGGCTGGTCACCAGCACGGCGCTGTGCGGGGTGCCCGGCAGCAGGCACTGCACCTGGCTCTCGTGCTCGGCGTCATCGAGGACGACGAGCACGGCCCGATCCGCCAGCAGCGACCGGTACAGCGCCGCTCTGCCCTCGACGGAGTCGGGAATGTCCGGCCCCGGCCGCTGCAGCGAGCGTAGCGCTTCGGCGAGGAGGGCGGCGGGCTCGCGCGCGGTGACGCCCGACTTGAGGCTCAGGTAGAGCTGGCCGTCGGAGAAGGCGTCGCGAAGCCGGTGGGCGGCGTGCACGGCCAGGGTGCTCTTGCCCACCCCAGGAGGTCCGGTCAGGACGACCACGGCCGGCGCGGCGCGATCGGCCGCGGAGGTCAGAGCCGTGGTCACGTGACCGAGCTCGTCGGCTCGTCCAACGAAGTCCGCTATGTCCGAGGGAAGCTGGCAGGTACGCTGCCAGGTTCCGGCAGACCTGCCGGTCACGCTGTCGGCCAGAATGTCGGCCTGGAGACGCTGGAGCAGCCTGCCGGGCTCGATGCCGAGCTGGTCGACGAGCGCCGTGCGGGCATGCCGGTAGGCATCCAGGGCCGCGTCGCGCTGTCCGGTCTGGGCGAGGGCGAGCATGAGCACGTGCCACGCGGGTTCGCTCAGGGGGTGCTCGGCCACGAAGGCGCGCAGGGCCTCGATCACGTCGGCGGGCCGGCCCAGGCTGAGCTTCGCCTCGGCCCACTTCAGCCGGACGGCCGTACGCCGCTCTTCCACCTGGACCGCGCGGGCGAGCGCCGGGCCGGCGAGTTCGGTGCCTTCCGCCAGCGTCCCGCGCCAGAGCGAGAGTGCCTTCTCGTACCGCTGGACGGCGCCCTGGACATCGCCGGTCTCGTGGTCGGCCTGCGCCAGGTGCAGCGCCTGTTCGAAGGCGAGCAGGTCCACCTCCTCGGGGCCCGCCTCCAGGAGGTAGCCCGTGCCTCTGGTGAGCAGACGGGTCGTGGGCGGGAGCGCTCGGCGTAACTGGGCGACGTAGCCCTGCAGGTTGGGGACGGCCGAGGCGGGCGGAGTCTCCCACAACGCCTCCACCAGCCGTTGCCTGGAGACCCGCGTGTTGACGTGGAGCAGCAGGCTGGCCAGCACGGTGCGCTGCTTCCCGCTCAATGAGACTTCCCGACCATCTGACCAGCGTGCTTCCACCGGGCCGAGGATCGTGAAGGTCACATCGCTCAAGTCACGCTCCTGCCTGTAGTGACCTCATGGTGCATTTATGGCGTCAGGGCCCATTGTTAAGCAGAGCGACTCGCGGGTCGAGCCTGCACGTCGAGGCGGCCAAGGCCCGGAGAAGCGAAACCACCATCCTGTTCGGAGGCGTTCCATGCTGTACGGCTTCACCCTTCCCCTGTCCCCGCGCGGTGAGGCCAACCTGGTTTCGGCACCCCCGTGGCACTATGCGGGCGACGTGATCGGGGTGGAGTTCTGGACCACCCCCGAAGCCGCGGCCGCCACCCTGCCCCCGGGCCTGGATCCGGACCCGTCCACGCCCGGCCGCGGCATCGCCATGTTCATCGACTGGCAGTTCTCCTCCGCCGGCCAGAGCCACCTCGACCCGGTACGCAGCCAGTACCGCGAATTCATGGTGCTCATCGACGCCCTGTGGCAGGACACGCCCGTCGCCTGGTGCCCCTACATCTACGTCGACAACGACGCCGCCCTGGCCCGCGGTTGGATCCAGGGCTTCCCCAAGAAGCTCGGAGCCGTACACCAGACCAGGGCCTTCGCCGCGCAGAGCCCGGCCACGCCGCAGGTCGGGCCGGGCGGCAGGTTCGCCGCCACCGCCTCGGCCGCCGGGCAGCGCATCGCCGAGGCCCTGGTCACCCTTGACCTGCCCGTGCCCGAGGGGGCGGCACTGCTGACCCGGCCCACCGTCAACCTGCGCCATTTCCCCCGCCTCAGCGCCGGCCAGCACGACAAACCCGCCGTACACGAACTGGTGATGGCGGTCTTCGACGATCTGCGCATCGAGAACGCCTGGGTCGGGGAGGGGGAGCTGTCCTTCTTTCACGCCCACGGCGAGGAACTCGCGGCACTCGCTCCGGCCCGCACCGGTATGGGGTTCCGCGCCTCCCTGGCCTACACGGTCAACGATCTGCACATCCTCGACTGACGCAGGTCGCACCGCCGTTCCCCTATGGGGTTTCTGTGGCGTCTCTGTAGCGGCTCTGTGGCCGCGACTTCTAGCGTGATGGCAACCGGTCGCCGGAGTTGCTCCGGCTGATCCGCCCGCCGGCGGTCCTGGTCCCGCTCACGTCACCTTCCGGCCGCTCACCCGCCCCGAGCCCGCGGCCCCGTAGCAGAGCGGACACGATGAACATGCCCTCGACCTGTACGTTCGGCGACGCCGGAGAGCGCCACCAGGAAGACCGGACGCGATCGTTCGGCCCCCGCATCGGCGACGCCATCGGCGACATGCTACGTGACGCTTACCAGGCGGCGGCGGACCCGTCCGCGACCGCCGTCTCCCACGTCGCGGAGCGCAGCGACGGGCTGGTGACGACCGTGGCCGTCGCGCCGTGGATCGCCCCGGCCGACCGATGGCCGGACGATGAACGCCGCGCGCTGAACCTGCTCAAGGGCAGGGTGCTGGACATCGGCGCCGGCGGCGGACGGGCCGCGCGCGAGTTGCTCCGGCGCGGCCATGACGTCACGGCCCTCGACATCTCACCGGGCGCGCTCGAGGTGTGCCGACGGCAGGGGGTACGGTCCGTGGCCCTCGGCACGGTCGAGGAGCACGCCAGGACCGGGGAGCGGTACGACAGTTTCCTGCTCCTGGGCGCCAACCTCGGCCTGCTGGAAAGCCGGGAGAGGGCTCCGGCGTTCCTGCGGGCGCTGGCCGCGATGGCGGCGCCCGGCGCCATCGTCGTCGGCCAGGGCCGGAACCTGTCCGACTCGACCGACCCCCTGCACCTGCCCTACAACGCGGGCAACCTCCAGGCGGGCCGCATAGCCGGGCAACGCACCATGCGGGTCCGGTACGGCGACGTCGCGACCCCCTGGTTCCACTACCTCAACCTGGCCCCCCGCGAACTCGCCGGCCTCGCCGGCGGAACCGGCTGGGAGCTCGCCGACGTCACCTACTTCCACGGCTCGACCGCCCACTACCTGGCGACCCTCGAACGGCGATGAGCCCCTGGGCACGTTCCGTGCGCGATCCCGGAAGCGGCACCGGTCCGGCGCCGGCGTCCTGACAGGCATTTCGCGGGGGTCACGTCCACGTCAAACATGGTCGTGAACATGGTCGATCATCGGGATGGCCCAGGTCCGGCGGGTACGAGGGCAGCCTATGCACGCGAAATCGCCCAGGAGCCCGGGCCGGCCGCCGCGTTGCCGCCCACGGGCGTCGGGGCCTAGTCCGGTGTGCCGCGGAGCCGTTGGTAGTGCCGGCGGGCCTTCATCCTGTTGCCGCAGACGGCCATCGAGCACCACCGGGCGGCATTGGCCTTGCTGTGGTCGATGAGGAACAGGCGGCATTCCTCGTTCGCGCACGGGCGGAGCCGCCCGGGCCGTTTCCTGGCGAGCGCGTCCCAGGCGAGCACGGCGCGTACGGCGAGTTCGCGCTCCGGGGGAACCCTGAGAGTCCAGGCGATCTGGCCGCCCGCCACGACCGGCGCCCGGGTCACGTCCCGCAGCGCGGGGGTCAGCACGTCCGGGGGAGATTCGCCGCGTACGACCGCCTGCAGCGCCTGCCGGACCGCCACGACGTGCTCCAGTTCGGCCTCGGTCCCCAGGCCGCCGACGCCGGCGAGCCAGGCTCGGGCCTTGGCGATGTCGGCGAGCTCGTCGACCGCCGCGCCGTCGACGACCGGCGTGCTGTTGAGGATCGCCAGCAGCAGTTCCTCGTCCGGTGCGGTGTCCGCCATCCCAGCCCCTAACCATATTGACTCGGTTGACAGGTTACAGCCTGTCGTGGTGGACTGCTACTAACCAGATAAAAGCTTCAACGTAGTTAGAAGCGTCAGGCTCTGAAGGGATGCGCGATGACCACCGTCCACCACCGCTACGCCACCGTCCACGGGCAGCAGCTCTTCTACCGGGAGGCGGGCCCGGCCGACGGGCCGGCCGTGGTGCTGCTCCACGGCTTCCCCACCAGCTCGTTCATGTTCCGCGACCTGATCCCGCTGCTGGCCGACCGCTATCGTGTGATCGCCCCTGACCACCTCGGCTTCGGGCTGTCCAGCGCGCCGCCCGCCGATGAGTTCGGATACACCTTCGACGCCCTGGCCGGCCTGACGAGGGCGCTGCTCGACCGGCTCGGAGTCACCCGTTACGCGATGTACGTCCAGGACTACGGCGCGCCCGTGGGCTGGCGGCTCGCCCTGGCCGACCCCGACGCGGTGACGGCGATCATCAGCCAGAACGGCAACGGCTACGAAAGCGGCTTCGTGGAGGCGTTCTGGCGGCCGGTACGCGAGTACTGGCAGGAGCAGAACCCGCAGACCGAGGCCGCGGTCCGCCAGGCCCTGACCCTGGACGCCATCCGCTGGCAGTACCTGCACGGCGTGCCCGACGAGAGCGTCGTCAGCCCCGACACCTGGCATCACGACCACGCCCTGGTGTCGCGGCCCGGCAACGACATCATCCAACTGCGGCTGCTGGCCGACTACGCCGGCAACCTGCCGCTCTACCCGAAGCTGCACGCCTATCTGCGCGACAGCCGCGTCCCGCTGCTGGCCGTCTGGGGCCGTAACGACGAGATCTTCGGGCCCGACGGCGCGCGCGCCTTCGCCGAGGACGCGCCCGATGCCGAGATCCGCTTGCTCGACGGCGGCCACTTCCTGCTCGAAAGCCGGCTCGACGACGCCACCGGCCACATCCGCGACTTCCTGGAAAGGACACTGCCGTGACCGGATCGCTGAAAGACCGGGCCGTGCTGGTCGTCGGCCGGGGCAGCGGGATCGCCCGCGCGGTCGCGATCGCCGCACGTGACGCGGGGGCGGACGTGATCGCCGCCGGGCGCGACCAGGAGGCGCTGGCCTCCGCCTACGACGGCGAGCCCGGGATCGCCACCGACACCGTGGACCTCACCGACGAGACCTCCATCGCCGTCCTCGGCAAGCGGCTCGGCACGGTCGACCACGTGGTCTCCACCGCCTCCGCGCGGGCCCGCGGCCGCCTCGCCGAGCTGGACCGGGACGCGGTCAGGCTGTCGTTCGACACCAAGGTGATCGGCCCTCTCATACTGGCCAAACATCTCGCCCCCCGCATCGCCGACGGCGGCTCGATCACCATCTTCTCCGGCGTCGCCGCGGCCAAGATCATGATCGGGACCATGGCCGTGGCCATCACCAACGCCGCCGCCGAGGTCCTGGCCCGCTAGCTGGCCCTGGAACTGGCGCCGATCAGGGTCAACGCCATCTCCCCCGGCGTCATCGACACCGGCGCCTGGGACGCCCTGGGCGGCCAGAGCAAGGCCGACTACTTCGCCGGCATCAGTGCGCGCAACCCCGCCCGGCGCATCGGCACCACCGCCGACATCGCCGACGGCGTCCTGTTCGCCATGACCAGCACCTTCCTCACCGGCCAGCCCCTGCACATCGACGGCGGCGAGCCGCTCACCTGACCTTCACCCGCGGGCCGTGGGTCAGCTTTCGAGCGCGTGCCCGTAGTCGGGCAGGGTCAGGGCGGTGTTGGCGGCGCGGCCCTCGCCGCCGGACGGCAGCGCGGTCTGGGTGCGCAGCATCGCGTTGCGCGCGTCGAGGCGCTGCCGGGTGCGCGGTGCGATCACGCCGCCGCCCTCCGTGGCGAGGGCCTGGTTCTGCTCCACGAAGTCCCGGACCGTCTTCTCGTACGCCGCGAAGGCCGTGACGTGGTCGTCGTGGGTGGCCAGCTCGCCGGCCAGGACGTACGCACCCACCAGCGACACGCTCGACCCCTGGCCGGACATGAACGACGTCGCGTACGCGGCGTCGCCGACCAGGGCGACGCGCCCGGTGGACCAGGCGGGCATGTGGATCTGGCTGACGACGTCGAAGAACACGTCCTCGGCCGCGCGCATCGCGGTCACCATGCGGGGGATCTCCCACACCGTGTCGGGGAAGGTCGAGGCCACGAGGTCGCGCTGCGCCTGCGGGGTGCGGAAGGCCGTGAAGGGCGGCTCGTCCCGCGCGAAGGTCAGGAAGCCGTGCATCGGCTCGCCGGGATCGTGCGCGTACAGGACGGCGGCCCGGCCCGGAACGTTCCACAGCATCCCTTCGTGATCGAGGCCGAAGGCGTTGGGCATGGTGAAACCGGCGAAGCAGAAGCCGAGGTAGCGGTGGTAGCGCTCCTCCGGGCCGAAGGCCAGGGCGCGGGTGTTGGAGTGCAGGCCGTCGGCGCCGATCACCAGGTCGAAGGTGCGCCGGGTGCCGCTGTCGAAGGCGACCTCCACGTGATCGCCGCGGTCGTCGAGGGTGGCGATGGAGTCGTCGAACACGAACTCGACCCTGTCCTTGACCAGGCCGTAGAGGCGGTCGGCCAGGTCGCCCCTGCGCACTTCGAGGTCGAGGCCCTCGGCGCCGCCGGTGAAGGACTCCGGGCGCAGGCTGGTGATGACGGTTCCGTCGGCGTCGAGGAAGGTGATCTGGCGGGTGTCCACGTGGAGCCGCCGGAGATGGGGGAGCAGGCCCATGCGTTCGACGACGCCGCGGGCGGTGCCTCGGATGTCGATGGCGTACCCGCCGCCGCGCAGGGAGGAGGCCTTCTCCACGATGGTGACCTCGAAGCCGTAGCGGTCCAGCCAGTAGGCGAGCGACGGGCCGGCGATGCTGGCCCCAGAGATGAGGATCTTGCGGTTCATCGGGAATCCTTCCTGTTCAGGCCGACAGCGGCCGATAGATGCATGCTTTAGGTATCCTTATGGCAGGCATGGCGCGGCCTTGGAGCATGGCGACAGGGTCACCATATAGATACATGTTTTAAGTATGCAACTGGAGACGCGGTGAACACCGGACCCGAGAGCCCCGCCGGCGAGGACGACGACCAGACGCTGGCCGTGCTGCCCCGCTTCGCGCAGCTCAGCAACGTCATCAGCCGCGGCCGCCTGCCCGAGCACGCCATGAAGAACGCCGGGGTCGAGGTGGATCGGCCGGCCTTCTCCGTCCTGCTCTCGATACGACTGGCCGGCAAGCCGCTGCGGATCAGCGAGATCGCGGAGACGATGCAGCTCGTCCAGCCCCACGTCACACGGCAGGTCCAGCAGTTGGAGCGCCGCGGCCTGGTGCGCCGCACCGGCGACCCGAACGACCGCCGCGTCAGCTTCATCGAGCCCACCGACGAGGGCAGAACGGCCGTCGACCGTTACGCGCGCACGCTCGTCGGCTGGTTCACCGGCGCCATCACCCACTGGTCCGAGCAGGACCGCGCAGACCTCGGCCGCCTGCTGGTCCGCTTGGTCGACGACGTCACGGCCCACCTCGCGACCATCGAGGACGCCTGACCCGACCTCGGCCGGAATTTGACGAGTCGGCTCATACCGCGCCAGCGGCGCGACAGGCGCACGAAAGCCGACGATGTCATCCTCCGGATAAGGAGGTCGATAAGAATGCGCGCAAAACAGGTAATCGTCGGAGGGCTTGTCGCGGCCGTCTCGCTCGGACTGTGGTCCACGCCCGCGAAGGCCGATGTACTGGAGCGAACCTTCGGGATCAGCGGCGGTATCAGCATTTTCGATCACACGTGCAACCCTCGCCCGAACAATACCGTCTGGGTCAACCTCAGTGGCCGCCACAACGGTAACGACAACTGGGTGAACTACGTCGAGTACAAGAACTTCAGCGGCACCGCCTTTGTCATCTATCACGGCAACGTCGGGGCCAACGGGCAATATGTGTATTGGGGCAGCACGGATCTCGGGCCGAATTCCACGGTCCGGATCCAGGTCAATCGTTCGTTCCCCGGCAAGATGACGGTCGTCGCCGATGCCGTGCGACCGCGGGACTGGTCGCTCAACCAGTGCGGCGGCAACGCCGGGAACAAGCACGTCTTCTCCCGTCCCTGACCTGTTCTCGCCGCCAGGGCCGGAGATGGCGGCCGCCGGGCCGCCATCTCCGTGCAGTGTCCCGCTCGAAAGAAGGATGACATGCGCAATCTCGTCCGAGCCGTCGCGATCGCCGTGGCATTGGGCGCCGGAAGCATGACGGCGGCGAACGCCGAGACCTTGGTGTTCGTCGGCGGGTTCCTCTGGAAGGAGGACTGCCTGGTCGTGCAGAACGAATTCAGGCGCTATTACCGGATAGTGACCTACTGCACGCCGAACGAGCAGCACTATTATTTCGAATACCTGAAGTAAGGGGGAGGCGACATGCAACTGGCCCGTATGGCGAAGGTCGTCGTCGCGGCTGCCGGAGCTTCTCTTGCGCTGTCACTGCCGGCCGCCGCGATTTCGTCGGACCCGGTGTCGGCGCAGGAATACTGGCGGGGCCCCATTGACTCATTCCTGAATCTCGACGACTGCACCGCCGTCGGCAGAGATTACGTCCGCCACGACGGGGCGATCGGTTTCTGGTGCAAACCGTGGGGCGGGGCCTACACGTTGTACGTGCAGTACCGGTGAAGAACGGCAGCGCTGGAGCATGCTAACTTGAACATTGGTGTTCAGGTTGGGAGGCTCAGATGGATCATGGAGCGGCTCCCGTCAAGGCGCGGCGTTCCGCCCGTCCGGTGCTCGCCGGTGGGCGTGGCGCTGAGGGCTCGGCGTGCTCTCCGGCCGCCCGGCGGAAGCAAGGGGCGCGCCGGTGATGAACGTCGTTCTCGTCCTCGGCGGATACGGCGCGGTCGGCCGCGAGGCCGCCATGGCCCTGACGCGATACGCCGGCACCGAGGTGATCGTGGCCGGGCGCGACCCCGGCCGGGCCCGGCCCGTGCCCGGTGCCACCGCGATGCGCGTCGACGCCGCCGACCCCGGCGATCTGGCCCGAGCCCTGGACGGCGTCACCACCGTCCTCATGTGCGCCGAGATCGACAACGCCCGGGTCGCCCGCGCCTGCCTGGAACGCGGCATCGGGTACGTGGACGTCTCCGCCTCCCACGACCTGCTGGCCGAGATCCAGAGCCTCGACGGCCTGGCCCGGGCTCACGACGCCACCGCCGCCCTCAGCGTCGGCCTCGTCCCCGGCGTCACCAACCTGCTGGCAAGGATCTGCGCCGAACGCTCCCCGGCCACCGAACTGCGCATCGGCGTGCTGCTCGGCGCAGGGGAGCGGCACGGCCGCGCGGCGATCGCCTGGACCCTGGACGGGCTGGGCGCGCTCGACGGCTCGTGGACGATGGGCTTCCCGGCGCCGCACGGCACGCGTACCGTCCATCGCTTCCCGTTCTCCGACCAGTACACGCTGCCCGGCACCCTCGACGTGCCCTCCGCGCGCACCGGTCTGTGCCTGGACTCGCGGCTGACCACCGGCCTGCTGGCCGCGGCCGGCCGGCCCGCCGTCGCTCGCCTGCTCCGCCGCCCCAGGGTCCGTGATCTGCTGCTCACGGCGCTGGAGAAGATCCATCTCGGGAACGAGGGGTTCGCCGTGACGGTCGGCTCGGGTACGGCCCGGGCGTCCTTCAGCGGCAGGCTGCAGAGCCGCGCCACCGGGCGGGCCGCCGCGCTGCTCGTCCGCGACCTGCCCGCGCTGGCGCCGGGCGTCCGGCACATCGAGCGGCTGGTGGACCCGGTCGCCTTCCTGTCCGAGCTCGCCGCCGACGGGTTCACCCTCGACCTCGGCGACCAGCGGGCCGGCCGCCGCTGAAGGGCGGCCTGCCCACGGATCGCACGTGACCTTGGTGCTCACTCCGTCGTTGTCATTGATACTATAGGGGGGTATGGTATCACCACGGACGGCGACCTGAGGAGGGGTGGGCATGGCCGGATACAGCGGTACGAAGCAGGACCACGCGATGCGGTTGCGTCGCGTGGAAGGGCAGGTCCGGGGGCTGCAGCGGATGGTCGAGGACGACAAGTACTGCATCGACATCCTGACTCAGGTGTCGGCGGCGACCAGTGCGCTGAAGTCGTTCTCCTTGTCGTTGCTCGAGGAGCACCTGGCCCACTGTGTGGCCGAGGCCACCCGGAAGGGCGGGCCGGAGGCGGAGGCCACGGTCAAGGAGGCCTCCGAGGCCATCGCCCGGCTTGTTCGTTCCTGATCGGATTGAGGGAGAGATCGATATGAGCGTCGCCACCTACACCGTCAAGGGCATGACCTGTGGTCACTGCGTGAGTTCGGTCAAGGAAGAGGTCGGTGAGGTCGCGGGCGTGGCCGGTGTCGAGGTGGATCTGGCGGCCGGGCTGCTGACCGTGGACAGTGCCGGTCCCATCGACCCGGCGAAGATCGTCGCCGCGGTGCAAGAGGCCGGTTACGAAGTGGCGAACCAGTGAACGCCGCGGTCAAGCTCGGCTCCTACGTTTTGGGGTTGGCGGTGGTCTTCGGCGGGGCTCTGGGTGCGGGCAAGCTGGTCGGGCCGGTCGGGACGTCCCCGGTCGAGGGCCATGCCGCCATGGCGGCGCCGACCGCGAGTGCCGAGCGCGGGGCACCGACGCCGCCATCGAGGCGAGTGACCTGACCCTGGTGCGCGGTGATCTGCGGGTGGCGGCCGACGCCATCCGGCTGGCGCGCCGGACGCTGGGCACGATCAAGGGCAACCTGTTCTGGGCGTTCGCCGACAACGTGGCGGCGCTGCCGCTGGCCGCGCTGGGGCTGCTCAACCCGATGATCGCGGGCGCGGCGATGGCGTTCTCCAGCGTGTTCGTGGTGAGCAACAGCCTGCGGCTACGCCGCTTCAAGTAGCACCCGGCAGGCGAGGAGGAAGAGGCCATGGGCTTTGAGCCCATGGCCTCTTCCTCGCCGGACCGCCACGATCACCCGGCACGACGTCCTGCGCTCTCAAGGCGACCTCGACGGCTGCCGGAGTGGCGCCGCGTTCATTCGCCCGGCAGGTCGATCCACCGCAGGAAGCTCATGACGTTGAGCGGAGGCTGCCGCATCAGCCGGTCACGGTCCTCCGACGCCGGTCCCGGCGCCGCCGGCTCCTGCGCCCGCTGCACGATCTTGAGGACCTTCAGCATGACGTCGATGGCGTGCTCGTCCCCGTGATCGTGCTCATCGTGGTGATGATGCCCGCCCTCCGGCCAGTCGAAGGGCTCGGCCACGGCGACCCACTTGCTCGGTTTGAACCACGGCACCCCCTTGTGCTCGGCGCGCTCGATCTCGCCCGGGGCCACGGCCTCGTGGGCGGCGAACCAGTCCTCGATGCGCTGGTCCACCCAGCCGTGCAGGCGCCAGAAGAGCGGGTTGACGTGGGAGGAGTAGAAGTCCCCCAGATAGTCGTACGCCGGATCGTCCCACTTCGCGGCGAAGTCGAAGTCGCCGCGCAGCGCGACCTTGCCCTGCGCGTCCCGTGGAATGGACGCCCAGCGCATGTGCATCTGATTGTGGATGGTGAACTCCAGGAGGTTGCCGAGGGCCCCCAGGGACAGCCGGGACAGCTCCGTCGGCGAGGTGTACGTACGTTCCAGCGCCTTCATCGTGAAGTTGAGATAGTCCGGGGACTTCAGCAACCTCATCGTCGATCGGCTCCCCGCCGGGAACGTGGCCAGCAGGTCCGCGTCGGCCGGTGGGACCATGAAACCGGAGCGACTGACGTCGTACCGCATGGTCTTCTCGCCAGGGTGGGCGGGGTCGTCCCTCTCCGCGTACGCGTACTGCGGCAGGTCGGCGCCGGGGACGGGGCTCCAGCCGGCGATGACGGGGACGCCCGACCGCTCGTAGATCTCGTTCACCATGCGGATCATCCGCCGGTGCATGAACAGGAAGTCCTCACCGGCGCCGTTGGTCAGATCGAGGCCCTTGTCGTTGGAGGGCGGACGGTCGATCGCCCAGCCCAACTCGGCGATCTCCTTGCGGTCGACGTCGGTGAGCGGACGCCGCCAGACCGACCGGAGCAGATGCCAGGTGGTGTGCCGCAGCCGGTGGGCGCGGGTGGCCAGCATCGAGACCGCCTCCGGCAGCAGCGCGAGCCCCGGCACGTCGCGCGGAGCGGGGAAATCGCGTTTGACCGCCACGAAGCTGGCCGTGACACCCGCTCTGGCCAGGCTGGCGCCGCTTCCGTGATCCTTGGCGCGCAGAACCGTGCCGGTGAGGGAGAGGCGCTGTTCGACGCCCGTTTCCCAGGTGGGCGAGAGCGTGCCCTCGTACTCGTAGTGGAAGTCCGCGATCGCGGTCTTCGGATGTCCCTTGCCCGACAGCCTGAACCGTACGGGCGACCAGTCGAGGATCTCTCCCGTGATGTTCATGACGTCCTTGCGATCCGCGCCGGGAGCGGCCGGAAAGGCCAGCGTTCCGGTGATCGACCTGTCGCGCTGAACCGAGAGGTAGAGTTCGGCCTCCCCGAACCGGAGCTTGTTGAAGTCGTCGACCGGTGCCGGGTGGTTGAGGAAACTTCTGTAGGTGTAGTAACCGGTGAGGTCTTCAGCCTGCACGACCGCTCCTTGTTGAGTCGCTGCTCCCCTTGGGGCGCGCCCAGCGATCGAGTCTGGGCACCGCAGCAGGACGTGCCCGGCCGATTCCTCTGCCTATCTCCGGCAACGGTCAAGCTGGTGGCATATGAGGCTTGCCGGGCGCTTCTTCAGGCCCGCGGGGTGATCGCCGAGATCAGCGCCGTCGCCGTCCTGCGCATGCGATCGTGCAGGTACGAAGCGTGCGGGCCGTGGGTGAGCAGGACCTGGTGCGCCGCCCCGACCAGGGCGAGGGCGTAGGCGTCGACGTCGGCGTCGGCCAGGATGCGGCCGTGCTCCTGCTCCGCCCGCAGATAGGCGGTGAAGGCGCGCTCGCTCGCGTCCAGTTCGAGGGTGCCGTCGGCGAACGCCTCGCCCAGGTGGCCGAGGATGGACGGCCTGGCCATGACCAGCCCGGCGAGGGCGAGAAGGTTGCCGGTGGACAGCGTCTCGATGGCGTCCATGAGGTTGTCGACCACGTCGCCCATGCCCGCCCGCGTGGTCAGGTGGGCCATTCTCGCCCCCGCCCGCGCGGCGCGGTCGAGGAAGAGTGCCGCCAGGAAGGTGTCGAGGTCGGCGAAGTGGTTGTAGAGCAGGCCGGTGGCGCAGCCGGCCTCCTTGGTGACGGCACGTCCGGTCAGGCCGGCGGGGCCCTTCTGCAGCAGCACGCGTTCGGCCGCGTCGAAGAGCTGCTGCCGTACGTCCGGGATCGCAATGCCGCGCGGTGACATGAGCAGCAAATCTACCTGATTGCCAAGAATGAGCATGCGTTCATACAGTATGAGCAAGTGTTCATTTCTGGTCGAAGGATGCTGCGCCGATTTGGTTGTGCCTTACAACTAGATGGTTGTATGGTCGAACCATGGCGGATGATCGCGAACTCCAGGAGGCCGTGTCGCGCTTCGTGCGGGCCTTCGGCCTGCACCAGCCGGACCAGACCCCCTGCGGGCAGCCCATCCCGGTGTCGGAGGCCCACGCGCTGGGCGAGCTGGCCCGGGACGGCGCGTTGCGGCAGAGCGACCTGGCCCACCGGCTCCGGCTGGAGAAGAGCACCACCAGCCGGCTGGTCACGCAGCTCATCAACCGCGGCTGGGCCGAGCGCACCCCCGCGCCCGGCGACGGGCGCGGGGTGCTGGTCGGGCTGACCTCGCAGGGGGTGCGGGCCGCGGCCCGCCTGGCCGAGGCCAGGGCCGAGCGGTTCTCCGCCATTTTGACGCGTGTCCCCGAGGGCGAACGCGCCGACGTGCTGCGCGCCCTGACCATACTCACGGAGGCCATGGATGAAACTTGAGGATCGACGCGTCCAGGCGCTGATCGCGGCACTGACGCTCGTCGTCGTCGCCGCGACGGCGTACGTGCTCATCGACCAAGGCGAGCAGCGGGCGCTGGCCGCCCGACAGGCCGACATCGCGGCCAGGAGCCGGCAGGTGATGCCGTTCGACCTGGAGCGCACCACACACCGCTTCGCCAAGTCCGCCACCGGCGGCCTGCAGACCGTCACCTCCGACGACCCCGCCGACGCCGAGCAGGTCAAGCTGATCCGCGAGCACCTGACCGCCGAGGCCGCGGGGTTCGCCAAGGGCGACTACGGCGACCCCGCCTCCATCCACGGCGGTGAGATGCCGGGCCTGCGCGAGCTCGAGGCGGGCCACGGCCGCGTCGACATCCGCTACGCCGACCTGCCCGCCGGCGCCCAGATCACCTACACCACCACCGAGGCGTCCCTCCTCAAGGCCCTGCACGCCTGGTTCGACGCCCAGGTCACCGACCACGGACAGCACGCCGAACACGGCTGACCAACGCCCTTTTTCCACCGGATCCGTCCATCCCCTCGATACCTAACCCCGGTACCCCTTGACGGGCGCACACCTCGTCGCCATTATGAACGCAAGTTCATGAACAAGCGTTCATAAGGAGGCGCGGTGCGGATCGTCAACACGCGGCAGGCCGAGGCGTGGAATGCCCACGAAGGCGAGCACTGGGCGCGCCACCACGACCGCTATGACGCCGTGAACGGCGGGTTCAACGATCTGCTCCTGGGCGCGGCCGGGATCGGCGAGCGTGACCGGGTGCTCGACATCGGGTGCGGCAACGGCCAGGTCACCCGCCTGGCCGCCCGCCGGGCCCGGCTCGGCCACGTCTTGGGGGTCGACCTGTCCCTGCCGATGCTGGCGACGGCCCGCGGGCTGGCGGTCGCCGAGGACACGCCGAACGTGACCTTCGAGCAGGGCGACGTACAGGTCCACCCCTTCCCGGACGCCGACTTCGACGTGGCGATGAGTCGCTTCGCGGTGATGTTCTTCGCCGACCCGATCGCCGCGTTCGCCAACGTCCACCGCGCCCTCCGCCCGGGTGGCCGCCTCGCCTTTCTCAGCCTGACCGACCTGACCGGCACGGATCTGGGCGAGGTCCTGTCCGCCCTGGCCGGGCACCTGCCCCAAGACCGGACGGCCGGCGACCACGGGGGCGGGCCGCTGTCGCTCTCCGACCCGGAACACCTCACGACGCTGCTGACCGCCGCGGGTTTCCGTGAGATCGCCATCTCCGCCGTCGAGGCGGAGTCGATCTGGGGCCGCGACGCGGCGGACGCCACCCGGTTCTTCATGGGCTGGGGCCCGATTCGGTTCAACCTCGGTTCGGCCGACCCCGCGCCGGCACGCGCGGCGCTCGAAGCCGCGTTCGTCCGCTTCGAGCGCGCGGGCGCCGTCAGGTTGCGCGCCACCGCCTGGCTCGTGACGGCGGTCCGGTGAACCTCCGGATCGGCGGCTCCAGGGCCTCCGACCGCGTTCACCCACAAAGCCCGCAGCCCGGCGGAGACCGGGGTTCTGTCACTACGATCTGAATCGATGTCACCAAGAAGAGCGGCGGTGCTTCGCGAAGGCGATCGGGGCCTGCGCGAGCATCTGGTCGCCACCACCGAGCGCATGATCTCCGAGCGGGGCACGGCGGGGCTCACCGTACGCGCCATCGCCCGCGAGGCCGGGGTCGCCGACGGAGTGCTGTACAACTACTTCGCCGACAAGGAAGAGCTGCTGGCCGAGGCGCTGCGCGCCCACGTCAGGTCGGTCGAGCGGGGGCTCGGCGAGCTGCCGGAGCCGGGCAGCGGGACCATCGCCGACAACCTGCGCACCCACCTCGAGTACGGGCTGGCGATGCACCGGACGATCCTGCCCGCCTTCACCGGGCTGCTCGCCCAGCCCAAGGTCCTCGACCGGTTCACCGGGCTGGGCGGCCCGGGCGAGTACTGGCGCGATCGGCTACGGGACTATCTGCGGGCGGAGCGGGAGCTGGGACGGCTGGCCCGCGACGCCAAGGTGGACGCCGCGGCGGCGATGATGGTCGGGTTGTGCCACGCGACCGTGCTGACCCTCCTGCTCCAGGATGCGGCGCGGCCCACGGCGGCCGACGACATCGACGACCTGGTCACCGTCGTGCTCGACGGAATCGGGAGCTGACGTGACACCGATCATCACGCCCTTCGACCCCGCCGATGCCACCGAATCCGACCTTCGCGAACATCACGAACTCGCGCTGTCGGCCTCCGGGCAGACCGCCCACACCGCGCTGCGCGACCTGGGCGTGGGTGAGGGGGACACGGTCCTCGTCCACGCCGCCGCCGGGGGTGTCGGTCACCTCGCGGTGCGGATCGCCGCCGCGTGGGGCGCCAGGGTCATCGGTACGGCCGGCGCTCGCAACCATGACTTCCTGCGCTCGCGTCCGCCGCCTGGGCACCTCCCGCTCGGCCGGGCGCCTGGCCGAGCTGCTGGAGCTGGGCGTCAGGGTGACGGTGCAGGCGACGTACCCGCTGGAGCGGACGGCGGCGGCCTGCGCCGCCGTCGGGTCGGGGCACGTACGCGGCAAGGTGGTCGTCATGCCGTAGCCGCGCGTCAGGACGGCTACCCGGCAGGGTCGTCGGCAGGGTCGTCGGCAGGGTCGTCGGCCGGGTTGTCGGCGAGGACGCAGGCCGCCGGCGGGTCGAGTTCGAGGGTCTCGGCCCGCAGCCGGGTGAAGCCTGCCCGGGTCAGCAGGTCCTGGAGTTCCTGGGCGGCTCGGGCCGTGGTGTCCCGGGTGGCGCCGGGGCAGCGCGGCTGGCTGACGAGCGCGATGCGCCCTCCGGAGCGGAGCAGGCGGCGGATCCGGCGGAGCCCTTCCACCGGGTCGGGCCACATGCCCACGGAGTTGACGGCGAGGACGGCGTCGAACGGTTCGCCGAAATCCGGCAACCGGTCCACCGAGGCGTGCGCCAGGTGCACCCGGTGGGCGCGGATGGCGGCGGCGTTGCGCCGGGCGGCCTGCCGCACCATGACCTCGGAGTGGTCGACGCCGTACACGTGTCCCCGGGTGGCACGGCCGGTGAGCTCGGCGATGGCGATGCCGGGGCCGAAGCCGACCTCCAGCACGCGGTCCGTGGGCCCGATGTCCAGCAAGGACACCGCCCACCTGTTGCGCCGCAGGTTGGAGTCGCGATGAGCCATGATCCACCCGGCCAGCCGCCCGGCCAGGCCCCGGGGCTGATGGAACTGCCGCACCATCGCCCTGATCGCGCGCTGTTTGAGAGTCGCACCAATTGTCGTCACGGGGGCCAAGTCAACGGCTTCAAGTGCGCTTGAAGTCAAGATGGCCGATCGGCCCGGCACATCGGAAAAGCGCGCCTACCAAAACCATCCTTTTTCGCCGATGGTGGTACATAGCGGCAGTTCGCGCCGGTCGCGTGCGGCTGAAGGGAGAGGCCATGGCGGGTGAGGCGTCGGAGGTGTTCGAGAAGCAGGCCCGTGCTCAGCTCAAGGACGAGCTCATGAGCGCGTACGGCCCCGACTGTACGCAGGAACAGGTTCTCGAGGCGATCGATCGCGCCTGGCGCAGATTCGACCAGGTGCCGGTCAGGGAGTTCGTGCCCCTGCTCGCCGCCAAGATCGCCCGGGAGGAACTCCGCGTCCGTCGGCCCGGAGCCGGGCCGCACGTTCCGTGGCCACTCCGAGCTGGAGGCGGGCTTTCGCGCCATGTTCGAGCACGACGCCGGCGCCCGCATCGAGCAGGGTGAGCCGCTCGTCCAGGATGAGTGGGCCGTCAGCACCTGGGCCTATCACTTCGACGGCGCCGACGGGTCACAGTGGTGCGAGCGCGGCATCGACCTCTGGCGGTTCCGGGACGGGAAGATCTGCCTCAAGGACGCCTACCGCAAGACCCGCGCCTGACCGTCCCCCAGACCGAACCGCCGGGCGACCTCACGTGCGAACCCTGCCGCCACCGAGTGCTACCCGAAGATCCGGCTCACGTGCTCAGGGCTCAGGCGCGTGCCGTGCCCGGCCTCGGCATCGAACGCCCGATCCCCCAGAGCGCCGACCGGACTCACGCAACGCGGCCGGTCCAGCCACGTGGCCAGGTGGAACTCGCACTGCCGTCAGTCGGCTCTCGCCAGCCGGTATTGGGTGGGGGTGACGCCGTACGAGCGGGTGAACCAGCGGGTGAGGTGGGCCTGGTCGGTGAAACCGGCCTCGGCGGCGACTCGGGCCGCGGGGTGGCCGCGGGCGAGCAGGCGGCGTGCGGCGCGCAGGCGCAGTTGACGCTGGTATTCGCTGGGCGCCAGCCCGTAGGTCGTGCGGAAGGCCCGGTAGACGGCGTACCGGCTGGCACCGGTCCAGGCCGCCAGGGCGTCGGCGCTGATCGGGTCGGCGTAGTGGTCGTGGATCAGTTGGCGCGTCTTGGCGGCGAGGTGCGCGACCGCGGGTGTGCGGGGGAGGGCGGGCGGTCGCGCGGGTGTCCGGGCGGCCAGGCGCGTGAGGGCGGTGACGGCGGTGTGGAGCAGTTCGTCGCGTTCGAGCGGGCCGGCGCCGTGGGACAGCGCGGTGTGCAGCCGGCGCAGCCGCGCGGCGAGGGCGGGGGAGTCGATGACCGGGGCGGCGAACAGCGGCGATCCGGCGGAGCGCTGGGTCACGTCGGCGATGACGTCGGTGAGCAGTTCGCCGCCGATGTGCACGATCCGGTAGGTGAACCCCTGTTCGTGGGCCGCGTGGCCGTCGTGCACATCGTCGGGGTTGAACGCCATGACCATGCCGGCCGCGCTGGTGTGTCCCGCGCCGCGGCAGGTGAAGGTCTGCGCGCCGTGCTCGGTGACGCCGAAGGAGTAGGTCTCGTGGCTGTGGCGGTGGTAGCGATGGCGCAGGAAGCTGGCGTACATGGCCTCCAGCGGCATCTCGGCCGAGCGCCAGTACGTCGCCCACTCCCGGCTCGGGCCGGTCATCTCGTTCTCACCTTTCGCCCACTGACCTGGGTGCGGCGCACGAGCCTACAAGACGGGCCCGCCTGCGCGAACACACCATATGTGCTGATAAGCCGCGCCTGACCTGTTCACGGGCGTGGAAGGACGCGTTGCGGAGGTGTTCCCATGGCGGGCACGATGACGGCCGGCACGGTCGGTACCCGGCCGTACCTGCTGCTGGCCACGACGATGCTGCTGTGGGGAAGTGGGTTCAGCAGTTCCAAGGTGATCGTCGATCACCTGCCCCACTCCGTGGTCGCGGTGTTGCGTTTCGGTGGCGGCGCTCTGGCGTTGCTGGTGGCCCTGCGGTTGTCCCGGGAAGGCGCCGCCGCCCACCGGCGGTCGTCGCGGCGGGACTGGGCGCGGGCGGCGGGGGCGGGGGTGCTCGGCGTCTTCGTGTACAACCTGCTGTTCTTCTGGGGGCTGTCGCTCGCGCCGGCGATCGACGGGAGCACCATCGTGCCGGTCATGAGTCCCGTGCTGACCACGGCCTTCCTGCTGCTCGCGCGGCAGGAGAAGGCGTCGGCGGCGCGGGTGGCCGGGCTGGCGTGCGGGGCGGCCGGCGCCGTGATCTTCTTCGTGGGGTCGGGCGGAGCGGCGGGCGGGGGGCAGGCCCGGCTCGCGGGCGATCTGCTGTTCCTGCTCAGCGCCGGGTGCTGGGCCGGGTTCACGCTGCTGGGCCGCCGGGTGCTGGTTGGCATCGAGCCGCTCCGCGCGACGACGTACGCGACGGTGAGTGGCGCGGTGCTGCTGGCGGTCTACAGCGCGCCGGCGGCCGTCGAGGTCGCCTGGCAGGACGTGCCCGGCCATGTCTGGCTGAACGTCGTCTTCGTGGCGCTCGGCCCGACCGCGGTGGCGAACCTGCTCTACTACCGGGGCATCCACGCCGTGGGTCCGGCGTCGGCGTCCATCATGATGTTCCTCGTGCCCGTCGTCGGCACCGCGTGCTCCGGCCTGTTCCTGGGTGAGTCCTTCGGCGCCGTGCAGGGGGTGGGGGCGGCGGTGCTCCTCGTCGGGGCCGTCCTCGCCGTCACCCAGGGCGGCATCCCGAAACGGCGTCGCGATGCCGCGTCCTGAAGTCAGCAGCAGCCACCCGGCGCGCCGGCCGGCTCCGCGCTCTCCTCACCGTCCGCCGATGCGGTCGCGGAGGCGCAGCACACGGAGTCGGTCTCCTTGGCCAGGGTGTCGGCCTCGCCCTTGACCACGTACACCTCCCACGGCTCCGCGCCGGGGCCGTGCACCCACACCTTGTCCTGGAGCGCGTAGCAGCAGGAGGTGTCGTTCTCCTCGAAGGTGGCCAGGCCGGCGTCCTTGAGCCGCTGGGTGGCCGCGTCGACCTGCGTGCTCTCCTCGACCTCGACGCCGAGGTGGTCAAGGCGGGTCGCCTCGCCCTCCTCGCCCTCGATCAGCACGAGCTTGAGCGGGGGTTCGGCGATGGCGAAGTTGGCGTAGCCGGGGCGGCGCTTGGCCGGCTCGACGCCGAAGAGCTTGGAGTAGAAGGTGATCGAGCCTTCCAGGTCGGCGACGCGGAGGGCGAGCTGGACGCGGGACATGACGATCTCCGATCGTTGTTTCGACGACTATCTAAGCAGTACCGAGTTTGCGCTTCTGCTTTGAATTCTGTCAAATTAGAGACATGTCGAAGCAAGCTCCGCCGGTGTCGTCCTCCGGGTGCTGCGCGCCGCTGATCGCCGAGCCGGTCGCGGAAGGCGAGGCGGCCGAGCTGGCGCGGGTGTTCAAGGCCCTGGGCGACCCGATCCGGCTGCGCCTGCTGTCGCTGATCGGCGCGCACGAAGGCGGTCGCCGGGCGGGCGAAGGCGTGTGCGTGTGCGAACTGACCGGCGCGTTCGACGTGACCGCGCCGACCATCTCGCACCACCTCAAGGTCCTGCGCGAGGCGGGCCTGATCGACGGCCAGCGGCGCGGCACCTGGGTGTACTACTGGATCATCCCGGCCACGCTCAAGCGCCTGGCCGGCGTGCTCGCCCTGCCGGAGGCGCTGACCGCGGAGGCCGGGTGAGCCCGCCGCGCCGACCTCGCGGACGCTACGGCCAGGTGAACGCCGTCCGCTCAGCGCGGGGCGCCGTCGGCCCGCTGGGGCCCGAAGCCGGTCAGCACCCGCTCGGCCTGCTCCATCATGTCCCTGACGATCTCCGCGGCGGGCCTGATGTCGTGGACCAGGCCGACGCCCTGCCCCATCAGCCAGGGCATCTCCTCCCAGTCGGCCTCCGTCTCCGGAACCGGCAGCAGCAGGCCGAACTTGCGCATCGCCGTCTCCTCTCCCTGGACGACCGTACGTCCGACCGGTTCGAGGGAGCCGAGGTCGGCCGGGATCTCCGCCGCTCTGTCGTCCCACTCCGCGACCACGCGGTTGCGCTGGACCCGCATCGGGTTGAACAGCGGGAACTCCGGCCCGAAGATCGACGTGAGCACCGAGCCGTCGCCCGTGGCGTCGACCAGCCGCCGATGGTGCTCGGGATGTACGCGGGCCTCGTGCGAGGCGACCATCCGGGTCCCGACCCACACCCCGTCCGCGCCCAGGCACAGGGCGGCGGCGACCTGCCGTCCGTCCGTGATCCCGCCGGCGGCCAGGACCATCGTGCGCTCGCCCACCGCGTCCACGATGGCGGGCACGTTGACCATGGTCGGCAGGCCGCCGTAGTTGTGCCCGCCGGCCTCCCACCCCTGGGCGATGACGACCTCGGCCCCGTCATCGGCGGCGAGCCTGGCCGCGTCGGCGGAGCCGACCTGCTCCCATACCGACACCCCGGCCTCGTGCAGCCGTTTCAACCGGTCCGCCGGCGGATGGCCCCAATGGAACGAGACGATCGGCACGCGCTCCTCGGCGCACACGTCGACCTGTTCGGCGGTGCCGAAGAAGGTGATGAGGTTGACGTTGAACGGCGCCCCGCCCGTCCGTTCCCTGACCTCGCGGATGACCTCCCGGAGCCGGCCGGGCGGCATGAGCCCGGCCCCGATCGCGCCGATGCCGCCCGCGTTGGTGACCGCCGTCGCGAGATCGGGCGTCTCGCCCACGAAGGCCATTCCAGCGCAGGCGAACGGGTACGGGGTGGCGTACTTCGCCGTAAGTCTGGTGGACAGCACGGACATGGCGGCGTCCTTCCTCGAGGCTCTCCGCCCATCGTTGTTCTTTCCGGGCGGATTGCCCATATGCCGCGGCCGGCTGTCCGGCACCGGCCGCGTCGCTCACCGTCAGCGACGTCCGGCGGCACCGTCAGCGACGTCCGGCGGCCATGGTCGTACGCACGGCCTGGAGCGTGGCGCGCAAGGCCGCCAGGCTGTCACCGCAGCGCCGGCGGGCCTCGCCCAGGCGGCACGTGGCCCTCAGCGCGGTGCCGAGCCGGTCGGCGAGAACGCGATGCTGGTCGGCGGCCTGTTCGCGCAGAGCACGCGACCGCGCGATGACCGGCGCGACCGGTGGCGGATCGGCAGGTTCGGGGTGGGGCGGGGTCGCCCGCCGGTGCCGGGCAGGGGCCTGGACGCTGCGCGTGCGGCGCAGCCGGGGCAGATGCCGGGGCAGCGGGACGGGCGGCGCGTCGAGCCGGCAGGTCTCGACGTCGGTGGTCGCCAGAGCCGCGGCCATGCCGGCGTAGAGCGCGATGGTGGGCTCGGCGTCCGGTTCGGTCATCAGGCCGATCAGCCGGTACAGCGAGGGCTGAGCCTCCGCGATGGCCACGTGGCCGCCCTTGGCCCGCAGCGCCCGGTGCGTGACGGCGAGCCGATCGAGCCCGCCCAGGTCGCAGGACCACAGATCACCGGCCGCCACGACCACATAGACGACCGGGGACGGCGGAATCGGATCAAGGACGGCGATCAGGTCGGGCCTGGTGCTCGGGTCGAGCGTGCCCGTCAGCACGATCACCAAGGTGGTGTCGCCGACGGGGACGAGCCGGATCGAGAGCCGCTTCACGCTGACGCACCTTCCCCCATTGAGACCACTCCACGGCAGAACCCCCGACCCCCTCATCCTCCACCGTTCTCCGGCCGCGGGCCAGCGGGAACGCCCCGCCGGTGACGCTGTGGGCGAAGGCGGCGCGGAGGGTCGTGATCGTGCATGATTTCCGGATGACGAGGATCGAGACGCCGTGGGGGCCCTGGGAGGCCGCGCCGCTTGACGAGGTCGTCGCGCTGATGCGCGGGCTGGCGGCCCCGTGGTGGGTGGCCGGCGGGTACGCCATCGAGCTGGCCGTGGGCCGGGCCCATCGCGACCACGCCGACGTGGACATCGCGCTGCCGCGCCGGGACCAGGTCGCGGTGCGGCGGCTGCTGGACGGCTGGGACGTCCACGCCGCGGTCGTGCCCCGGACGCTGCGGCCATGGGCGTTGGACGAGGTGCTGCCCGAGCAGGCCCACGACATCTGGGTACGCGAGCATCCGGACGGACCGTGGCGGTTCCAGCTCATGCTGGACGAGACCGACGGGACGGAGTGGATCTACCGGCGTGACCCCCGGATCCGCCGCCCGCTGTCCGGGCTGACCGTGGAGGAGGACGGCTTCCACCGGCTTGCCCCGGAGGTGCAACTGCTCTACAAGTCCAAGGGCATGCGGCCGAAGGACGAGGCCGATTTCGAGGCGGTCCTCCCGGTGCTGGGCGACGAGCAGCGGCGCTGGCTGGACGAGGCGCTGGAGACCGAGCACACCGCACATCCCTGGCGCGAGCGCCTGAGCCAGGGGTGAGTACGCGCGGGCGATGGGGAGGCAGCCTGCGTCTTCCTGATCGGCCGGGGAGATCGGCGTCGACACCGTGTGGGTGAGCGACCACCTGATCCAGGCCGATCCCACGGCCACGGCCGAGGAGCCGATGCTGGAGGCGTACACCACGCTCGGCTACCTCGCCGCGCTCACGCGGCGGGTGCGGCTGGCGTCCCGATCGTGTCCGCGCAGGCCGATCACCGCCAGCAGGACCATCACGACGGGTCCCGCGGTGGCGACCGCGAAGCCGTAGCGGGCGCCGGCCACGTCGGCCACCCAGCCGGACAGCGCCGCCGCGCCGGCGGAGCCCGCGGCGCTGGCGGAGTTCAGCCAGGTGAACGCCTGGGTCAGCGCGGCCGGATGGACGGTCTTGTCGGTGAGCACCGAGAGGAGCACCAGGATGGGCGGAATCGCCGCGCCGGTCAGCACGCTGATGAACCCGAGTCCGAGGGGTGAGCCCACCGCCGGCGGCAGCGCACTCGCCAGCGCCAGCCCGGACACGGCCACCACCAGTTGCACCCGCGACGCCGCCCGCCACCGGGACAGTCCGTACAGCCAGCCGGCCAGCAGGCTGCCGCAACTGGACACCGCGAAGATCAGCGCCGCCGCGTCGGCCGCGCCGTGCTGAACGGTGAAGGCCGTCGTCGAGACCTGCGTGGCGCCGAAGAACACGCCGATGGACAGGTTGAAACCGATCAGCCCCGCGAAGGCGGGCCGCAGAAGCGAGCGGTTCGCCCGGCGGCGCTCAAAGGCGCTGGACTCCGGTGCCGGCGCGGTGCGGCGCTGCGCGGCGAGGGCGAGTCCGCCCGACAGGACCAGCGCGGCGGCCAGCAGCGTACCGAGCATGGGATGCCCGCCCGCCCCCAGGACGCTGACCAGGAACGGGCCGGCCAGATAGGCCACCGCGTTGGCGAGCGACTCCAGGGAGAAGGCGGTGGGCAACTCCGCCGCCCGCTCGCCGCGCAGCAGGGCCGCCCAGCGGGCGCCGGACAGCGCGCCGAGTTGCGGGATGGTGGCGCCGGCCAGCACACCGCCCGCGGTCATCAGCCAGGCCGGGGCGTGACCATGGACCGAGGCCAGCAGCGCGCCCACCGCCAGGGTGTGGGCGAGCAGCGCGGGCGGCAGCACCCGGCTCTGGCCGAAGCGGTCGATCAGCCGGGCCAGTTGTGGTCCGGCAAGGGCCTCGGCCACGGCGAAGCCTCCGGTCACCAGGCCGGACGTGGCGTAGGAGCCGGTGGCGCCGTACACGAGCCAGACGATGCCGAGGCTGGTCATCGCGATGCCGACGCGGCCCACGGCGGCGGTCAGGAAGAAGGCTGCGGCTCCTGGAGCGCGCAGCAGAGTACGGTAGGTCGCCGACGACATGCGTGTCCCCTCCGCTGCCCGGCGGGGCGAGCCACTCGGGTCGTCGGCGCCCAGAGTTCTACCGACCTGTGGTCATCGCCTGGAACCGTCCAGTGCTGGCGTGGAGCGGGGACACACGCCCCACGCCGACTCCGTCACCGGGCAGGAATATCAACGTCAAAGCATTGCGATTCGTACGATAACAGCCGAATGCGCGGACAGCGCCCTGTGCAGGGCCGGCGGCCGGCGGCAGCCCGCGACGGCGTTTAGCGATGGGGAGCGGGGCAGAGTGGGTGGGCTTCGTTCACGACGGCCGCTTCGGCGGCACCGTGCAGCGCGCCGAGCGTTTCGCGGGCGGCAGATGTTGCTCAGGCCCCTCAGCATCTGCCGCCCGCGGACCACTGGACGGCCCGCGGTGCCGATCATTCGGGGGCGGGCGTTCCCGGCGCCGGGGCGGCGTGATCGGTTCGTTACCTGGCGATTGGAGTAGCGGGCCGATCTGAGGTAAGTGGTCCGGTGAGGTCTAGCAGAGGGCTTCGTCTCGTCAGACGTACGAGGCGGCCTCTGCCTGGACCAAGGTCCTGGATGGGGCGGCCTGCACAGCCGGAAGCAGGAACACATCATGACCGTCCAGGACATCGCCTTCACCGACATGACCGCCGAAGAGCTCCTCGTGGCCATGGTCGACCCCGACGTCTCGCAAGAGGCCCGGCTGAGGCTGCGCGAGCGGCTCGTGGAGATGCACCAGTGGCTGGTGAACGAGATCGTCCGCCGCTACCGCTATCGCGGCGAGCCGGTGGAGGATCTGAAGCAGGCCGCCTACGTCGGCCTGGTCAAGGCCATCAACGGCTTCGACGCCGCCCTCGGCCACGAGTTCCGCGGCTACGCGGCCGTGACCGTCGCCGGTGAGGTCAAGCGGCACTTCCGCGACCGCACCTGGGCCATCCGGGTCCCGCGCGTCTACCAGGAACGCCGCTCCGAGCTCAACCGGGTCACCGGCGAGCTCACCCAGGTGCTGGGCCACTCGCCCACGGTGGCCGAACTGGCCACCAAGACGGGCCTGACGGAGGAAGAGGTGCTGCTGGCCCTCGACGCCTCGGCCGCGTACAGCACCCTGTCCCTGGACGCGCCGGTCGGCAACGACGACGGCGACTCGGCCCTGCTGGGCGATCTCATCCCGGCCTACGACGAGGCGCTGGACACGCTCGTGGACGCGCACGCGGTCCGCCCGCTCATCAACGCGCTGCCGGAGCGGGACAAGCGCATCCTGCTGCTGCGCTTCCACGGCAACCTCACCCAGGCCGAGATCGCCGCCGAGTTCGGCATCTCGCAGATGCACGTCTCCCGCATCCTGCGCGCCACCCTGACGCGGCTGCGCCGGGCGCTCACCGCCACGGATCACCCGTCGGCGCACGTCACCCGCGTAGCCGCCTGACCGGCCGGTTCCTTCCCGGCGGGCAGCCCGCCGCACGCCCGCGGTCGCCGGATGGAGCCGGCGCCGTCGAGTGGGCGGTGAAAAGCGGGGTAGCCTGCGTGGGCGATTCACAACCAAATACGGCTACGTTCCACAGGGAGCATCCTTTGACCGTTCACGGCGACGCCGACCGGCTCCGCATCGAAGGGCTCCTGCGGGAGCGGGGTGAGTCCATTCTCAAACGGTGGACCGATCTGGCCGCGGGAGCCGGCGGCGGCCACGCCGATCGCGCCCTGCTGGACGGGCGGCTGCGGGAGATCTTCCAGGCACTGAGCCGCTCGCTGGAGGGCGGCGACGCGACCGACCTGCGCGGCCTGCTCGCGGACCTGTCCCGTGGCCTGGCCCGGGAGGGGTTCGCCCCGTCCGACACCGCGCTCGTGGTGTTCAGCCTCAAGGAGGCGGTCTACGAGGCGGTCGAGGCCGACGAGGACTTCGCGCTCCTGCGCGGCTACGTCTGGTTCTCCAAGTTCGTCGATGACCTGGGCCTGTTCACGTTCGAGACCTACGTCACCTTCCGCGAGAAGATCATCTCCGGGCAGGCCGAGCAGCTTCTGGAGCTGTCCACGCCGGTGGTGAAGCTGTGGGAGGGCATTCTCGCGGTGCCGCTCGTGGGCACGCTGGACTCCGCCCGCACGCAGGTGGTCATGGAGAAGCTGCTGCAGGGGCTGGTCGACACCGGCGCCGAGCACGCGGTGATCGACATCACCGGTGTGCCGGCGGTGGACACCGAGGTGGCCCAGCACCTGCTCAAGACGGTGATGGCGGCGCGGCTGATGGGCGCCGAATGCGTGGTCTCCGGCATCCGGCCGCAGATCGCCCAGACGATCGTCGCGCTGGGCATCCAGTTCGGCGACATCGTCACCAAGGCCTCACTGGCCGACGCCCTGGCGTACGCGCTGCGGCGCAGCGGGGTGCAGGTGACGCAGGGGACGGACCGGCGCGTCGTCGTGGGGATGGAGGGGGCCTGATGGAGCGGGTGCCCATCCTCAAGCTGGACGACGTCCTCATCGTCTCCATCCAGATCGACCTGGAGGACCAGGGCGTGCTCGCCCTTCAGGAGGACCTGGCGGAGGCGGTCGTCGAGAGCGCCGCCCGCGGTGTGATCATCGACATCACCGCCGTGGAGATCGTCGACTCCTTCATCGGCCGGATGCTGTCCACCATCGCGTCGATCTCGCGGGTGCTCGACGCCGAGACGATCGTGGCGGGGATGCGCCCGGCGGTCGCCATCACGCTCGTCGAGCTCGGACTGTCGCTCGGCGGCGTGCGTACCGCCCTCAATCTCGAGAAGGGCGTCGCTCTGCTCGAAGACCGCTACGACGCCGGGGTGGCCCCGGTGCCGAGGTGAACAGCGCCGAAGTGGACACTTCCGGGGTGGACACTGCCGAGGTGGACGCTGCTCTTGAGTTGTTCATCGCCGGCAGCGGCGATGTGGTCGTGGTGCGTCAGCGGGTGCGCACCGCGGCTCAGGAGGTCGGGATGTCGGTGATCGACCAGACCAAGCTGGTGACCGCCGCGAGTGAACTGGCCCGCAACACCCTGGTGTACGGCGGGGGCGGCCAGGTGCGGATCGACGTTGTCAGCCGCGGCGCGCGTCGAGGGCTGCGGCTGGTCTTCAGCGACGAAGGTCCCGGGATCGCCGATCCTGCGCAGGCCCTCACCGACGGATGGAGCTCGGGAGGCGGCCTCGGGCTGGGCCTGAGCGGCTCGCGCCGGCTCGTGGACGAGTTCGACCTGGCCTCGGAGCCCGGCCGGGGCACTCGGGTGATGGTGCTCAAATGGGCCAGATGATCCGCTCCGGGAACGAGGAATGGGTCCGAGTCGAGGACACCAGCGCGATCGGAGTAGCCCGCCGGGTCGCGGTGGCGCTCGCCGGGGTCTTCGGGTTCGGCGAGCATGACCGCGAGCGGGTGGCCATCGCGGTGAGCGAGGCGGCCTCCAACCTGGTCAAGCACGCGGTGGAGGGGATGATGCTGATCCGGCCCCACCCGCAGACGGCCGCGGCGGTCGAGGTCCTCGCCCTGGACAAGGGGCCGGGAATCGCCGACCTCAGCCGTGCCCTGCATGACGGCTACTCCACCGCGGGCACGCTCGGGATCGGGCTGGGTGGCATCACCAGGATGGCCTCGACCCACGACGTCTACTCCGTCCCCGGCCGTGGAACCGTCGTCTCCATGTGCTTCACCGCCGGAGACCGGCCACCGCCCGTATCGCGGGTGAGCGGCCTGAGCAGGCCCATCGGCGAGGAGAGTGTCTGCGGCGACGCGTTCGCCTGCTTCGACACGGCCGAGGCCGCGGTGGCGATGGTGTGCGACGGGCTCGGCCACGGCGAACTGGCGGCGGACGCCTCCCGCCGGGCGGTTCGCGCCTTCCGGGAGCACGGCGACCTGCCGCCGGTGCCGCTGCTGGAGCGGCTGCATCACGCGCTGATCGCGAGCAGGGGCGCCGCGGTGGCCGTGGTCCGCCTCGAACGTGCGAGCGGGCTGGTGCGTTTCGCCGGCTTGGGCAACATCTCGGGCTGGATCGTGCACCCCGAGGGCCGGCAGGGCCTGATCTCCCTGCCGGGCATCGCCGGCCAGTACAGCCGGACGCTGCGCGAATACCAGTACACCGCGCCGCCGCACAGCGTGATCGTGCTGCACTCCGACGGGTTGTCGGAGCGGTGGGACATCGCCGCCTTCCCCGGGCTGACGGGCCGCTCCCCGGCGGTGGTGGCGGCCACACTGCTGCGGGAGGCGGGCACCCGCCGCGACGACGCCTGCGTGCTCGCGCTGAAGGTCGCGTCATGAGGGGCGGTAGTCGCTGACCTGTGAGGGCAGAAGGGGGGTCCTAAAGGTTCAGGAGCGCCGATGTCCCGTGAAAACCCCTCCTTCTCCGTCCCTGACGGCCCCGATCCGGGCTCGGGCGCGCATGACGCGAGCACGCCCGCCACGGCGGCCGGCCGGGACTCCCGCCCGGACGGGCCTCGGTCACGGGACGACGCGACATCGATGCTGCCCTTCGGCAAGCCCGGACGGCCGTTCGGCAGCACACCGTTCGCCTTCGGCTTCACCGCCGCGCTCGGTGTGCTGACCGCCTGGCTGCTGGTTCAGGCGCTGGCCGCCACCACCTCGATGCTCATCCTGATCGTCGTGTCGCTGTTCCTGGCCGTCGGCCTGGACCCCGCCGTACGGTGGCTGCAGCACCGCGGCCTGCCCCGCTGGGCCGCGATCACCGTGGTGTTCGCCGCCGTGATCCTGTTCTTCGCGGGGTTCGGGCTCGCGGTCATCCCGGCGTTGTCGCAGCAGGCCGGCCAGTTCGTGGAGCAGTTGCCCACCTACATCCAGCAACTGCAGAACCACCCCCAGGTGCGTGATCTAGACCAGCGGTTCGGACTGCTGGAGCGGTTGCAGAGCTTCCTGACCAGCGGGGATCTCGGCCGTCAGGTGTTCGGTGGGCTGCTCGGCGCCGCCGGGATCGTGGTCAGCGCCGTCTTCTCCGCCCTGACCGTGCTCATCCTCACGCTGTACTTCCTGGCGTCGCTGCGCTCGATCACCCGTACCGGCTACCGGTTGATCCCCAGGAGCCGCCGGGCCCGCGTGCAACTGCTCGGCGACGAGATCTTCAGCCGGGTCGGCGGGTACGTCGCCGGCAACCTGCTCATCTCGCTCATCGCGGGCGTGACCACGTTCATCTTCCTGTCGATCGTGGGCGTGCCCTACGCCCTCGCCCTGGCGATCATCGTCGCCGTCACCGACCTGATCCCGCTCATCGGCGCGGGCATCGGCGCCGCCGTCGCCATCCTGGTCGCCCTGTTCGTCTCCGTCCCGGTGGCCATCGCGGCCCTGGTGTTCTTCGTCGTCTACCAGCAGATCGAGAACTACCTGATCGCGCCGAAGGTGATGAAGTCGTCCGTCGACGTGCCCGCCGCCACCACCATCGTCGCCGCCCTCATCGGCGGCGCGCTGCTCGGCATCGTGGGCGCCCTGCTGGCCATCCCGGTCGCCGCCGCCGTCCAGCTCATCGTCAGCGAGGTCGTGCTGCCCCGCCAGGAACAGCACTGAACGTCACGGGCGGTGGGTCAGGAGAGCTGGATGCCGACGAGGCAGGTGTCGTCGTCGGTGTCGGAGTTGCCGTGCGTGAGAAGGTGGTCCAGGCGGCGTTCCAGGTCGGCGGCCGGCTGGCCGGCCCTGCGCAGCAACTGCTCCTGTGAGTGCTCCAGCGTGCGGTCTCGCCGCTCGATCAGGCCGTCGGTGTACATCAGCAGGATGTCGCCCGAGGCGAGCTGGACGTACCCCTCCTCGTAAGAGGCGTCCGGCACGGCGCCCAGCAGCATCCCGCCGATCAGGTCCAGTTCCACCGCCTCGCCCTGCCTGACCAGAATGGGCGGCAGATGACCGGCTCGGGCCCATCGCAGGACACGCGTCCGCGGGTCGTAGAGGCCCAGGACCGCCGTGGCCGTCACCTGATCGGCCAGGTGGTGGGCGACCAGGTTGAGCCAGGCCATGAGCTGCGCCGGGCCCGCTCCTGTGGCGGCGAGCCCGCGCGAGGCGTTGCGCAGCACGACCATGCCGGTGGCCCCCTCGATGCCGTGCCCGGCCACGTCGCCCACCGACAACAGGATCTGCTTGCTCGGCAGCACCACGGCGTCGTACCAGTCGCCGCCGACGAGGTGCTCCTGCTCGGCCGGGCGGTAGCGTACGGCGATCTGCAGGTCGAACGCCTCCATCGGTTCGCGGCGGGGCGGCATGATGGCCTGCTGCAGTTGCAGGGCCAGGCGGTTGCGTTCCGCGGACTGCTGCTCGGTGTGGGCGAGCTGATCGCGAGTGGCGGCCAGCGCCACTTCCGTCCAGTGCTGAGCGGAGATGTCCTGGTACGCGCCGCGCATCGCCGAGAGCCTTCCGTCGGTGTCGAAGACCGGTTCGGCCACGACCCTGATGTGCCGGGCGACCCCGTCGGGACGCCGCAACCGGAAGGCCGTCGACGCGGATCTGCGGTGATGCAGCACGGTACGCAGGAAGTGCCCGATGACCACGGCGTCGTCCGAATGGCTGTGGTCGGCGAGCCGTTCCAGGGGGATGGGCTGCTCCCCCTCCTCCATGCCGTAGAGGGAGTAGAGCTGGCTGCTCCAGATGATCTGGCCGGTGGCCAGGTTCTCCTCGAACCCGCCGATGCGGCCCAGCCGCTGCGCGTGCTGCAGCAGGCCGGCGAGCCGGGCCGCCTCGTCCTGCAGGCGCCAGATGAGCAGGACGCTGTCGCGGTGACGGGTGATGCCGACGGCCGCGACGCTGGCCAGCGGCACCTGCCCCACCATCGCGGTCAACGTCATCTGGTCCGCGCGGAACGGCTCACCGGTGGCGTGGACGCGTTCGATCCTCTCCCACAGCCCGCCCTCCTCGGCCGCCAGCGGGTACGCCTCGAGCAGCCGGGCGCCCACGACCATGTTCCGCGGACGCCCGGCGGGATCGACGAAAGAGGCGTTGGCGTGCTGGATGCGGAAGTCGCCGAGCCTGCCCTCCCCGTCGAGGCAGGGACGCAGCACGAGCGCCACGTCGGGCAGCGTGTCGGCCAGGTCGACCAGTTCCCGTGCCTCATCGGCGGGCGCCGGCGCGTCGGGCACGTCGAGCGAGTACGCGCACAGCTCCGCGAGCGCCTCGATCTGCTTGCGGATCTGCGGAGGCTGCGGAGCCAGCGGCAGCGGCCAGCCGACCTCCAGCACGGCGAAGATCCGTCCCCCGGTGCCCGCCGGCACGGTCACCCGGCCTCCCGGGACCTCCCGCTGCCCGATCGAGGGCAGGCCCAGGGCGGAGAGATTGTTCAGCCAGACGCCTTCGCGCTCCACCAGCGCGCGACGGGCCGGGGTCTCGACGCCGGGAGGGACATAGCGCCACCGTCGTGCCTCTTCGGCGCTGAATCCGGCGTAACCGGCCAGGGTGAGCGAGCCGTCGGGGCCGGCCTCCCAGACGGCGACCGCCGTCGCGCCGAGCGGGTTCAGCGCGTGCTCCAGCAGTGACTCCACCACCGCCTGGGCGTCGGTGGCCTGCAGCACGCCGCTTTCGGCGCTGCGCAGCCGGACAGCGATGTCGGCGGCTTCGCGTGCTGGCTCGTCAG
The DNA here is from genome assembly GCF_040654715.1 of Nonomuraea sp. NPDC050643. Classification (NCBI taxonomy): domain Bacteria; kingdom Bacillati; phylum Actinomycetota; class Actinomycetes; order Streptosporangiales; family Streptosporangiaceae; genus Nonomuraea; species Nonomuraea sp. NPDC050643. The sequence goes on along the minus strand of NZ_JBFAIM010000096.1, from coordinate 2,837 downwards.
AGTGCGTGGCGGCCAGGAACGCGCGCGCGACCTCGCTGATCCGATCCTGCGCCGCCTGGTTGATGATGTCGGCGGCCAGTTCGAGCTGGGTCAGACCGGCCTGCTCCGCCAGCGTCGCCAGTTGCCGGGCCGCGCTCGTCACGCTGCACCGCAGCCGCTCGATCAGCACGCCCTTGGCCAGTTCGAGCAGGGCACGGCCCTCGGCGGCCGACTGGGCCCGCAGGACCTCGCCGCGCAGGCGTTCGATCGTGGCCGCCAGCCGCCCGACATTCGTCTCGGCCTCCGGCTCCGCGGAGCCGGAGAGCGCAGGCGGCGGAGAGCTGTGCACGTTGTTGCTCCTTGCGCATGGTGCTGCGACCTCAGAGGGGACGGGGAGTGGGGTGTGCCTACGCGGTGGTCCAGTGCCGGATGCGCTCGATGAGGTGGTCGGCGTCGACCGGCTTGGTCACGTAGTCGCTGGCCCCTGCCGCCAGACTCTTGTCGCGGTCGCCCGGCATGGCCTTGGCCGTGACGGCGATGATCGGCAGGCTGTGGTACTGCGGCATCTGCCGGATCTTCGCGGTGGCCACGTAGCCATCCATTTCGGGCATCATCACGTCCATGAGGAGGAGATCGATCTCGGGATGGGCGATCAGCGTGTCGATGCCCTCCCGGCCGTTCTCCGCGTGCAGGACCCGCATGCCGTGAATCTCCAGCATGCTGGTCAGCGCGTAGAGGTTGCGCGTGTCGTCGTCGACGACCAGCACGGTCATGCCGGTCAGCGTGTCGTCGACGTCCTGCCCGGCGGCCAGGCCCACCTGCTGCGGCCGGACCAGCGGCAGGACGTCTCCCGGCTGGTCGGCGCTCAGGTGCAGGGCGATCCGCTCCCGCATCTCGTCCAGGCTCGACAGCAGCTCCAGCGGCTGGCCGTCGGTACGCGCCTGCAGCCGGGCCTCCTGCTGCGGGTTGGTCCGCCAGTGCGCGTACGCCAGGACCGGGACGGCCTGCAGCGCGGGGTCGCCGCCCATCGCCTCCAGCAACTGGTAGGCCACCTGGTCGGGCATGTCGAGATCGATGACGATGAGGTGGCAGGGCTCGTCCGCCAGCGTGGCGGCCGCCTCCTGCGCCCCGACGGCGGTGACGATCTCCACCGCCTCCTCCCTCGCGGGAGCCAGCTCCGTCAGGACGCTCTCGGCCACGAGGGAGAGCAGCCCGCGCGGCCGCTCCTCGATGACCAGGAGCCGGCGCTGCTGCTGCACCGAGGACCGGCCGGCGGTGGACGGCTCGGAGACGGCCGGTCCGTCGGCCCGCTCGGCGCTCGGGGAGTCGGCGCTCCTGCCTGGGCGCTCGTCGAAATCGGGCCGGGCGATCGGCAGGTAGAGCGTGAACGTGCTGCCCTGCCCGGGGACGCTCTGAGCGGTGATGGCCCCGCCGAGCAGGTAGGCGATCTCGCGGCTGATCGACAGGCCGAGGCCGGTGCCGCCGTATTTGCGGCTGGTGGTGCCGTCGGCCTGCTGGAATGCCCCGAAGATCACCTCTAGCTGCTGCGCGGGGACGCCGATCCCGGTGTCGACCACCCGCAAGGCGATGGCCGCTCCGTGCGGGCGTACCGACGCGGGCAGCTCGGACTGGGCCGCCACCTCGATGCGCAGCTCGACGCTGCCGGTCTCGGTGAACTTGACCGCGTTCGACAGCAGGTTGCGCAGCACCTGGCGCAGCCGCGAGTCGTCGGTCAGCACCTCCAGCGGGATGCCGGGAGCCGACACGATGCGGAAGTCGAGGCTCTTCTGGCTGGTCATCGGCCGGAACGTGGCCTCGACATAGTCCAGGAGCTGGCGGAGCGAGAGCCGCTCGGGGTTGATGTCCATCTTGCCGGCCTCGACCTTCGACAGGTCGAGGATGTCGTTGATGAGCTGCAGCAGGTCGGAGCCCGCCGAGTGGATGATCCCGGCGTACTCGACCTGCTTGGCCGTCAGGTTGCGCGTATGGTTCTGGGCCAGCAACTGGGCCAGGATGAGCAGCGAGTTGAGCGGGGTGCGCAGCTCGTGGCTCATGTTGGCGAGGAACTCGCTCTTGTACTTGGAGGCCAGCGACAACTGCTGCGCCCGGTCCTCCAGCTCCTGCCGGGCCTGCTCGATCTCCAGGTTCTTGGTCTCGATGTCCTGGTTCTGGCGGGCCAGCAGGCTCGCCTTCTCCTCCAGTTCGGCGTTGGAGCGCTGCAGCTCGTCCTGCTGGGTCTGCAGCTCCTCAGAGCGGGTCTGCAGCTCGGAGGTCAGCCGCTGCGACTCCATCAGCAGCTCGTCGGTACGCGCGTTGGCCACGATCGTGTTGAGGTTGACGCCGATCGTCTCCATGAGCTGGTCGAGGAAGGCCCGGTGCACCGGTGTGAACGAATAGACCGACGCCAGCTCGATGACGCCGAGCACCTGCTCCTCCACCACGATGGGCAGCACGATGACCGAGCCCGGCGAGGACTGCCCCAGACCGGAGCCGATGGTGATGTATCCGCCGGGGATGTCGTTCAGGGCGATCGTGCGCCGCGTCCGCGCCGCCTGACCGACCAGGCCCTCGCCCATCTCGAAACGGGTCCGCCGATCCGGGCCCGCCAGATAGCCGTAGGCGCTGATGAGCCGCAGCTCGCGCTCCTCCACCAGGAAGAACGCGCCGTACTGGGCCGACACCAGCGGCGCCAGCTCGTTCATCACCAGCTCCGCCACCATGGCCAGGTCGCGGTGGCCCTGCATCAGGCCCGACATGCTGGCCAGGTTGGACTTGAGCCAGTCCTGCTGCTCGTTGGCGCTGGTCGTCTCGCGCAGCGACTTCACCATCGAGTTGATGTTGTCCTTCAGGTCGGCCAG
>NZ_JBFAIM010000095.1:0-49360 GCF_040654715.1 Nonomuraea sp. NPDC050643 | reverse complement strand
GTTCGCGACGCCGGGCTGAAGGCGGCCGGCCGCGAGGGGGTCATCACCTACAGCACATGGCCGCCCTGCTCGACGGCGACGCGCAGGGCGCAGGGGCGCCGCTCGCCGCCGCGGCGGAGCTGGCCGGTGAGCTGGCCGGTGAGGTGGCCGGTGAGGTGGCCGGTGAGGTGGCTGGTGAGGTGGACCTGCCGGTCCTGGCCGCCGTGGCGCACCTGCGGGCCGCCGTCCTGGCCGGCGACGATCCCGCCGGGGCCGCCCGCCTGCTCGGCGCGGCGACGGCGCTGCGCGGGACGGCGGACCTGAGCGGGTTCGACAACCTGCTGCGTCCCGCCGAGCGGGCCCGGGAGCTGCTCGGCGCGGCGGCGTTCGAGGCCGCCTACGGTGACGGCGCCGCGCTCCCGCGCGACGCCGCTGTGCTGACCGTGCGGTCAGTTGTTGGAGTGGATGGTTCCGCCGTGGGCTGACGCCTGTGGAGCCAGGGCGATCGAGAACGAGAACAGGCCGGCAGCCGAGATCGCGATGATGGCGATGACTCGTTTCATGCGGCCGAGGGTAACAGCGGGGGCGTCGGCGCCTCCAGACCAATCGGTCAGCCCGGCGAGGGGCAGGGCGGGGGGTAGATCGCGACGGCGGCGGTGAGGACGAACGTCGTGATGTCCTCGACGTAGCGGGCGCTCTGCGCGGTCATCTCCGGCCGCAGCTCCTCCGGTGTGGCCAGCACGTGGTTGAGCAGCCCGCCCACCAGCGTGTCGAGGATGAGCGACGGGGACGCCTGTTCGCCCAGCTCGCCCCGGGCGATGGCGCGGCGGATGATCGCGCGGGCCTCCAGCACCCGCGTGCGCCGGATCCCGGCCGCCAGCTCGCCGAACAGCGTGGGATGGGCGCGGGCCTCGACGTGCAGGCGCAGGCCCGCCAGCCCGTACGGGCCGAGGTAATGGTCCATCGTGGACCGTGCCAGCGCGCGCAGGTCCTCCCGGAGCGTGCCGGTGTCGATCACGGCCTCGGGCAGCAGCAGGGCCGCCTTCATGGCGTCGGAGACCAGCCGGTCGCGGGCCGCCCAGCGCCGGTAGATCGCCGCCTTGCCGATGCCGGCCCGCCGCGCCACCGCGTCGAGCGTGAACTTGGCCCAGCCGAGCTCCGCGTAGAGCTCGATCGCGGCCTGGAGGGCCTTGCGGTCAACCTCGGCGTCCCGGGGCCGGCCGGGACCGGCTGTGCCGGTCGAGGACTCGGGCACGGCGTCACCTCCAGGGTGAACAGTAGTGACCTCACCGTCTCGCCCGGAGGAGATCCCGCAAGGTCAGGCCGACAGGACGAAACCCCGGTAACCGTCCGCCGCGACCTGGTCGCACAGCACCCGGTACGCCCCCACCCCGCCCGCGTACGGCATGAACACCCGGGGCTTGCCCGGGATGTTGGCGCCCAGGTACCAGGAGTCGGCCCGGGGGAAGAGCGTGTATCCGGCGACCTCGTTGACGTGCTCCACCCACGCGTCCTCGGCCAGCGGGTCGGCGTCGATGGTGGCGACCTGCCCGTCCCGCAGCCATCCCAGGCATCCGGTGATCCAGTCCACGTGCTGCTCGATCGAGACGATCATGTTGCTCAGCACGGAGGGGCTGCCGGGGCCGGTGATGGTGAACAGGTTGGGGAAGCCCGCCGTCATCAGCCCCAGGTACGTCCGGGGCCCCGCCGCCCACTTGCGCCGCAGCGACAACCCGCCCTTGCCGGTGAGGTCCATGGCGAGCAGCGGCCCCGTCAGGGCGTCGTAGCCGGTGGCGTAGACGATCACGTCGGCGGGGTACTCGGCGTCGGCCGTGCGCACACCGGTCGGCGTGATCTCCTCGATCGGGGCGCGGCGCACGTCCACCAGGGTCACGTCCGGGCGGTTGTAGGTGGCGTAGTAGCCGGTGTCCACGCAGATGCGCTTGCTGCCGATCGGATGGTTCCTGGGCGAGAGCAGCTCCGCCACCTCGGGGTCGGTCACGATCTCGCGGATCTTGCCGCGGACGAACTCGGCGGCGATCTCGTTGGCCTCCGGGTTGACGGCGATGTCGCCGAAGGAGGCCATGAAGGACACCCCGCCCTTCGCCCAGCGGGACTCGAACACGCGGGCGCGCTCCTCCTCGCTGGCCTCCAGCGCGGAATCGGGATTGGGGTCGCTCAGGATGCCGGCCGCGGACTCGCGCATGGTCGTGCGCAGCCCGGCGTGGCCGGCCTTGAACCAGCCCTGGTACTCCGGCTCCATGGGCCTGTTGTGGGCGGGCAGGCTGTAGTTCGGGGTGCGCTGGAACACCGTCACGTGCGCGGCCTGCGCGGCGATGACCGGGATGGCCTGGATGCCGGACGAGCCCGTGCCGATGACGGCGACCCGCCGGCCGGTGAAGTCGACGCCCTCGTGCGGCCAGCGCCCGGTGTGGTAGCTCGGCCCCGGGAAGGAGGCGGCGCCGGGGAAACCGGGCACGCGGGACGCCGACAGGCAGCCGACCGCCGTGATCAGGTAGCGGGCCGCCACCCGGTCGCCGCGGTCGGTCTCCACCCGCCACAGGTTCGCCGTCTCGTCGTAGGCCGCCCGCGTCACCCTGGTCTCGAACTGGATGTCGCGGCGCAGGTCGAAGCGGTCGGCGACGTGCTCGGCGTACAGGAGGATCTCGGGCTGGGACGGGTAGCGCTCGCTCCACTCCCATTCCCGCTGCAGCTCGTCGGAGAAGGAGTAGGAGTACTGCAGGCTCTCCACGTCGCAGCGGGCGCCGGGGTAGCGGTTCCAGTACCAGGTGCCGCCCACGCCGGCGCCGGTCTCGTACGCGCGGACGGACATGCCCAGGCCGCGCAGCCGGTGCAGCATGTACATGCCGGCGAAGCCCGCCCCCACCACCACGGCGTCGTACGTCATCGCAGGCTCCCGTCGACGGCCCCGGTGATCAGGTCGAGCGCGGCGGCGCTGCCCGGCAGCACGTTCACCATGGTGAAGAAGGCGTGCATCTGGCCGTCGAACCGCCGGAACTCCACCGGCACCCCCGCCGTGCGCAGCCGCTCGGCGTAGGCCTCGCCCTCGTCGCGCAGCACGTCGTGCTCGGCGGTCAGCACCACGGCGGGCGGCAGGCCCGACAGGTCGGCGGCGCGCAGGGGCGAGGCGTCGGGGGACGTCCGCCGGGCCGGGTCGGGGGCGTAGTGGTCCCAGAACCAGATCATCGTGTCCCGGCTGAGCATGAGCTGGTTGGCCGGGTCGGTGTAGGAGGCGTTGTCCAGGTCGCAGTCGGTCACCGGGTAGACCAGCACCTGCAGTGTGATGGCCGGGCCGCCCTCGTCCCTGGCCCGCTGGGTCACGACGGCCGACAGGTTGCCGCCCGCGCTGTCGCCCGCCACGATGATCGGCAGGTCCGGCAGGGCGGCGGCGGCCCAGAGCAGCGCGGCGTAGGCGTCGCGGGCCGCGACCGGGTGGCGGTGCTCGGGGGCCAGGCGGTAGTCCACCAGGACGACCGCGCAGCCGGTGCGGTGGGCCAGCTCCCTGGCCAGGGTGTCGAACTCGTCGAGGCCGCCGATGACCCAGCCGCCGCCGTGGTAGTACACGATCACCGCTCTGGGGGAGGGCGACGGGGTCAGGACCCGGGCCGGGAACGTGCCGCCGTCCTCACCCTCGATGCGCACCTCGTCGACCTGGGCCATGTCGGGGCCCTTGCCGTACAGGTCGCTCAGCGCGGCGGTGAGGGCGCGCGCCTCCTCGGGCGTCATCTCGTGCAGCGGCTTGCCGCCCGCCTCGGCGAGCTGCTGCAGGAATCGTGTGGTCGCTTCGTCAAGGGACATGGGCGCGTCACCTCAGGGGTCCGAGCGAAAGGTCCCCTCAACGTAAGATCCCGGGTGCTTCGCGTCAACGGACGGAAGTCGTCCGGTTTTGGGGGCCAGTCGCGGGAGCAGCCGCGGTCACCGTCGCGCGGGACGACTGTGCTCGTATTGCGGTTTCCCGCCATTGAGGTCGGCGGTCCGCCCCCATGGTGGCGGGGACGGCCGCTGCCTAGCGTGGGGCGGCATGATCAGTCTGAAGGGCTTGAGCAAACGGTACGGCGACCGGCTCGCGGTCGGCGACCTGTCACTGGAGCTGAAGCCGGGCACCGTGACCGGGTTCCTCGGGCCGAACGGGGCGGGCAAATCGACCACGATGCGCCTGATCCTCGGCCTCGACCGGCCCACCTCGGGCGTCGCGCTCATTGGCGGAGTCCCGTACCAGCGGATCAGGAACCCGCTGCGCACCGTGGGCGCGCTGCTCGACGCGCGGGCCCTGCACCCGGGCCGCAGCGGTCACGCCCACCTGGTGGCGCTGGCCCGCGGCAACGGCATCGCGCGGCGGCGGGTGGGCGAGGTGCTGGAGACGGTCGGGATGGCGGGCGCGGCCCGCAAGCGCGCCGGAACCCTGTCCCTGGGCATGAGCCAGCGGCTCGGCATCGCGGCGGCGCTGCTGGGCGATCCCGAGGTGTTGATGTTCGACGAGCCCGTCAACGGGCTCGACCCCGACGGGGTGCGATGGGTACGCGGGCTCATGCGCTCGCTCGCCGCCGAGGGCCGTACCGTGTTCGTCTCCAGCCACCTCATGAGCGAGATGCAGCTCACCGCCGACCACCTCGTGGTGATCGGCAGGGGCCGGCTCATCATGGACGCGCCGCTCGCCGAGGTCATCGCGGGCAGCTCGCTGACGGCCGTCCTCGTACGCAGCCCGCACGCCGGCGACCTCGCGGCCCGCCTGCGCGCCGACGGCATCACCGTGGGCCGCCTCGGCGAGAACGAACTGGAGGCCACCGGCGCCCCCATCGAGCGGATCGGCGACCTGGCGCACGCGGCCGGGATCCGGCTGCACGAGCTGCGTACCAGGGAGGCCTCCCTCGAACAGGCCTACCAGGAGCTGACATCGGAGAGCGTCGAGTACGGCACTGGACACGGCACTGGACACGGCACTGGACACGGCACTGCTGCACACGGCGCTGGGAGGGCACGGGTATGAGCACGCTGAGGCAGGCCGTCGCGGCCGAGTGGGGCAAGCTGTGGTCGGTCAGGTCCACGTGGTGGTGCCTGGCCTGCGCGCTGGCGCTCACGGTGCTGACCGCGGTCACGCTGGGCGGCGGCATCGCCACCGAGGCGCTGCGGGAGGGCGCCGCGGGCGTGCGGGTGACGGCGAGCGAGCCCGTGGTCTCGGCCACGTCGTTCGTGCAGTTCGCGCTGGTGGCGCCGGCCATGCTGACGATCACCTCCGAGTACGCCTCCGGCGGCATCCGCGCCACCTTGCAGGCCACGCCCGTGCGGGGTGTGGTGCTGGCGGCCAAGGCGCTGGTGGTGGCGCCGGTGATGTTCGTGACGGGGGTGGTGACGGGCGCGGTGGCCACGGCGGCCGTGTACGTGGTGCTGTCGGCGGAGGTGTTCGGCGGGCTCGTCGTGCTGCCGGCCGGTGAGGCCGCGCTCGACCTGCTGGGCGTGGGCGTGTTCTTCGCGCTGGTGTCGGTGATGACGGTGGGCGTGGGGGCGGCGATGCGCAGCGCGGCCGGGACGCTGACGGTGGTGTTCATGCTGCTCATGGGCCTGCCGCTGATGCTGCTGATGACCGGGAGCCAGGCGGCGGTGGACGCCTCGATGCGCATGCCGATGTTCGCCGGGCTGGCGTTCATGGGCAGCACCGACAACCTGACCGGCGGGCCCATGCCGTACTCGGCGGGGGAGGGCCTGGTCTGGCTGCTGGCCTGGACGGCGGCGGGCGTGGCGGCGGGCCACGCGGTGCTCCGCCGCCGCGACGCCTAGACTCGACGCCCGTGTCAGACGGCAAGATGTCAGACGGCTCCGACAGCTCAGACGGCAAGGTGTCGGGTGGCCGGATCGTTCGGGTGCTGGCCGGCGTCCTCCTGGGGATGGCTCTCGGCCTCGTCGAGCTGGCCTTCGTCTGTGTCGCGTGGCCCGCGTCCCAGATCCCCGCGCTGCGGCCCGCCGTCACGCGCGGGCTGGCCGCGCTCATGACCCTGGAACGCGCCCGGCTCTCCCGCTGGCTCGGTCACGACGCCACCGAGCGGGACGGCGGCCTCGTCTTCCTGGCCGCCCGCGCCGTGCTGGGCGTCCTGGGCGGGTACGCCTGCTCGGCGACCCTCTTCGTGGCCGGTCTGCTGCTCTTCGGCGGTTTCTGGGACCTGCTCCGCGGCGGGTCGCCGGCGGTCCCCCTCACCCTGCCCGGCGTCAGGATCGTCACCAGCGGCTGGGCGCTCGGCCTGTCGGGCGGGGTGGTCCTGCTGGCCGTGGCGGCCCTCATGGTCCTGGGCGTGGCGGCCCTCGAACGCCGCCTCGCCGGCCACTTCCTCGGCCCCGGCGACCAGGAGCTGATGCGCCGCCGCATCGCCGAGCTGACCGCGACCCGCTCCGGCATCGTCAGGGCCGTGGACGACGAGCGGCGCAGGATCGAGCGCGACCTGCACGACGGCGTCCAGCAGCGGGGTGTGGCGCTGGCCATGCTGCTCGGCCGCGCCCGGCACAGCCCCGACCACGCCAAGACCGCCGAGCTGGTCGCACAGGCCTACACCGAGTCGCGCCGGCTCCTCGACGAGCTGCGCAGCGTGGCATGGCGCGTCTACCCGACCGCACTGGACGAGCTGGGGCTGCGCTCCGCGCTCGCGGGCGTCGCCGAGCGCTCCAGCGTGCCGGTGACCGTGCACGACGGCCTGACCGGCCGGCCCGTCTCCGAAGTCGAGACCGCCCTGTACTTCGTGGCCCGCGAGGCGATCACCAACGCGATCAAGCACGCCGGCGCGCATGACATCCTGGTCGTGCTGAGCGAGGACGAGCGGACGGTGAGCGTGGCGATCTCAGACGACGGCGGGGGCGGGGCCGACCCCGCGGGCGGCGGCCTGTCCGGGCTGGCCCGGCGGGTGCTGGCGCTCGACGGCACGTTCACCGTCGACAGCGCGCCCGGCGGGCCCACCAGGATCGCCGCCACGCTGCCGAAGGTGCCGCCGTGCGGGTGATCCTGGCCGACGACTCCGTGCTGCTGCGCGAGGGCCTGACCCGGCTGCTCGACGACGCCGGGCACGACGTCGTCGCCGCCGTCGCGGACGCGCCCGCGCTGCTCGACGCCGTCGAGCGGCACCGGCCCGACGTGGCGGTGATCGACGTGCGCATGCCGCCCACCCACAAGGACGACGGCCTGCGGGCGGCGCTGGAGATCCGCGAGCGGCTGCCGGACGTCGGCGTGCTCGTCCTGTCGCAGTACGTCGAGCCGCACTACGCCGCCCGGCTCCTGGCCGGCTCCACCGAAGGGCTCGGCTACCTGCTCAAGGACCGGGTCTCGGAGGTGGCCGAGTTCCTCGACGCGCTGGAGCGGATCCACGCCGGCGGCACCGCGTTCGACCCCGATGTCGTCCGGCGGCTCCTGGCCCGCACCACCCACGCCGACCCGCTGAGCAGGCTGAGCCCCCGCGAGGGCGAGGTGCTGCGACACCTCGCCCAGGGGCTGATGAACACGGCCATCGCCGAGCGCCTGCACGTCTCGCTCAGCACGGTCGAGAAGCACGTCAACGCCATCATGGACAAGCTCGACCTGCCCCACGACCCCGGTTACAGCCGCCGTGTGCTGGCGATCCTGCGCTATCTCGAGAGCTGAGCGGTCCCTCAGGAGAAGGGCGAGACGATCGTGCCGTCGGTGGCCAGCCGGTCCAGCGTCCGGCGCATCGACTGGGCGTCGTTCAGATGCGGGAACGGCTCCTCTCCGGGGACGTCCACGCCCAGGAACCGGCAGAGCGGCTCCCACCCCTCACGAACGTCGAACACCAGCAGCCGCTCCGCGGGCAGGGCCGCCTTCACCGCGGCCACGTGCCGCTCGAACGCCGCCACCGCGCTCTCCTCGTCGGGCAGGCCCTCCCTGAACGGCCGGTCGGTGTCGAACATCGTCCGGGAGATGTGGTCGAGCAGCGGGCCGAGCCGCATCATGGTTCTGAACACGACCGCGCCCGCCTCGGGCATGTCGTCGGGCAGGATCCGCTGGGGGCCGATGGCCATGAGCGCCCCCATGCTGAGGTACCAGGCGTGCGGGTCGCGTACGGTGAGGACGATCTTCGCCTTCGGATACGCCTCGGCCTGCTCCCGCCAGAAGGCGGAGGCCGGCCAGTCCTGTGCGGAGCGGTAGCCCTCGAACAGGTGGTCCCAGTCCACTTTCGCGCCCTCGGCCAGGGGCAGCCACCTCTCCACGCGCCCGGGAACGGTCATGAGGTCGAACATGTGGTGACAGGGACCGAATCCGAGGCGCTCCAGCGCCGCCTTCATCGAGCTGGTGCCCGTACGCGGTAAACCCGCTCCTATCACGGTCAACATAGTGCACCTCCCTTTGTGATCTACCTCATCAGAGGCTGACCGGGGGGCGAGTGTGACATTCCCCGGCGGATTGGCGGGGTGGCGCCGGGGTAAGGACACTCAGCTCTATGGAGGGGGAGGACATGACCGTCATGCTGGCCGACGGGCGCGAGATGCCGCGTCTGGGCCTGGGCACCTGGCCCATGGACGACGACGAGGCTCGCCAGGCCGTGGCCCACGCCGTCTCGCTCGGCTACCGGCTGATCGACACCGCCGCCAGTTACGGCAACGAGGCCGGCGTGGGAGCCGGTGTGGCGGACGCGGGCGTGGCGCGGGACGACCTGTTCGTCACCACGAAGCTGCGCGGCTCCCAGCACGGATACGACGCGGCCATGCGCGGCTTCGAGGAGAGCCGCGCCCGGCTCGGCCTCGATTACGTCGACCTCTATCTCATCCACTGGCCGCTGCCGGGGCGCGGGCTCTACACCGACACCTGGCGGGCCTTCGTGCACCTGCGGGAGCAGGGCCTGGCCCGCTCGATCGGCGTCTCCAACTTCACGCCCGAGCAGATCGAGCGGGTGGCCGGGGAGACCGGGGTGTGGCCCGCCGTCAACCAGGTCGAGCTCCACCCTGGCTTCTCGCAGCGCGACCTGCGGGCCTGGCACGCCGAGCACGGCATCGTGACCGAGTCGTGGAGCCCCCTCGGCGCCGGGAACAAGCTGCTCGACGACCCCGCCGTCACGGGCGTGGCCGCGGCCCACGGGCGTACGCCGGCCCAGGTGGTGCTCCGCTGGCATGTGCAGCTCGGCGCCGTGCCCATCCCCAAGTCGTCGAACCCCGAGCGCATGCGGCAGAACCTCGAGGTGTTCGACTTCAGCCTGTCGGAGGAGGAGATGGCCCGCCTCGACGCCCTTGACGCCCCCGGCGGCGGAGGGCGCCTCGGTGGCGACCCCGACACCCACGTCGAGCTCTGACCTGCTCCCGGATCTCTGACCTGCCGCCGGATCTCTCGCCTGCTCCCGAACGGCCGGCCGGCCGTCAGAACGCGGTGTTGGCCAGCCAGTGCTCCAGCAGCGCCCGATCCCCTGACACCCGCCCCGGGGGCACGCGCCGTGTGAACACCAGCATGAGCTCCCGCACCGGTCCCGACACCACGACGTCGCCGTCAGCGCGCCCGAGCTCCCAGCGGACCCCCTCGGGCGTCCTGACGATGAGCCAGCCCTCCATGCCGTCCGGCCGGACCCCGATGCTCTGGCCGCTCCCGCGCAACTCGGCCAGCTCCGGCTTGAACGTCTCCACCCCCGGCGCCGACAGCAGCTCCAGACCCTCCCGCAGCACGTCGGCCGCCAGGTCCCCGGCGAGCTCGTGCGGGACGCCCGTCGTGGCGGACGCGTCGTAGCGGTGGACGATCGTGTCGCAGAGGATCCTGCGCAGCCAGAACCTGGCCGGCGCCGGGCCCAGAACCGACCACACCTGGGCGTCCCGCGGCGACTCGACGACCGCGGCGATCAGCTCCTCGGCGCCGTCCCGCAGCCACCGCGCCCAGCTCTCCGGCGCGACCCGCTCGGCCTCGAAGGGGTCGGGGATGGGCAGGGGCGCGGTCGTGCGCACCAGCTCGGCCGCCCAGCGCTCCGCCTGCCCGATGTGCCCGACCAGGTCCCGCAGCCGCCATTCGGGGCAGGTGGGCACCTTGGCCTCGGGATCCCCTCCGGCGACCGTGCGGGCGAACGCCTCGATCTCCTCGCGCATCCCCTCCACCAGCCGCCCGGTGTCCAGCGTGGTCATGACGTGACTCCTCTCAACGGGTACGCCGATACGGTAGAAACTCCAGCCGAGTGGAGGTTCAAGTGCCTTTACGCGATGAAACGCTCGGGATCGGGGATCTGGCCGGTCTCACCGGCGTACCGGTGCGGACGATCCGCTTCTACTGCGACGAGGGGATCATCGAGTCGGTGCGCAGCGCCGGCGGCCACCGCAGGTTCGACCGGGCGGCCGTCGAGCGGCTCGGCCTGGTCAGACGGCTGCGCGGGCTCGGGCTCGGGCTGAGCGCGATCGCCCGCGTGCTCAGCGGTGAGCGCTCGGTGGCCGAGGTGGTCGCGGCCGAGCGGGCGGCGCTCGACGTACGGCTGGCCGAGCTGGCCTGGCGGCGGGCCTCGCTGCGGGCGGTCGAGGAGGCCGGCGCCGGCGACCGGGCCGCCCGGCTGGAGCTGCTGGCGGCGGTGGAGGACGGCACCGCCGCCCGTGACACGCTGGTCGGCTTCTGGCGGCGGCAGATGATCGCGCCGATCGCCGACGAGACGTTCGGGGCGTTCGTGGCCATGGCCGTGCCCGAGCCGCCGGTCGCCCCGAGCCCGCCACAGGTGGTCGCGTACGCCGAGCTCGTCGCCCTGGTCGGCGACCGGTCGCTCACGCGGCGGCTGCGTGCCAGAGGGCTGGTCAACGTCCGCGAGATCGGCGACGAGAACGCGTTCATGTTCGGCGTCGGTGAGGCGTGCACGCTGGTGGAGCCGCTCGTGCTGGCCGGCGAGCCGCCGCGCGAGGGGCCCGAGCTGGCCCACTTCGTGGCCGTCCACGCTTCCGTACGCGGCCGCCGCGACAGCCCTGGGTTCCGGCGCGAGCTGCTCGCCAACGTGGCGCCCGACCGCGACCCCCGCATGCGCCGCTACTGGCGGCTCGTGAGCGAGGTCAGCGGCGACCGCGCCACGCTCGGTGCGACCCACCTGTGGCTGACCGACTCCCTCGAACGCTCGATCACCCCGTGACGGCCCCGCCATCCTCGAGCTCTGGCCGTCACGGCTTTCGGCCCCGCCATCACGCGAACTGAGTGCGAACTGAGCGCCAGGCCGCTCGACGCCGTCTCCCGGCCCGGCCCGCCGTCTCCCGTGCCCGGTCCGGCCCACGGTCCCGGTCCGGCTCGCCCGGCTCCTGACTTATGTCGCTAGGTTCCTGGCTTGGCTCGCAAGGTTGGTGGGTGTCTGCGGCTGACGAGGACGGCGATGGCGGCCAGGAGCAGCCAGGCCGAGGTCAATGCGATCAGCCAGGTCCAGCCCGCGTGGCCGTACACGATGCCGCCCGCCGTGCCGCCCGCGCCGCTGCCCAGGTAGTAGCAGAGCGTGTAGACGCCGGCGGCGCGGCCACGGGAGTGCGGGGGTGCGGCGGCGGTGACCCAGGCGTTGGCGATCGCGTGGGCGGCGAAGAACCCGGCGGTCAGTACGGCGAAGCCGAGTGCGACGACGGGGAGCGCGGAGTGGGCGGTCAGGACGGTGCCGACGACGGTGGCGAGCAGCGCCGTGACCAGCGTCGGAGTACGGCCGAGCCGGTTCACCATGCGGCCGGTGGCGGCGGAGGAGGCGGTGCCCATGGCGTAGGACAGGAAGACCAGGGAGGCGGCGGCCGGGGTGAGGGAAAGGGGCGGCGCGGCGAGCCGGAAACCGGCGGCGTTGTACAGCGCCACGAACGCCCCCGTCGCCAGCGTCCCCACAGCGAACGGCCCCATCAGCCCCCATCCCAACCGCTCCCGCCGCCCATCCACCACCGGCCTGCCCGGCATCTCATGCTTGGGCCCGTCCGGCATCTCACGCCTCGCCCCGCCCGCTACCTCACGCCTTGAGTCGCCTGGCACCTCACCCCGCCCGGTCCCAGGCCCGTCCATCGACTCGCTCTGGCGGAGGTCGCCGACCCCGATGGCCGGGCTCGGTCCTGCGCCGACCGCCACGCCGGACCGGGCCCCCAGTTCGTGCGTGACCCGTTCGGGTGCCGCCGGCTCACGGGGGTCCGGCCCGTCCGGTTCGCCGGGGTCGGGGCGGGGTGTTCCGGGGGCCTCTCGTGGCAGGGTCATCACCGTGAACAGCACGCACACCAGCGACACCCCCGCCACCGCCACCAGCGCCGCGTGCCACCCCAGCGGACCGGCCGTGAACCCCGCGCCCAGTCTGCCGAGCATCCCGCCGACCGAGTTGCCCGCGATCATCGCGCCCACTGCGCCGGGCAGTCGCGCCGTACCGACCTGATCGGCCAGGTACGCCGCCGCCACCCCCGCGAACCCCGCGATCGCCACCCCCTGCACCCCGCGCATCACCAGCAGCGCGGGAAAGGACGGGGCCAGCGGCAGCAGCAGCCCGATCAGCGCCGACACGACCACGGACCAGAGGATCACCCGCCGCCGTCCCACCCGGCCGGCGACCCAGGCCAGCGGCAGCACGGCCACCGCCAGCGAGGCCGTCGCCACCCCGATGGCCAGCGACGCGCTCCCCGGATCCAGCCGGTACGCGGCCGCGAGCTGCGGAAGGACGGGCTGCGGGACGTACAGCAGGGCGAACGACGACAGCCCGGCCGACGCCACGGCCGCACTGACCCGCCGCGTGTTCACCGGGGGAGCCTGGGTAACCACCACACCCGCAACGCTAAGCAAGGCTAATAAATACGTCTAATGCACAAATAGGCGATAATTCATACCATGACGTATGAGTCCGACGACGAGCTGGCCGCCCGCCTCGCCCCCGCCCTGGCCCTGCTGGCCGCCGTCGGCGAAACCGGCCACGTCACCCGCGCCGCCGAACTCCTCGGCATCCCCCAGCCCACCGCCAGCCGCCGCCTGGCCGCGCTCGCGGACCTCGTCGGCGCCCCGCTCGTCCTCCCGTCGGGCCGTGGCATCCGCCTGACCAGGGCGGGCCGGATGCTCTCCGCCGCCTCCACCCGGGCGCTCGCCGCCATGGCCGCCGCCGCCCGAGAGGTCCGCGAGGAGATCGACCCGGGCACCGGCCGCGTCGTCCTCGGCTTCCTGCACCTCCTCGGCCGCACCCTCGTGCCGTCCCTCATCGGCGGGTTCCGCGAGCGCAACCCCGGCATCCGCTTCAGCCTCGCGCAGGGCTCCCGGCAGGACATGCTGCGCGCGCTCCACGAGGGCGAGATCGACCTGGTGTTCGTCGCCCCCATGCCGCTGGACGACCCCGACCTGGCCAGCCGCCCCTTGGCCGAACAGGAGCTGGTGCTGTCGGTCCCCCCGTCCCACCGCTTCGCCGCCCGCAGGCGGGTGCGGATCGCCGACCTGGCGGAGGAGGAGCTGGTGACGCTAGAGCACGGGTACGGGCTGCGCCAGATCACCGACGACCTGTGCGCGGAGGCGGGGTTCGAGCCGCGGATCGCGTTCGAGGGGCAGGAGTCGGAGACCCTCCGCGGTCTGGTGGCGGCGGGCCTGGGCGTGGCCGTCCTGCCCCGCTCCGGCCAGCCGCCCGCCGGGGGCGTGGTCGAGATCCCGCTGTCGCCGCCCCTCTTCAGGACGATCGGGATCAGCTGGCCGAGGGGCGAGCGCCTCACCCCGGCCGTACGCGCCTTCCGCGACCACGCCTCCTCCGGCCGCACCGACCTCGGCCCCGGCTTCCGCCCCGCCCCTGACCAGGCGCGGACGCCTGCGCCAGACTGGGGATCATGACACATGACGGTGACGCGGGCGTACCGGGCTCGCTGGCGAGGGTCCTGGCGGACGTGGCGGCCGAACGCGTGGCCCAGGACGTGAGGTGGGGCATGCAGGTGCTGCCCGACGGCACCGGAGGTGCGGAACTGGTGGCCGAGTCCGGCGTGGCCAGGCTGAAGACGGACACCGCGGCCGAGGACGGCGCGCTGACCTGGCGGCACATCTTGGCGGAGGAGGTCCTGGAGGCGTTCGCGGAGTCGGACCCCGACCGGCTGCGTGCCGAGCTGATCCAGGTGGCGGCGGTGGCCGTCAAATGGACCCAGTCCCTCGACCGCCGCCCGTCGAGGGAAAACGCGAAGTGACGTCCGGAACGACATGACTTTTCGTACGATCTCTGGTCATGAAGATCACCGACTGGCCCGAGACCGGGCCGGAGGCGTTCGAGGCCGCGTTGCGGGCCACGGACTGGAGCGCGTTCGTCCCCGAGCGGGACCTCGTCCCGTTGCGCACCGCCCTCGCCGGCCTGGAGCGGCGTCACGGTGTCGGCGACGCGCACCGGTACGCGACCGAGCGGATCCGGGAGCGCGGCGTGCTGCTGCGCCATCCGGACGTCCACCAGGTCGAGATCACCGCGCAGCGGCTCAGCCCGTCCGGCAGGTATCTGGCGGTGGGCGACTTCGGCGGCGACGACTACGAGCGCGGAGCCACCCTGCAGATCTGGGAGGTCACCACCGGGCGGTGCGTCAACGTGATCGACTGGATCGAGGGCGGGATCGGCTGGCCCGGCTATGGCGAGGTCATCCAGTGGTCGGCGGACGAGTCGCGCATCGCCCTGGCGTACAGGTCGAACAACGTGGGCGTCTGGGACCCGTTCGGCGTCAGGAACGCGCCCATCGGAACCGCGCGCCTCACCTACTCGGGGCGCCCGGACCCGTACGCCCTCGCGCCCGGCGGCGAGCGCGCCTACGTGCTCCAGGAGGAGGACCCCCGCGCCCACGGCGCCGTCGTCCCGCTGGACGACGGGGAGGTCTGGCCCGGGGACTCCAGGATCGAGCCGCTGTCGGACCTCGGCCGGTTCGTTCTCGACCGGGTCGCCTGGTCGCGCGACGGCCGGCGGCTCTACGGGCACCTGCACGAGGGGCGGGTCTGCTCGATCGACGCCGTGTCCGGCGGCGTCGTCTGGATGGCCGAGGGCGAGCGGAACCGCACGTGGCCGTCGGCCGAATGGAGCCGGGACGAAAGCCTCGTCGCCTACCACCACGCCGGCAACCTGGTGATCGCGGACGCGCTGACCGGCCGGCGGGTGGCCGAGGGGCCCGGATACGCCAAGATGACGTTCATGTCGTGGGGCACGCGCCTGGCGATCGTCGAGTGCGGGTCCCGCGTCGGAGTCGTGGACGGCACCGGACAGCACCGCTACGACCTCGACCTCGCCCTGCGGGAGCCGGGCTACGAACTGGACGTGCGGCCCTGGGCCTGGGCGCCGGACGGCGACCGTGCCGCGTGCCTGACCGCGGAGGGCCGTGTCGAGATCTGGTCGCTCGGTGACGAGCCGGGCGGACGCCTGCGCTCCTTCGACGCGCCCGCCGAGGCCACGGGCGTGCACTGGGGCGCCGACGACGTGCTCGTGCTGCTGGGCCCGGCGGTGCTGCGGTTCCTGCGCGCGGACTCCGGCGAGGTGATCGGCGACTTCAGGTTGCTGCGGCAGCCGTCCGCGCCGCGCCCCCTGATGCTGGCGGACGAGGATTTCGGGGAGGACATGTACCCCGAGCCCAACCCCACGTTCGCGCTGGACGACGACACCTGGGCGGTCGCCCTGCCGCCCGGGCTCGTGATCGCCCCTCCCGGGCGGGAGGACGACCTGGCCGCGACCCTCGCCTGGGCGCTCGACGGGCGGTTCGCCTGGCCCGTGCACTGGGGCGAGCTGGAGGTCGTCCCCGACGCGCCCGCCGCGGCCGAACGCGTGCCCGAGCCGCTGTACGCCTACTTCGAGCCCTTCCGCGACCGGGTGATGCCCGAACCGGCTCCCCAGGAGTGGCCGCCGCCCAACACCGCCACCGTCGAGGACCTTTTCCAGGCCTTCCGGGAGGCGGTCGTGGCGTACGGGGTCGACCACCACCACTTCTGGGCCGACGAGGCGCTCCGCTCCGCGGCCGTGATCCGGGCGCTGCGCGGGGAGACGGAAGGGGCGCGGGAACTGATCGGGACCTGCCTCGAACGCCACCGGCCGGGCGTCGCCGCCGAGGTGGCGATGCTCCTCGCGGCCTCGGGGCTGGAGGACGACGCCCGTTCCGTCTTCGACCCGTACGACGCGGCCTTCGAGGACATGCGGGACGAGCCGGCCTCAGCGGCGGGCGCCGTGGCCGCCGCCTGTGCGCTGCTGGGCGACGGTGAACGCGCCGACGCGTGGTTCGGCCGGGCACGGGAGAAGGTCCGCGAGCGGGGCGGCGGCTGGGATCACGCCCTCCCGGTCGTCCGGGCCCTGATGGAGTGCGGCCGTACGGACGAGGCGCGGGCGCTGCTCGCCGAGGGGAGCGGCGCGGCCGGCGGCGACGTCGGCATCCCGTTCCTGGGCTACCTGCTGCGCAAGGGCGAGGTGGAGCTCGCCGAGCAGTTGCTCGGCTCCGGTGACGGCTGGTTCCGGGACTGGGGCGCGCAGCGGCTCCTCGTCGTGCACGGCCTGCCGCGCATGCTCGTGGACTGGGGTGAGCGCTACAACTGCTGGGTGGAGGACGCCGTGCCGATCGCGGAACGCAACGCCGCGCACGGCCGAGCGGCCGAGCCCGGCGACGCCGACCTCGAGGTCCTCACCCAGGCGCGTGCCGAGCTGCTCCGCACGCCGCCGGGCCGCCGTCAGGTCCCGACCTTCGACCTCGCCATCAAGGCCGCCAAATGCCGCCACCTGAGCGCGGTGCTCGCCCTGCTCCCCGAGCTGCCGATGCCGGCCTATGGCGGCATCGGCTCGCACGACCGCCCGTGGGTGGCCTCCACGGCCCTGCGCATCGTCACCACCGGCGCCGACGTCGATCCCTGGTGACGTCGGGGCGCACGGCCCCCGCTTCCCCCGGCAGCGGCACGGACCCTCTACATTCCATTGATGCAGCGCCATGGGTCTGTATACAGTCGAGGCCATGCTGGACGGACGACTCCTGGTGGACGCCCACCTCCATCCCCCGAGACTGTCCACCCTCAAGCCCGCCTGGTCCCGGTGGGCCGAGCAGTTCGGGGCCCCGGGCTGGCGGTCGGCCTTCGACGAGGACGGCGTGGTGGTGCCGGCCGCGTTCGACGAGCTGCTGGAGGGCGAGGGGGTGGACCGGGCGATCCTGCTCTGCGAGTACAGCCCCAAGGTCACCGGCATCCAGCCCGTCGAGGACCTGCTGCCGATCGTCAAGCACAATCCCGACCGGTTCGCCTTCCTCGCCAACGTCAACCCCCACCTGCACTACCCGATCGCCGCCGAACTGCTGAGACAGGTGGAGCTCGGCGCCGTCGGGCTCAAGGTCCACCCGGTCCACGGCGGCTTCTCGGCGGCCGACCCGATGCTCTACCCGGCCTATCAGGCCTGCGTCGAACGCGGTCTGCCGGTGGTCGTGCACTGCGGCACGAGCACCTTCCCCGGCTCGGTGAACTCCGTGGCCGCCCCCGAGCTGCTCGACCCGGTCCTGCGCGACTTCCCCGAGCTCACGGTGGTGCTCGCGCACGGCGGCCGCGGCTGGTGGTACGACCAGGCGGCCTTCCTCGCCCTCATGCACGACCACGTCTGGATCGAGCTGTCCGGCCTGCCGCCCGCCCGGCTGCCCGACTACTACCAGCGTTTCGACCTGCGGCGCCTGGCCCGGAAGTTCATCTTCGCCACGGACTGGCCCGGCGTCCCCGGCATCGCCCGCAACGCCCGCGCCGTGGCGGCGCTCGGCCTCGACGCGGACACGCAGGCCATGGTGCTCGGAGGCAACGCGCTGCGCGTCTACTTCAAAAGCTCTACACAGGCTTGACGTACCTGGTCTCCACTGTTGAACTTGGAGACATGACCGGACAGCCAGAGGTCTCCTTCGCCACAGATCCCGGCAGCTACCGCCACCTCCGGCTGGAGACGGACGGTGAGATCGCCCGGCTCGTGCTCACGGTCGACGAGAGCGCCGGCATCGTCCCCGGCTACGACCTCAAGCTCAACTCGTACGACCTCGGGGTCGACATCGAGCTCTACGACGCCGTGCAGCGTCTCCGCTTCGAGCACCCCGAAGTGCGGGCGGTGGTCCTCACCGGAGGGCTGGAGAAGGTCTTCTGCGCCGGGGCGAACATCCGCATGCTCGCCCAGTCGTCGCACGCCTGGAAGGTGAACTTCTGCAAGTTCACCAACGAGACCCGCAACGCCATCGAGGACGCCACCGCCCATTCGGGACAGACCTACCTCGCCGCCGTCAACGGCACCGCCGCGGGCGGGGGATACGAGCTCGCGCTGGCCTGCGACCGCATCATCCTGATCGACGACGGCTCCACGGCGGTGTCCCTGCCGGAGGTTCCCCTGCTCGGGGTGCTGCCGGGCACGGGCGGGCTGACCCGCCTCACCGACAAGCGCGGGGTGCGCAAGGACCTGGCGGACGTGTTCGCCACCCGGAGCGAGGGGGTGCGCGGGCAGACCGCGGTGGCCTGGAAGCTGGTCGACGAGGCGGTGCCCCGCAGCCGGTTCGAGGAGACGGTGCACCGTCGCGCCACCGAGGCCGCCGCCCGTTCCCCTCGCCCGCCCACGGCCCCGCCGATCCCGCTCCCGCCGCTCGACCCGGACGGGTACGTCTACTCCACCGTCAAGGCCGAACTGGACGACCGGTGCCAGGCCACCATCACCGTGTACGGCCCGGGAAGGGGAACCCCGCCTGACGACGGCCGGTGGCTGCTCCGGATGACCCGGGAGCTCGACGACCTCATCCTCCGCCTGCGGACGAACGAGCTGGAGCACGGCACCTGGATCATCAGAACCGAGGGCGACCCCGACGCCGTCCTGGCCTGCGACCTCGACACCGACGACTGGCCCCACGGCGAGATCAGGCACTACTACAAACGGACGCTGAAACGCCTGGACGTCACCAGCCGCAGCCTGATCGCCCTCATCGAGCCCGGTAGCTGCTTCGCCGGCCCGCTGCTGGAGCTGGCCCTGGCCTGCGACCGCCAGTACATGCTCGACGACCCCGAGAACCCCGACGGCAACGCCGTCCAGTTGTCCCGCGCCAACTTCGGCGCCTATCCGATGGGCAACGGGCTGTCCCGGCTCGCCTCGCGCTTCCACGCCGAGCCCGATCACGTGGCCAAGCTGGAGCAGGAGGCCGGGCGGCGGATCGGGGCGGCCGAGGCGCTGGAGCTGGGGCTGGTGACGTTCGCCCCCGACGACATCGACTGGGACGACGAGGTACGTCTGGCGCTCGAGGAACGCGCGGCGCTGAGCCCCGACGCGCTCACCGGCATGGAGGCCAACCACCGCTTCGCCGGCCCCGAGACCATGGAGACCAAGATCTTCGCCCGCCTCGCCGCCTGGCAGAACTGGATCTTCACCCGCCCCAACGCCTCGGGCCCCGAGGGCGCCCTGCGGCGCTACGGCACCGGCCGGCGGCCCGAGTTCGACCGGAAGCGAGTCTGAGATGAGCATCGACTACTCCGAGCGCATCCCGAACAACGTCAACCTGGCCGAGGACCGCCGCCTGCGGCGGGCGCTGGAGTCGTGGCAGCCGCGCTTCCTGCAGTGGTGGTCGGAGATGGGCCCGGCCCTGCCCACCCAGGACGTCTACCTCCGCACGGCCGTCGCGGTCGGGCGCGAAGGATGGGCGCACTTCGATCACGTGGCGCTGCCGGAGTACCGCTGGGGCATCTTCCTGGCCGAACGGGACACCGACCGGCGCATCGGGTTCGGCCAGCACAAGGGCCGGCCGGTGTGGCAGCAGGTGCCCGGCGAGTACCGGGCCGACCTGCAGCGGCTCATCGTCATCCAGGGCGACACCGAGCCGGCCAGCGTCGAGCAGCAGCGGCGGCTCGGCCTGACCGCCCCGTCGCTCTACGACCTGCGCAACCTCTTCCAGGTCAACGTGGAAGAAGGGCGGCACCTCTGGGCGATGGTGTACCTGCTGCACGCCTATTTCGGCCGTTCCGGCCGGGACGAGGCCGAGGCGCTGCTGCTGCGCAACTCGGGCAGCGAGGACTCGCCGCGCATCCTGGGCGCCTTCAACGAGGAGACGCCTGACTGGCTGTCGTTCTACATGTTCACGTACTTCACCGACCGGGACGGGAAGTATCAGCTCGGGACGCTGAAGGAGTCGGCGTTCGACCCGCTCAGCCGCACCTGTGAGTTCATGCTCAAGGAGGAGGCCCACCACATGTTCGTGGGGACCACGGGCGTGGACCGGGTGGTGGAGCGGGCGGCGCAGCTCATGCGCGAGCACGACAGCGACGACATCAGCAAACATGGCGGCATTCCGCTTGAGGTCATTCAGAAGTACATCAACTTCCACTACAGCGTCAGCCTCGATCTCTTCGGCGGCGAGACGTCCACCAACGTGGCCAACTACTTCACCGCCGGGCTCAAGGGGCGCTGGCAGGAGGAGCGGCGCAAGGACGATCACCTGCTCACCGAGTCGGTCGCCGTCGTCCCGTACGTCGAGCAGGGACGCCTGACCGACGTCCGGCTGCCCGCCCTGACGGCGCTCAACGCGGATCTGCGCGGCGAGTACGTCGCCGACTGCGGCACCGGCGTGAACCGGTGGAACCGCATCCTCGCCGACCACGGGCTCGACACGACGCTCTACCTGCCGCACGTGGGCTTCAACCGCCAGGTGGGCACGTTCGCCGGGCACCACGTCTCACCGGACGGGCGGCTGATCGACCAGGCGGCCTGGGAGGCGGGCCGCGACCGGTGGCTGCCGACGGCCGAGGACAAGACGTACGTCCAGGCGCTGATGCGTCCCGTCTACGAACCGGGGAAGATCGCCGCCTGGGTGGCCCCGCCGCGCAACGGCATCAACGGCCGGCCGCTCGACTACGAGTACGTCCACCTCTGATCGGCCCGCCGTCCAGGATCCGGGCGTCCAGGACCTAGGTGGAGCCGAGCTGGGACCAGCGCTCCTGGGCGCCGGGCCGCCAGCCGTTGTGCAGGTCGTTGAAGACGTTGGCCGCGCGTATGCCGATCCAGTCCGGCGGCAGGAGCTCCAGCGGCAGCTCCGGATCCAGCATGGGAAAACGCCGCCACTCGTGCACGAGCCGGATCTGGGCCAGCAGGACCGGGTCGCCCGTTCGGGGCCGCATGCCGGCGAAGTCGTGGATGAACCGCTCGTACTGGCCCGCCAGCTCTCCCAGATGCCACGCCTGGTCGACGAGCGTGCGTTCCGAGCCGATGCCCGCGTAGGGGCCGTTGAAGGAGTGTGCCGACAGGTCCAGGCCCAGGCCCTCGACGACCTGCTTGGCCTCGGCCTCGCGTGAGGCGTGCGGGCTCACCCACACCCCGGGCACCGGGCTGCCGAAGCCCGCCCAGGTCAGGCCGGTGCGGAGCTGGTGGCGCAGCTCCCGCCGGGACTCCGGCACGGTCGTGATGAGGACGACCCAGCGGCCGTCCCACGACTCGCGGCGCCGCCCGAAGGCGTAGATGCGCTCGGCCCCCTCCGTCAGCAGTTCGCGCCCCCGTCGCGTCAGGGCCCAGCGCACCCGCCTGCCCGAGCGTTCCGAGGTGATCCAGCCGTCGGCGGCCATGCGCGACAACGCCTGCCGGGCCGACTTCTCCTCCACGCCGAAGCCGCCGAGCACGTGGAGGAGCGAGGACGTCCAGGCCGGCCGGTCGTGGGGGAGGACGAACTCGCCGAGCACCGTCAGCAGCAGCGACCGGGCGCTCGCCTGACGCCACGGCCGTCCCAGCGACTGGCTCAAGGCGGGGGCTCCTTTCGTGCGGTGACCGCATCAATGCTACAAGTCATTGACGCAGCATCAATTCTATGTAGAAGATTTGCCTACGAATGTCGGGTGCCTGCGGATGGGGACGGCCATGACGTCCGAGTCTTTCAACGCCAGCGTCTATCTCGTCGATCGCCAGGTCGAGGCGGGCCGTGGGGATCATGTCGCCATCACCGGCCCCGCCGGCACGCTCACGTACGCCCAGCTCGCCGCCCACGTCGCGGAGCTGGCCACCGGCTTACGGGTGCTCGGCGTCCGGCCGGAGGAGCGGGTCCTGCTCGTCATGTCCGACCGCCCGGAGACCGCGATCACCATTCTGGCCGTCATGCGCATGGGCGCGGTCGCCGTGCCGGTGTCGACCATGTACAACGGCACCGAGCTGGCCACCCTGATCAGGGACTCGCGGGCGCGGGTCGTCGTCGCCACCCCCGAGTTCGAGACGGCCGTCCACGAGGCCCTGCGCGACGCCCCCGAGGTGGTGGCCCTCGTGCCCACGCAGGCCCCGGCCGGCCTGGCGGGCACGGCCATGGCGGACGTGGGGGTGCCCGTGTGCCTGTGGTCGGACGTGCTCGAGGCCGGCAGGACGGCCGGCCGGCCGCGCGAGATCCCCGACCCCCCGTACGAGACCTGGTACGACTCACCCGCCCTCTGGCTCTACACCTCCGGCACCACCGGCGCCCCCAAGGCGGCCATGCACCGCCACGGCTCGATCAGGCAGGTCTACGAGACCTACGGCCGCCAGGTCCTGGGCATCCGCCCGGACGACCGGTGCTTCTCGGTGGCGCGCCTGTTCTTCGCGTACGGCATCGGCAACTCGATCTTCTTCCCCCTGGCCGCCGGCGCCACCGCCATTCTCGACCCCGCCCGCCCCACCCCCGCCGGCGTGCTGGCCAGGGTCACCGACGCGGCCCCCACCCTGTTCTTCGCCGGCCCCACGTTCTTCGCCGCCCTGCTCGCCTCCGACGCCCCCGACGACACCTTCGCCCCGGTCCGCCTGGCGGTCTCGGCGGGCGAGGCGCTCCCGGCCGAGATCTACCGCCGCTTCACCGGCCGCTTCGGCGTGGACATCATCGACGGCCTGGGCTCCACCGAGGCCCTGCACATCTTCATCAGCAACCACCCCGGCCAGGTACGCCCGGGCACCTCGGGCCGGGTCGTCCCCGGCTACGAGGTCAGGCTCCTCGACGAGACCGGCGCCCCCGTCGCGGACGGCGAACCGGGACACCTGTACGTCCGCGGCGACTCCATCGCCACCGGCTACTGGTGCCGCACGGCCACCACCCGGCAGGTGTTCCAGGGCGAGTGGCTGCGCACGGGGGACACCTACGTCCGCGAGGACGACGGCTTCTACCGCTGTCTCGGTCGCTCCAACGACATGATCAAGGCGGGCGGCATCTGGGTGTCGCCCATGGAGGTCGAGGCCAGGCTGCTGCAGCACGAGTCGGTCGGCGAGTGCGCCGTCGTCGCCTACGTCGACGGCGAGGGGCTGGAGAAGCCGGTGGCGTGCGTGGTCTCCGCCCAGGGCCACCGTGTGGACGCCGGCGAGCTGATCGGCTTCTGCAAGGAGGGCCTGGCCTCGTTCAAGCGCCCCCGCGAGGTGCTGGTCCTGGACGAGCTGCCCAAGACGGCGACCGGCAAGATCCAGCGCGTGGTGGTCCGCCGGATCGCCGCCGACCTCCTGGACAAGCACCCCTGACGCCGGGCAGGTGGTCAGCCCGCCCGCGTCTCGTAGACCGTGATGGCGAACGGCCGCGGACCGCCCTTGTAGACCTGTTCGGTCAGCCGCGACAGCGCCGCCTGCGCGTCCAGGTAGCCGTGCAGCCGCGTCGCCTCCGGCCAGGGGTGCACGGCCACGAGGACGCCGTCCGGCACCAGCAGCGCGCTCAACTGCGCCGAAGCGTGCCGCAGCCGCTCATGGCGGCCCAGGTAGTAGAGGGTCTCCGAGCAGAACGCCAGGTCGAAGCTCCGCTCCGGCGGGTGGGTGAGGATGTCGGCGCGGATGAAACGTACGCGCCCGTCGTCCGGCACGCGCGCCCGCGCCCGCGCCAGGGCCCGCTCGGAGACGTCCACCCCGACGATCTCGGCCTCCGGGTACGCCGCCGCCAGCGCGTTCGTGAACACCCCCTCGCTGCACCCCACCTCGATGATGCGCCGGTAGGGCCTGGGCGGCAGCAGCTTGAGCGTGGAGCGGTATTTCTGCTGCTCGTAACTGTCGGTCGCGAGCCTCCACGGGTCGGGGACGCGGTGCCGCCAGTCGAAGTAGCGGCGCAGGACCGTCCCCTGGCCCTGGGGGGAGAGCAGGGAGAGCGTACGGAAGAACGTACGGTGCATGAGCTCGGGAAGGCTTGGCATGCGGCCTCTCTCTGTCGAGACGGAGGAGTTGTCCCGGGACTTGAGGTGAAGTCGTCGCCGAAAGGGGATTCCCACTAGGGGAGGGAATAACGCCTGGTCGTGCCCACGTCATGAACATCTTTACGACATGGTGTCGCGCAGCTCCCGCTTGAGCACCTTGCCCGAGGCGTTCTTGGGCAAGGCGTCCACGAACACCACCCGCTTGGGCGCCTTGAACGCCGCCAGCCGCTCCCGCAGGAACGTCACCAGCTCACCGGCGGTCAGCCCGGCCCCCTCGCGCAGGACCACCGCGGCCGTCACCGCCTCGATCCACTTCTCGTCCGGCACCCCGAACACCGCCGCCTCCGCGACCGCCGGATGCTGGTAGATGGCCTCCTCGACCTCGCGGCCGGCCACGTTCTCGCCGCCCGACTTGATCATGTCCTTCTTCCTGTCCACCACGGACAGGTAGCCGTCGGCGTCCATGACGCCCAGGTCGCCGCTGTGGAACCAGCCGCCCCGGAACGCCTCGGCGGTCTTGTCCGGGTCGTTCCAGTAGCCGAGCATGGCGTGCGGGCTGCGGTGCACGATCTCGCCGACCACGCCGGGCGGCACGGGCCGGTCCTGGTCGTCGACGATCCTGGTCTCGACGTTCAGCGCGGGCCGGCCGGCCGAGCCCAGCCGGGTGAGCTGCTCGTCGGGCCCGAGGATCGTGGCGACGGGCGCCATCTCCGTCTGGCCGTAGAAGTTGAACAGGCGCACGTCGGGCAGCCGCGCCGCGATCTCCTTCAGCACCTCCACCGGCATGATGGAGGCGCCGTAGTAGCCCTTGCGCAGCGACGACAGGTCCCTGCGGTCGAAGTCGGGGTGGCGCAGCAGGGAGATCCAGACGGTCGGCGGGCAGAACAGCTTGGTGGCGCGCTCGCCCTCGATCGTGGCCAGGATCGCCGCCGCGGTCGCGCCGGGCAGGACGATGTTGGTGGCGCCCAGATAGATCCCCGGCGTGAGGAAGCAGTGCAACTGCGCGCAGTGGTAGAGGGGCAGGGCGTGCACCTCGACGTCGTCGTGGCTCATCTCGCCGTCGATCACGCACGTGACGTACTGGGCGATCAGGCCGCGGCTCGACAGCGTGGCGCCCTTGGGCCGGGACTCGGTGCCGCTGGTGTACATGAGCTGGATCGGGTCGTCGTCGCCGATCTCGGCCCGCGGCTCCGCGGGGTCGTCGAAGGCCGCCCACGCGCTGAACGGCTCCCAGCCGTCCTGGGCCGCGCCGATCACGCCGCGCACGGTGACGCGCGGTCCGGCCGCCGCGGCGGCCACCGGCAGCAGCGCCTCCTCCGCCAGCATCCCGGTCGCGCCCGAATGCTCCAGGATGTACGCCACCTCCCCGGCCCCCAGCATGAAGTTGACCGGTACGGAGATCGCCCCCAGTCGCGCCAGCGCGAAGTACGCCACCACGAACGCGTGGTTGTTGTGGCTGAACACGGCGAACCGGTCGCCCTTGCCCACGCCCCGCGCCGCCAGCGCGTTGGCCGTCCTGTTCACCGCCGCGTCGAGATCGGCGTAGCTCTGGCGCACGTCGCCGTACACGAGCGCGGTCTTGGCGGGGTAGCGGGCGGCCGAGCGCCGCAGGAGGTCACCGATGGCGTGCTGACGGGTCATGCGGGCACCCTTCGATCGCGCAGAACGATGTTCGGGGAATCCTAACCCGCGACGACCTCCGCGAGCCGCCGGTAGGAGTCGAGGCGGCGGTCGAGGTCGTAGGTGTTCATGGTGACCAGCACCTCGTCCGCGCCGACCGTGGCGACCAGCGAGCCGAGCGCCACCGCGACCTCGTGCTCCGTGCCGTGGATCTGCCCCTTGAGCGACTCGTCCAGGTATGACCGCTCCCGCGCGCTCATCTCCATCTCCGCGATCTCCCCGGCGGGCGCCAGCGGCGGGAAGGCCCCGCTCGTCCGCGAGCGCGCCGTCGCCCACGCCTCGGGCAGTTGCAGCAGCGCCGCCTCCGCCCGCGTCGCGCCGACCGCCACGTTCGCCGCCACCATCACGTACGGCTCCGCCGCCCACCACGAAGCCCGGAACCCGGCCCGGTAACGCGCCACGGCGTCCACCGCCCGCGCGCCGGACCCGATCACCATCGGCAGCCCGTGCGCCGCCGCCACGTCCGCCCCGGCCCCCATGGCCAGCACGAACACCTGCGGCCGCAGCCCTTCGGCGGGCAGCGCGTGCACCCCGGGGTGGGCCGCCTGCGTGCCGGTGAAGTAGCCGAGCAACTCGCTGAGCCGGCCGCCGAACGCGTCCGCTTCGTCCTTGCCGTGCCCGAGGGCCCTGCGGATGCCGCCCGTGAAACCCACAGAACGCCCCAGGCCCATGTCGATGCGGCCAGGGTAGAGCGATTCCAGCACGCCGAACTGCTCGGCCACCACCAGCGGCCGGTGATTGGGCAGCATCACACCGCCGGTGCCCACCCGGATCCGAGACGTGGCGGCGGCCACGGCCGCCGCCAGCACCGTCGGGGCCGACCCCGCCACGCCGGGCACGCTGTGGTGCTCGGACACCCAGAACCGGTGGTATCCGAGCTCCTCGACCTGCCGCGCGAACCGTACGGTCTCGCGCAGCGCCGCGGCCGGAGTCGAGCCCTGGCGGACGAGTGAACGGTCGAGAATCGAGTAGGCGGTCACGTACGGGTGCAACACGCCCGGCCCCTGGATCAATCCAGCGGATCGCCCGGGACGCCCTCGTAGTGCTCGCGCACCCGCGCCATCAGCCCGGCGTCCTGGCGCAGCGGCACGCCGTCCACCTCGCCGACCTCCATCACGCCCCAGGAGTTGCACAGGAACACCTGGTCGAGGCCGGTCAGGTCGGCGACCCTCAGCGGCCGGCGCTCCTGCGGCACGTCCATGCGCTCCAGCAGCCGCATCGTGATCCCGTGCAGCATCGGCGCGTCCGGCCAGACCAGCCGGCCGCCGTCGAAGCCGCCCAGGTTCGTGATCGAGCCCTCGCTGATCAGGCCGTCCGCGGTGGTGAGCAGGGCCTCGTCGAAGCCCTCGCGCGCGACCACCCGCCCGATGTGGGCCTGCTGGAACCCGGACGCCTGCTTGATGTGCGCCAGGTAGCGCTGGTAGACGACCGGCTTCACCTTCAGCGGGCCCTTGAGCGGCTCGTGTGGCGAGGCGGCGGTGGTGACGACGCGCGGACCGTCGGAGTCGAGGACGTAGACGCGCACGCTCGCGTCGCGGGCGTCACCGAGCACGGCCCTGATCGACTCCAGCACCGCCGCGCGGTCGAGCCCGGTGCCGAACAGCTCCAGCCCGGCCCTTTCGAGCCGCTCGAAGTGCAGGCCGAGCCCGCGCACCCGCCGGTCCCTGACCTGCATGGCGGTGAAGTGGCCGTAGCGGGAGCCGAGGAGGCGGCGCGCGTCCTCGCCGACCAGCCTGCCCTCGATCGCGGCACGTTCCGTCACAGCATCTCCTCACCTGGCGGCCTCACTTCTTGTACACCCCGATCGCCCAGTCCACCGGCCGGTTGGTGGACTCGCCCCAGAGTCCCACCTGAGCGGTGACGGTGACGCGCTTGCCCTTGGGCAGCGTGAACTCCGCCATCGCCATCGGGAACGCGCCCTTCTTCCAGACGCCGCAGCCCGAGGTCGCGGGCGACTCCTTGCCGTCGACCCGATACCTGAACCACATCCGCCCGGCCAGGTCGCCCGAGCAGATCTGGTCGATGCCGATGGTGCCGCCCGTGCCCACGACCTCGACCTCGAAGGTGGAGTCGCCCGGCCAGACGCCGGTGGACTGGGAGATCAGCCTCTTGCCGCCCAGCCGCCCGGGCAGCGCCCTGACCGGCTCGGGGGTGACGGGCCGGGCGGGCGGGGTCCACTCGTAGACCGCCAGGTCCCAGCCGGCCCGCCTGGGCTTGACCGGCACGCACGGCCCGTTCCTGGTCCGCGTGGCGCAGGCCGACCCGGAGGTGGTCGTGTCGAACGTGACCGTGACCTCCTTGGCGCCCTCCGGCACGACCAGCGGCTGCAGGTCCATGCCCGTGGGGCACGGCGCGAAGCCCCGCGGGCCCGTGTGCCTGCCGTCCACGAGGATCCGCGGCGCCCCGCTGCCGAACTCGCCGTCGCACCGCGCCGCCACGTCCAGCGGCAGCCCGGAGAGCGGGATCGTGACCGAGGTCTTCTTCGCGCCCTCCGCCGTGAGCCTGGCCGTGGCCAGCCGGCGGTACGCGGTGCCGTCGGGCGCGGTGTACCGCTCGGGCAGGCCGGACGCGGGTTCGGCGGTCACCGTCGTCGCGGGGGGCGGCTCCTCGGCCGTACCGGGAAGCAGGGCCACGACGGCCACGACGGCCACCACCGACGCCATTGCCACCACCGCCCCGCCCGCCATCGTCCGCCGGCGCAGGCGGGTCCTGCGGATGCGGGCGCGGACCTCGTCGTGGCGGCGCGGGTTCGCGGGCGACGGCCCCTCGGCCCGCTCGCGCAGGACGTCACGCAGATCTTGCACGGTCATCGGCGCAGCTCCCTCACGATCGCCTCGTCCACTCGCAGCTTGGCCAGCGCCTTCGCGGTCTGGCTCTTGACCGTGCCCTCCTGGCAGCCCAGCAGCCCGGCCACCTCGCTCACCGGCAGGTCCTCGTAGAAGCGCAGCACGATCACCGCGCGCTGGCGGGTCGGCAGCCGGCCCACCGCCCGCCACAGCTCCGCCCGCCCGTCGTCTCCCGGGTCGTGCGTCACCGCCTCGGGCAGTTCGTCGCTGGGCAGTTCCCGGCGCCATCGCCGCCGCCACCAGGACGTGTACGTGGTCACCAGCGCCTTGCGCACGTACGCCTCGGGCTCGTCGATGCCCGGCCAGGCGAACCACGCCTTCGCCAGCGACTCCTGCAGCAGGTCCTCCGCGACGCCCCAGTCCCGGGTCAGCAGGTACGCGGTCCGTAACAGCCGGTCCGACCGCGACACCACGAAGTACTGAAATATCGCCCTATCCGCCAACTTGACGTGCCTCCTGTGCGAGCCGGTTGACGGTAGTGACGCATCGAACGCCCCACCAGGTTGCCCGGCCCCTCAGACCCGCCCCGGGCCCGCTCTCAGGCCCGCACGGCCGCGCCCCGGCCCGTACGACCCGGCCCGCTCTCAGGCCCGCATGACCGTGAACGGCGCCAGCTCGCCCAGCCCCCGCACCGACAGCCGGTTGACCTCCCGCAACCGGAAGGCCCGGTCGCCCTCCAGCTCCTCGGCCAGTTGCGGATCGGCCAGGATCGTGCCCGGCAGCGACAACGCGGTCAGCCGGCTGGCCAGGTTGACCGTGGTGCCGAACACGTCGCCCATGCGCCACATCACCGGCCCGGCCGCCAGCCCCACCCGCAGCTCCGGCATGTCCTTGCCGCGCGCGTGCGTCTCCACCAGCCGCAGCGCGATCTCCGCCGCCACGTGCGACTTCTCGGCCACGAACAACACCGAGTCGCCCAGCGTCTTGACCACCCGCCCGCCCGAGGAGGTCACCAGGTCGGCCGAGCGCCCCTCGAACCTGTCGATCAGCCGCGCCAGCTCGGCGGCGGTGATCTGCCTGCTCAGCCGGGTGAACGCGACCAGGTCGGCGAACCCGACCGCCAGCCGCACCGCGCTCATGTCCTGGTCGGCGATGCGTCCGGCGGCGGCGGCGAGCTGGCGCTGCCAGGCGTAGACCAGCAGCCGCGCCAGATCGGGCACCACCCGCTCGGCCCGCCTGCGCCAGGCCCGCGGCCGCTCGGCCAGCGGCACGCCCGCCTGGTCGAGCGCCTCGGCGCCCAGCTCCGCCTGCGACTCGGCCAGCCGCGCCGTGGCCCGGCCGAGCGAGCGCGCCATCAGCAGCACGTGTTCCTCGTCGTAGACGCCGGAGGTCACCATGCCGAGCAGCGTCTTGAGCGCCTCGACGTCGGAGTCGGTGAACTCCACGGCGTCGTCGGGCACGTTGGCGAACCCCAGGGCACGCCAGAAGCGCCGCGCACGATAGACGGGCACCCCGGCCATCTCGGCGACCTGGTGACTGGTGTATCGGCGCGGCTCGCGCAGGAAGGCCTCCGCCAGCCCATCCCCGTCCACGCGCGCCACGTGGGCAACATAACACCCTGTGGGCCAGGTCACCTCACTCGAGGAGCGCCCTGAGCGCGGCCCGCTCGGCCACCGGCACGTAGGCCGCGTAATAGTCGTACATCGCCTTTCTGGACAGCCGGGCCGCCAGGGGGCCGTCACCGGCGCGTACGGCGGCGATGACCTCCTCGTGATGCCGGATGCTCTGCTCCATCAGGGCCCGCCGGTCCGGCGCGGCGGCGATCTTCTCGGCGATCAGCTTGACCACGATCGAGCGCACCACGTCCGTGCAGACCTGGATGAGCTTGTTCCCGCTCGCCCGCGCGATCGCGTCGTGGAAGGCGACGTCGGCCGCGCCGAACCCGGCCTCGTCCGCCTCCCTCATCCGCGCGACGGCCTGGCTCATCTCGGCGAGCTGCTCCTCGGTGCGCAGCCGCGCCGCCAGCAGGACGGCCGAGGAGTCCAGCACCATCCTGAACTGCACCAGCTCGGCCAGCGACAGCTCCGCCACCCGCGCGAGCGTGGTCATCGACTTGTGCAGGGCGGCGGGCGTGAACGGCAGCACCTCCGCCCCGTTGGGGTCGCCCGGCCGCGACCGCACCAGGCCGCGCGCCTGCAGCACGCGCAGCGCCTCGCGCACGGTGGAGCGGCTGACCGAGAACTGCACCATCAGCTCGCGCTCACTCGCCAGCCGCTCGCCCGGTGAGAGGGAGCCGCTCTCGATGGCCTCCTCGACCTGCTCCACGACCCGTTCGTAAGCGCGTACGGTACGCACCGGCTCGAAGCGCGGACCACCCATGCAAGCCCCCTTGACCCGAGCCGTCGACGACTGGCAATGTGCTGAGCCTACTGGTCCGACCAGTGCACTAGCCAGGAGGCTGTAAGACATGAGGCGAATCGGGATCTGGATCGCCGCGGGCGGTCTCCTGCTGGCCACGGCGGCCTGCGGCGGCGGTGCCGGTGGTGGTGGTGCCGGTGGTGGTGGCGGCACCGGGGCGACCGGTGGCGCGTCGAAGGCCCAGTCACTGTCCGTCGGATTCGTGGCCGAGCCCGCGAACCTCGACTTCACCTCCACCGAGGGCGCCGCCATCCCCCAGGCCCTGCTCGTCAACGTCTACGAGGGCCTGGTCAAGCTCGACCAGGACGGCGAGATCGTGCCGCTGCTGGCCGAGAAGTGGGACGTCTCCGAGGACCGCAGGACCTACACGTTCACGCTGCGCCAGAACGTCACGTTCAGCAGCGGGGCGCCGTTCACGGCCGACGACGCGGTGTTCTCGCTCGACCGGGTGAAGTCGGACTGGAAGCTGAAGATCAAGTCGCAGCTCGACGTCATCGACAAGGCCGAGAAGAAGGACGACGCCACGGTCGTCGTCACGCTCAAGCGGCCGAGCAACGGCTTCCTCTACGCGATGGCCACCCGGCTCGGCGCCATGTTCAGCCGCACCGGCGTCGCCGACCTGGCCAACAAGCCCGTCGGCACCGGCCCCTACGTGCTGGGCTCCTGGCGCCGCGGCGACTCCATCCAGCTCGGCGCCAACCCCTCCTACTGGGGCACGAAGCCGCCGCTGTCGGCGATCACGCTGAAATACTTCAAGGACGCCACGGCGATGAACAACGCGCTGCTGACCGGCGGCATCGACGTGATCTCCAGCGTGCAGGCGCCCGAGTCGCTGCAGCAGTTCGCCGACCCCAACCGGTTCCAGACCGTCGAGGGCACCACGAACGGCGAGGTGGTGCTGTCGATGAACAACGGCCGCCCGCCGTTCGACGACAAGGCGGTCAGGCAGGCGGTCCGGCACGCGATCGACCACAAGGCGCTGCTCGACACCGCCTGGGCCG
Source organism: Nonomuraea sp. NPDC050643 (assembly GCF_040654715.1). Taxonomy (NCBI): domain Bacteria; kingdom Bacillati; phylum Actinomycetota; class Actinomycetes; order Streptosporangiales; family Streptosporangiaceae; genus Nonomuraea; species Nonomuraea sp. NPDC050643. The sequence goes on along the minus strand of NZ_JBFAIM010000095.1, from coordinate 17,483 downwards.
GGCGCGGCCAGCTCATCGGTTCGATGGTGCCCCCCACCGACCCCTGGTACGAGGACCGCACCGGCGACTACCCCTACGACCAGGCCAAGGCCAGGCAACTGCTCGGCGGCAAGACGTACACGGTGAAGATGCGCATCCCCAACCTGCCGTACGCGGTCAACAGCGCCCAGGTCGTCAAGTCGCAGCTCGCCCAGGTGGGCATCACGGCCGAGATCGAGCCGCTGGAGTTCCCGGCCCGCTGGCTCGACGTGGTGTTCAAGCAGGCGGACTATGACCTGTCCATCATCAACCACGTCGAACCCCGAGACATGGGCATTTTTGCTGACAAGTCGTACTACTTCCGTTACGACAATCCCGAATTCGGCAAGCTCCTCGCCGCCGCCGACGAGGGCACCGAGCAGCAGCAGACCGACGACCTCAAGCAGGCCGCCAAGCTCCTGTCCGACGACGCCGCGGCCGACTGGCTCTTCCTCTTCCCGAACCTGATCGTGGCGAAGAAGGGCGTCACCGGGCTGCCGAAGAACGCCATCGCGGAGTCCTTCGACTTCACCGCGCTCGCCAAGCAGTGACGCTCTACCTGCTCAAGCGGCTGGCGGTGCTGATCGCGAGCACCGCCGTGGCCGGAGTGGTGGTGTTCGCGTTCATGGCGCTGCTGCCCGGAGACCCGGCCGAGGTCGCGCTGGGCGTCAACGCCACCCCGGAGGCGGTGGCCGAGCTGCGCCGCCAGTTCGGCACCGACCGGGCGCCCGTCGCGCAGTTCCTCGACTGGTTCGGTGGCCTCGTCCAGGGCGACTTCGGCACCTCCTACGTCACCAGCGCGCCCATCGGCCCCCAGATCGCCGACCGGCTCGGCGTGACGATCGTGCTGGTGCTCGGCGGCATGGCGGTGGCGCTGGTGATCGCGGTGCCGCTGGGCACGTACGCCGCCGTGCACCACCGCGACCCCCTCGGCGCGGCCATCAGCGCCGTCAGCCAGCTCGGCATCGCCGTCCCGGCGTTCCTGGCCGGCATCCTGCTGGTGTACGTGTTCGCCGTCCAGGCCCAGGCGCTGCCCTCCGGCGGCTACGTGCCCATCGCCGAGAACCCGGGGGAGTGGCTGCGCGGCCTGCTGCTGCCGTGGGCGTCGCTCGGCCTCGTCCAGGGGGCGGTGCTCACCCGCTACGTGCGCAGCGCCGTCCTCGACGTGATGCGCGAAGACTACCTGCGCACCGCCCGCGCCAAGGGCCGGGGCGGCACCGGCGCGCTGTGGCGGCACGGCCTGCGCAACGCCTCGATCCCCGTCGTCACCGTGCTCGGGCTGCAACTGGCCACGCTGCTGGTCGGCGCGGTCGTGGTCGAGCGGGTGTTCGTCCTGCCCGGGCTCGGCGACCTGCTGCTCAGCGGCGTCGCCGGGCGTGACCTGCTGCTCGTCCAAGGCGTGGTGATGGTGCTGGTGGCGGCCGTCCTGCTGATCAACTTCGTGGTGGACGTGACCTACCACCTGCTCGACCCGAGGCTGCGATGAGAGGCCGGATGAACGCCGGCCTGCTGGTGGGCGGCGTGCTCGTCGGGCTCGTGACGCTCGCGGCCCTGGTGTCGTTCCTCTGGACGCCGCACGACCCGACGCTCGTGGACGCCGCGCAGCGGCTGCGCGAGCCCGGCGGCGGCTACCTCCTGGGCGCCGACAAGTACGGCCGCGACACCTTCAGCCAGATCATGGTCGGCGCCCGCACCACCCTCTACGTCGGCATCGTCGCGGTCGGCATCGCCGCCGTCCTCGGCGTCCCGCTCGGCGTGGTCGCCGGGATGACGCCGAGCGGCTGGCTCTCCGAGCTGATCATGCGGGTCAACGACCTGGTGTTCGCGTTCCCGGCGCTGCTGCTGGCCGTCATGCTCGGCGCCGTCTACGAGCCCGGCACCCTCACCGCGATGATCGCCATCGGGGTGGCCACCGTGCCCGCGTTCGCCCGCGTGGCCCGCGCCGCCACACTGCAGGTCATGGTGACCGACTACATCCTGGCCGCCAGGGCCGCCGGGCGACGCCGCCCCGCCATCGCCGTCCGCCATGTGCTGCCGAACATCGGCTCCGTCCTCATCGTGCAGGCGTCGGTGTCGTTCGCGATCGCGATCCTGGCCGAGGCGGCGCTGTCGTTCCTCGGCTTCGGCACCCGCCCGCCGACCCCGTCCTGGGGACGGATGCTCCAGGAGTCGCAGGACCTGCTGTTCTCCACCCCGCGCCTGGCCCTGTGGCCCGGTCTCGCGATCGCGCTCGCCGTGCTCGGCTTCAACCTCCTCGGCGACGGCCTGCGCGACTACCTCGACCCCAAGCTCAGGAGGATCCGTGCTGAAGGTTGAGGGCCTGACCGTGCGCGCGGACTCGGTCGAGCTCGTCCACGACCTGTCGTTCGCGATCGCGCCGGGGGAGCGGGTCGGGCTGATCGGCGAGTCCGGCTCCGGCAAGTCGCTGACCGCGCTGGCGCTCATGGGCCTGCTCCCCGAGGGCGTCACCGCGTCGGGGCGGGCCAGGCTGGGCGATCGCGACCTGGTCGGCGTGCCGGAGAGCCGGATCAAGGACCTGCGCGGCCGCGAGGTGTCCATGGTCTTCCAGGAGCCGATGACCGCCCTGAACCCGCTCATGCGCGTCGGCGCCCAGGTCGCCGAGGTCATGACCCTGCACGGCCGGGCCCGCCCCGAGGCCCGCGAACGGGCGGTCGAGCTGCTGGAGCGCGTACGCCTGCCCGATCCCGGCCAGATCGCCCGCGCGTACCCGCACCAGCTCTCCGGCGGCCAGCGCCAGCGCGTCATGCTCGCCATCGCCCTGGCCAACGCGCCCGGGCTGCTCATCTGCGACGAGCCCACGACCGCGCTCGACGTCACCGTCCAGAAGCAGATGCTCGACCTGATCGCCGAGGTCGCGCCCGCCCTGCTGTTCATCACCCACGACCTCGCCGTCGTCGCCTCCGTCTGCGAACGCGTCCTGGTCATGTACGGCGGCCGCGTCGTCGAGTCGGGCCCCATCCGCGAGGTCTTCACCCACCCCCGCCACCGCTACACCGAGGGCCTGCTGGCGGCGTCCAAGCTCACCCCGCGCGGCACCCGGCTGCCCACCATCAAGGGCGGCGTCCCGGCGGCCGGGCGCTTCCCCGGCGGCTGCGTGTTCAGGAACCGCTGCCCCCACGCCACCGCCGCGTGCGAGACGGCGCCGGAGCTGACAGGAGACGGACATGCCCACGCATGCTGGCACCCCGCTGATTGAGGCCCGGGACCTCAATCGCCTCTACCATCGCCCCCGCACCTCGCTCACCAGGCCCGGCGCCGCCGTCCACGCCCTGCGCGACGTCTCGCTGACCGTGCGGCGCGGCGAGCGGTACGGCATCGTCGGCGAGTCCGGCTCCGGCAAGTCCACGCTGCTGCGCCTGCTCTGCGCGCTCGACCAGCCCACCAGCGGCTCCATCCGCTTCGACGGCCAGGAGATCACCGGCAGGCCGGAGCGGCGGCTGCGCTTCCTGCGCGAGAACCTCCAGATCGTCTTCCAGGACCCGATGAGCTCGCTCGACCCCCGCATGCGGGTCCGCGACCTCGTCTCCGAGCCGCTCACCGCCCTCGGCCTGCCGATCGGGGACCGGGTCCCCGAACTGCTGGAGGCGGTCGGGCTGCCGGCGGCGGCGGCCGACCGGTACCCGCACCAGTTCTCCGGCGGGCAGCGGCAGCGCATCGCCATCGCCCGCGCGCTCGCGCCCCGGCCGAAGGTGCTGGTCGCCGACGAGCCCGTCAGCGCCCTGGACGTCTCCGTCCGCGGGCAGATACTCAACCTGCTGGCCGACCTCGTGGACGAGCTGGGGCTCACGCTCGTGTTCGTCTCCCACGACCTGTCGGTGGTGCGACACGTGTGCGAGACGGTCGCGGTCATGAGCGCGGGTGAGATCGTCGAGACCGGGCCGGTGGACGAGGTCTGGGCCGCGCCCGCCCACCCGTACACGCGGGCGCTGCTGGAGGCCGTACCGACTCTGGAGGGATTGCTGTGATCGACGTCGACGCGCGGGGAGTGGTGGAGTTCACGCAGGCGCTGGTGCGCATCCCCAGCACCAACGACCCGGCGCGCGGCCGCAACGAGCGGCCCGCGGCCGAGCTGGTCGAGGCCAAGATGCGCGAATGGGGCTGGGAACCGGTCGTGTCCGAGGCCGCCCCCGGACGCCCGAACGTGGTCGCCGTGGTGGAGGGCGGCGGCGGCGACGGGCCGACGCTGATGTTCGAGGGGCACACCGACGTGGTGACCGAGGGCGACCTGTCCACCTGGACCGTCGACCCGTTCGGCGGCGAGATCCGCGACGGCCTGCTGTGGGGGAGGGGGAGCGCCGACATGAAGTCCGGCCTGGCCGCCACCCTCTACGCGACCCGCGCCCTCCAGCTCGCCGGCCCGTTCCCCGGGCGGATCAAGGTGTGCGCGCTGGCCGACGAGGAAGGCCTCATGCTCGGCGCGCACCACTTCGTGTCCCAGGGCCTGACGGCCGACGTGGACGGCGCGATCGTGGCCGAGCCCGAGGCGGGCGAGATCTGCGCGGTGGCCAAGGGCGCGCTGCGGCTGCGGGTGGACTTCACGGGCAAGATGGCCCACGGGGCGATGCCGCAGCACGGCCGCAACCCCCTCGAGGCGGTGGGTTCCCTGCTCGCGGGCCTGCGCACACTGCAGGCGGAGCTCCAGACGCGCCACCCGGCCCACGAGCACCTCGGCGAGGTGTACGTCACGCCGACCGTCCTGCGCGCCGGCTCCGAGGAACAGGTCAACGTGATCCCGGCGGTCGCCTCGGTCTTCATCGACGTGCGCACCATCCCCGGTGTCGAGCACAAGGAGATCGCCGACCGGGTGGCCGCGCTGGCCCGGTTCGACGGGATCACGGCCGAGGTGTCGGCGCTGGTGGACCGGCCGCCGGTGGACGTGCCGGTGTCCGACCCGGTGGTGGCCGCACTGGCCGCCGCGCACCGGACGGTCACGGGGGAGGAGCCCGTGTACGGCGGGGTGCCCGGCTCGACGGACGGCACCGTGCTGACGCACTGGGGCGGGATCCCCTCGGTGGTGTACGGCCCCGGCGGCAAGTGGATCGCGCACCAGGCGGACGAGTTCGTGGAGGTCGAGGAGATCGTCCGCTGCACCCGGGTCTTCGCCGAGGCCGCCCGCCGCTTCCTGAACGGCGACCACTGATGCGCCGTGCCGGGCCCACGAACTCACTGGTGGACGTGGCGGGCCTGCGGGTCGGGCACGCGCAGCGCGTCGGGGGCGGCTACCTGACGGGCACCACCGTGATCCTCACCCCCGCCGACGGGGCCGTGGGCGGGGTGGACGTCCGCGGCGCCGCCCCCGGGACCCGCGAAACGGAGCTCCTCGACCCGCGCAACCTGGTGGAGCGGGTGCACGCGGTGGTGCTGTCGGGCGGGAGCGCGTTCGGGCTGAGCGCGGCCTGCGGGGTGATGTCCCGGCTGGCGGAGGCGGGGGTGGGGTATCCGGTGGCGGGGGGAGCCGTACCGATCGTGCCGGCCGCCGTCATCTTCGACCTCGGCCGCGGCGGCACCTTCCACGCCACCCCGGACGCCACCCTCGGCACCGCCGCCTACAACGCCGCCACCGCTCCCCCACCGCCCGCGGCCGAGGTCCCTTCGGGTGAAGAGGCCGGCGTTGTGAGTAAGCCCCGGCCTTCCGCCGACGCACTGTCCGCTCCTCCACCGTTCCAAGCGACACCGACCCCAACCGGCGAAGCAGCCGCCTCCCCGTCGTCCGCGGCTGAGGTCCCTTTGGGTGGGGTGGGTGCCGGGCCCGCAGCCCCGACCGGTGAGGCGGCGGCTTTCCCGCCCTCTGTGGCCGGGGTCCCTTTGGGTGAGGGGGGTGGCGGTGCGGGTGAGGCTGGGCGTTTGGCCGGTGCAGCGTCCTCCCCTTCGCCTTTCCAAGGGACATCGGCCCCGGTCGGTGAGGGGGGTGACGTCGGGCCTTCGGTCGGTGCAACGCCTTCCCCTCCGTCCTTCGAAGGGACATCGGCCCTGGGCGGTGGGGTGGGTGCGTTCGTGGTGGAGGTGAGGACGGCGGCGCCGACCGCTTGTGGGTCTGTTGGGGCGGGGACCGGGGCGATGGCCGGGGGGTTGGCGGGTGGGGTGGGAACGGCCAGTGTGGTGCTGGCCGATGGCACCACCGTGGCCGCCCTGGCCGTGGTGAACGCCGTCGGGTCGGTGCTGGACCCCCACGACGGCACCCTCGCCGGCACCAGGTACGGCCTCCCCGGCGAGTTCGACCACCTCCGCACCCCCACCCCCCAGGAGACGGAGGCCTGGAACCCCCGCAACGCCCCCGCCTTCAACACCACGATCGGCGTCGTGGCCACCGACCGCACCCTCACCAAGGCCAAGTGCGGCAAGCTGGCCGCCGTCGCCCATGACGGCCTGGCCAGGGCCATCAGACCGGCCCACACCATGACCGACGGCGACACGATCTTCGCTCTGGCCACCTGCGCGAGCGGCGCCCCCGGTCACGACATCTTCCAGGACGTCCTGGCCGCGGGCGCCGACGTGTTCAGCCGTGCCGTCGCGCACGCCATCCTGGCCGCCACCGGCCGCGAGGGCGCGCCCGCGTACCTCGACGTGTTCCCGAGCGCCCTACGGAAAGAGCCATGACCTTCGACATCCCGTGGCCCGCCGGCCTGCCCATCGGTGACGGATGGGAGGCCACGGCGGACACCACCGACGTGACCTTCCCCTATGACGGATCCCTGGTCGCCCGGGCCCCGCTGGGCGGCCCCGCGCAGGCCGCGCGGGCCGTCGAGGAGGCGCTCGCGGTCGCCCCGGCCATGGCGGCGCTGCCGTCGCACGCCCGCCGCGCCGCCCTCATGCGCGCCCACGACGCCCTGAGCGAACGGCGCGCGGAGTTCGAGCGGCTGCTCGTCCTCGAGACCGGCAAGCCGCTGGTGGACTGCCAGGTCGAGGTGGCCAGGACGCTCGTCACCCTGGTCACGGCCGCCGAGGAGGTCGCCCGGCTGCACGGCGAGACCGTGCCGCTCGACCTGCTGCCGTCAGGGGAGGGCCTGGTCGGGTTCTGGACGCGCCGGCCCATCGGCGTCGTCGTCGGCATCACCGGCTTCAACTATCCCCTGCTCCTCGCCGCCCACAAGATCGCCCCGGCCGTCGCGGCGGGCTGCCCCGTGATCGTCAAGCCCGCCCCCGCCACCCCGCTGGCCACGCTCTGGCTGGTCCACCTGCTTCGGGCGGCCGGCGCCCTGCCCCCGGCCGCCGTGCAGCTCGTCACCGGGGACGTCGAGGTCGGCCGGACGCTGGTGGAGGACCGGCGGATCGGCGCGGTCTCGTTCACCGGCTCGGCCGCCGCGGGGCACGCCATCGCGCGCGCCGCCGCCCCCACGAAGGTGCTGCTGGAGCTGGGCTCGAACGCGGCGCTCGTGGTGGCCGCCGACGCCGACCTCGAGGCCGCCGCCGACGCGGTCGTGCGCGGCGGCTACTACGCCTCCGGCCAGGCGTGCATCTCGGTGCAGCGGGTGCTGGTCGAGGAGCCCGTACGCGAGCGCTTCGTGTCCCTGCTGGCCGACCGCGTCAAGCACGTCGCCGTGGGCGACCCCCGCCTGCCCGCCACCCGCGTGGCCCCGCTCATCGACGAGGCCGCCACCGGCCGCGTCCTGGAGTGGATCGCCGCCTCGGGAGCGGAGGTGGTCACGGGCGGACGCCGCGACGGCCGCGCCATCGCGCCCACGGTGCTCGACGGCGTCGCGGACGGGGCCGCCGCCTGGGACGAGGAGATCTTCGGCCCGGTGGTGTGCGTGCGCTCGGTGCCGGGCCTCGACGAGGCCTTCGCCACGGTCAACCGCTCCCGGTACGGCCTGCACGCCGCCGTGTTCACCCGCTCCCTGGCGACGGCGTTCGCCGCGATCGAGCGGATCGAGGCCGGCGGTGTGGTGGTCAACGAGGTGCCGGGCTTCCGGGCCGACAACATGCCGTACGGCGGCGTCAAGGACTCCGGCATCGGCCGTGAGGGCCCGCGCTTCGCCATCGAGGAGCTGACCGTCACCCGGATGGCCATCATCCGCCCCTAGCGGCGTCTAGTTCGGCGGGTCGAAACGGCCGTCCACGGCGGTCCAGCCGCCGTCCACGTAGAGGACGGAGCCGGTCACGAAGCTCGCCGCGTCGCCGGCCAGGTAGACCACCGCCCCGGCCATCTCCTCCGCCGCCGCCCACCGGCCCAGCGCGCTCTTGGCGGCGTAGGCGGCGTACCAGCCGGGATCGTCCTTGATCTGCCTGGTCAGCGGCGTCTCCACGACGCCCGGCGCGATCGCGTTGACCCGCACGCCGTGCGGCCCGAACTCGGCGGCGGCCGTCCGCAGGAGCTGCACCAGCCCGGCCTTGGTCGCGGAGTAGACGCTCTGGCCCGGCTCGGTGACCGACGCCCTGATCGAGGCGAACCCGATGATCGAGCCGCGCCCCCGCTCCACCATGCCCGCCCCGAACGCCCGCACCACGTCGAACGAGGCCCGCAGGTTCAGCCCCACCACCCGGTCGAACTCCTCGCCCGAGTAGTCGAGCAGCCGCTTGCGGACGTTGGTGGCCGCCGTGAACACCAGCACGTCGGCCGGCGCCTCCTCGGCCAGCGCCCGCACCGCCTCGGGGTCCAGCACGTCGACCAGCCGGGCCGTGCCACCGCAGGCGGCGGCGGTCTCCTGGGCGGAGGTCTCGTCGCGGTCGGCGCACACCACCGAGGCCCCGTGCGCGGCCAGCGCCAGCGACGCCTCCCTGCCGATCCCGCTCCCGGCCCCGATCACCACGGCCCGCCGCCCGTCCAGGCGGAACAGCGCGTCATATCCCATACGTGGCACCCTAGCGACTGGTCGGACCAGTGCACCAGGTCTCGGAGGCAAGCCGAGTCCGGTGTGTAGCGGTCACGTCACTTCTGGTGATGAGGCGGGCGGCCTCACCGCCGGTCGGCCTCCCAGTCGGCGCGCAGCAGCTCGTACTCGACTTCGCCCTGCTCGGAGCCCTCGATGGCCTCGGGCCAGTCGTGGTGGAAGGTGCGGACGAAGCGCAGCCCGCACTTCTCCATGACCCGCCGCGACCCCCGGTTGACCGTCATCGTCTGGGCGAACACGCGGCGCGCGCCCAGCTCGCCGAACGCCTTGTCGATCAGCGCGAGCGAACCCTCGGTCGCGTACCCCTTGCCCCAGGCCGCCTTGTGCAGCCGGTAGCCCAGCTCGGGCTCGTCGGCGGGCCCGTCCTTGGCCGGCCGCAGGTGGAACCAGCCGAGGAACTCGCCCGTGGACCTCTCGACGGCCGCCAGGAATCCGCCCTCGATGAACCTGGGCAGGGTCTGCTCGGCGATCACCTCACGGGGCGTCGGCTTGCCGCCGTTGAGATGGCGCATGACCTCGGGGTCGTTGTGCAGGAGGAACAGCGCCTCCTCGTCGGACGCGGCGAAGGGACGCAGGGACAGCCGCTCGGTCTCCAGGTGAAAGTGCACCGGCACACGCTAGCCGACCGGCCCAGGCGGGCTCGACGGGTTTACGCGCGCGCGTCCGTCAGTGCCTCCGACAGTGCGCGCAGCCGGGCTCTGGCGGCGGGATCGTAGGCCTGCTCCAGCGCCTGCGCCGGCCGGAGGCCGTCGAAGAAGCGCCCGGACACCTCGTCCAGGCCCGGATCGGTGACCAGCCGCGACGTGGCCTCCACACCCTCCCGCAGCTCGCTGGCCGGCGCGGCCGTGACCATCTTGGTCGGCATGTACGTGGCCGGGTGCAGCGCGTTCGCCGTGACCCCCGTGGTCGCCCCTTCTTCGGCCAGGTCGACGGTGAACATCACCTGGGCCAGCTTGCTCTGGCAGTAGGCCCGCACCCCGCTGTACTCCTTGACCAGCATCACGTCGTCGAAGTCGATGGGCGCCTGCCCCAGGCTGGAGACGTTGACGATCCTGGCCGGGGCCGCCGCCCGCAGCGTCGGCAGCAGCAGCCGGGTGAGCAGGTAGCCGGCCAGGTAGTTGACCGCGAACCGCAGCTCGTGCCCGTCGGGGCTCTCCTGCCGCGCCACGCCGCCCGGCACGGTCGGGCCGATCCCGGCGTTGTTGACCAGCGTGTCGAGCCCCGGGTGCTCGGTGGCGACGGCGGTGGCGAGCTCGCGCACCTCCTCGAGCGCGGCCAGATCCGCCCGGTACCAGTGCAGCCGGGCGCCCGGCACGAGGGCGCGGAGCTCATCGAGCGTGTCCTGGCCGCGCCGGTCGTCGCGGCCGTGCACGAGGACGGTCGCGCCCCGGCCGGCGAGATCGGCGGCCAGCGCCCGGCCCAGCCCGTCGGTCGCGCCCGTGACGAGGATCGTGCGCTGCTCCATGGGACGCATGCCCACCTCCAGTACGGCCTCTCCGCTCCGACGCTATCAGCGGGCCCGGCGCAGGGCTTCGGCGAGCTCCGGCATGGACGTGACGTGGTGGTCCGGCCTCTGCCCGGCGTCCGGATGGGCGCCGGTGTCGTCGCTCTGGAACAGGATCGTGCGCATGCCCAGCGCCCGCGCGGGCGCCAGGTTGACCGGCCGGTCGTCGACGAACACCACCTCCGCCGGGGCGACGCCCAGCGCGTCCAGCACCGCCGCGTAGGGGGCCGCGTCGGGTTTGCGCGCCCGCAGGTCGGAGCTGATGAACCAGCGCCCGATGAGCCGCTCCAGCCCGAACCGGCGGCGGACGAGGGCCGACCACGCCGCCGTGTCGTTGCTCAGGCACGCCGGCTCCAGCCCGGCCCCGGCCACCGCCCGGAGCGTCTCGATCGTGCCGTCGGTGAGCGTGTGCCGCCGGCAGTAGTCCGCGTCGAGCGGCGGCAGGCCGAGCGCCGCCCAGAACTCCTCCGTGCTCGTCAGGCCCAGCGTCGCCGCCCGGTAGGCCGCGCGGATCTCCCGCTCGGGCGCGTCGCACCCCTGGTCCCTCAGGTAGGGGATCAGCACCCGGCCCTGGACGTTCCCGTAGCGGTAGAGGACGCCCATCGCGTCGAGCACGACCACCTTCACCCGCCCCACCCTAACGACGCCCGGGCACGGCGGAGGCGGCCACGAGCGCGGCGACGGCCAGCACGGCGAACACCACGAGCGCCGTCGTGTAACCGGACTCGGCCGGTGTGGCCCCGGGGCCGGCGGGGGTGCCGGTGGCGAGCAGGGCGGCGGCGATCTGGGCCCCGATCGCGCCGCCGACCGTGCGCACGATGGTGTTGACGCCGGTGGCCACGCCGGTCTGGTGCGGCTCGACGGCCTCGACGACGAGGTTGCCGATGGAGGCGAACGCGAGCCCGTACCCGGCGCCGACGAGGAGGCCGGCGGCGTACACGTGCCAGAGGCGATCGTGGAAGGCGGCCAGCAGCAGGAACGACGCGGCGGCCAGGGCGGCGCCGGCCTGGAGCGGCAGGCGTGCCCCATAGCGCGCGGCCAGGCGGGGGGCCAGCGGTGTGGCGATCAGCATGACGAGGGCGATCGGGACCATGACCAGGCCGGCCTCGGTGACGGAGGCGCCGAAGCCGTACCCGGCCGTGGGCGGGGTCTGGACGAAGCGGGGGATCAGCGTGATGACGCCGAACATGGCGGCGCCGACGATGAGCGTGGCCAGGTTCGTGGTGACCAGCGCGCGCCGGGCCATCAGCCGCAGGTCCACCAGCGGGGCGGCGGCGCGCAACTGGACCCGGACGAAACCGCCCAGCGCCATGGCCCCGCACCCCCCGGCCACCGCCGCGGGTCCCCAGCCCCACGCCCGTCCCTGGCTGATGGCCAGCAACAACGCCACGAGCGCCCCCGACAGCAACACGGCCCCGCCGACATCCACCCGCCCCCCGCCACGCGTGGCCGCTCCGGGGCCCGCAGCCGAACCGCCGGGTGAGGTCTCCACGGTGCGGGGGAGGGCGGCGGTCGCGGCCAGGGCGGCGGTGGCGAGTGGCAGGGTGCCCCAGAAGAGCCATCCCGTCCCGGCGGCGTCCGCCACCGGTCCCGCCAGCACCATCCCGGCCGACCCGCCGATCCCGAACATGGCGCTGAGCAGGGCGATGACCCCCGGCATCCGGCCCGGCGCCAGCGCGCTTCGCACGATGCCGAACGCCAGCGGGAACACGCCCCCCGCCACCCCCTGCAGCGCCCGCCCCGCCACCATCCAGCCCAGCGAACGCGTCTCGGCGGCCAGCCCGCACACCAGCGTCCCGGCCACGAAGAACCCCAGGCAGGCGACCAGCACCCGCCGATAGCCGAACATGTCGCCCAGCCGCCCCGCGATCGGCGTGGCCACGGCACTGGCCAGCATGAACGTCGTCAGCACCCACGTCACACCGGTCGCCGGCGCCGCCAGCTCCAGCCCCAGCACGGGCAGGACCGCGATCACGATCGTCTGGGAGAGGCTGGCGGTCACCGCCGCCAGCAGCAACGCCGCCACCACCCCCCGCGCTCTCTCCCGCCCCACCTCTGCCCCCTTTTCAACTGCCGGACCAGGACCATCGGGCGCACGGAACCTGCGCCACAACGCGACGCAGACGGCGGTGAGCCCGGCGAGGATCCACACCACGGACCTCCTCGATCATCGAAGTTAGGTAACCCTAAATCTTGCGGACGGCAGTCCGCAAGATGGTCCAGTACGGTTTCCCCGTGGCCCCATCCGCCGAACAGCCCAAGCCCGCCCCGTCAGGCCGCCGCGCCTGGGGCAGCCTCAGCCAGGCCCAGATCGTCGCCGCCGCCCTCGAGATCGCCCGCACCGAGGGCGTGGAGGCCCTGACCATCCGCCGCCTGGCCGCCGACCTCGGCGCCTCCCGGATGGCCCTCTATCGTCATGTGGCCGACAAGGACGCCCTGGTGGACCTCGTGATGAACGCCATCGCCGAGCACGACGTGGTCCCGCCCGGCATCGACGAGGGCCCATGGCAGGAGCGCCTGCGGTCGCTGGCGGCGGCGATGCGGCGGCAGCTGGCGGCGTATCCGGGGATGGTGGCGGTGCTGATGACCCGCGCCAATCACGGCCCCGGCGCGCTGAACCTGGTCGAGGCCATCCTCACGATCCTCGGCGACGCCGGTCTCGGCGACCGCCAGGCGGCCAGGCACTACCTGATCTTCATCGACCTCGTCCTGGGCCGGCTCCACCGCGAGCTGCACGGCGACCCCATCGACCGCCACCGTACGGCGAGCCTGCTGGCCCTGGCCGGGGAGGGCGGTGACCATCCCCGCCTGCGCGCGGCCGAGCCCCACCTGCGGGCCGTCACCGCCGAAGAGGTCTTCGACGCCGAACTGAACATGCTCATCGCGGCGATCGCGGCCGCCGCCGGGTCGCCGAATTCGTAAGGCGGCTTGCGGAAATTCCGTAAGGCGGCTTACGGTGTATGCATGATCGACTCAGAACGGTCCGCGTACCACGAGCTCGAGGCGCGTTTCGGGCCGCCGCTCGGCGTGGAGGACGCCCGCGCCCGCTGGGGCTCGCTCGTCAGCGCCGCCGAGAACGGCACGACCACGCTGATCACGCGCGAGCGCTGGGAGTGGGCCGCGCTGGTGCCGATGTCGGAGGTGCCCGGCCTGCTGTCCGGACTGCCGGTGCTGTCGCTGTCGACGGCGCGGGCCAAGCTGGGCGAGCTCGTCCGCCAGACCGCGCAGCCGTACGACGAGGGTCCCCTGCTGCTGACCCGCCACCGCACGCCCGTCGTCGCCCTGGTCGCGGCCCGCCGCCTGCTCGCCCGGCTCGCGCCCCGGCACCAGCCGGTCGCCGAGAAGCTGCTGTCCGAAGGGCAGAGCATCACCCTGACCCTCGGCCCGCAGGACGAGATCACCGCCATCGCCCGCGACCGCGACGGCACCGTGACCGCGGCCGCCTCCGGCCCGGACATCGCCGAGGCCCTGCGCAAACTGCACGGCTGAGCACCCCGTCGGGCGCTGCCGTCGGGCGGCTCTCCGTGGGTGCCGCGCGCCCCGGGGCGGTTCGGGTCCTCCGGGTCAGGTCGGTTGGACCACCGCGTCGGGGCCGGGATAGATGAGATGCTCGTGCCCGTCCTCGAAGCGGACCATGTAGGGCGGCGAGCCTTCGGCCCCCCGGACCTCGATGATCTCGCCCTTCCTGTCCCGCTGCCCGACGACATGGCCGTGGACGATCAGGTAGTCACCGACTTTCGCCTCCATGGCGGATTCCTCTCAGCCCGGCTGTGGCACCGTTGAGGTTCACTCCCACAGTGCACCAGCCGGGCCGTCACGGAAAGCCGGTCAGCCGAGCTCCTCGATCAGGCTGGTGAAGCCGTCGGCGCCGTGCCCGGCGGAGATGCGGCGGCGGACGAGGGACAGGGCGTCCTCGAGGTGGGCGGTGCCGAGGTTCGCCGTGGCGCGCAGCCGTACGAGGTGCTCCAGCACGGGAGCGTGCTCGGTCAGGGAGGCGGGGCCGCGGGGGTAGGCGCGGTCGCGGACCTCGCGGGCGACGTCGTCCGCCGCCCCCACCACGTGCCCGAGCTGCCTGCCCGCGAAGGGCGCGAACGCCTCCGGCGCCACGTTCCCCGCCCCGCCGACGAGCGCGAGGGCGTTCAGGTAGGCGAGCGCGGCGTCGTACCAGAGGCCGAGCAGGGCCAGGTCGTACACGGCGGCCAGGCCGGGCTCGGCGCCGACGTGGTGGGCCGTCCCGAGCGCGTCGAAGGCCGTCCTGTGGGCCGCGTACGCCTCGGGCGGGCCGCTGTAGAAGAACGTGGCCTGCGGCGTGCCGATCTGCTCGGGCCCCGCCTGGACGACGCCGTTGAGACAGGCGGCGGGACGGACCCGCGCGGCGGTGTCGCGGGCCTGCTCGGGGGAGCCGGTCGTCAGGTCGGCCACCGTACGGCCCGGCAGGGCGTCCCCGGCGGCGTCCAGCACCTGGGCGACCGCGTCGTGATCGGTCAGGCAGACGACCACGAGCGAGCCGGCGGCGACGGCCTCCGCGACGTCGCCCGTCCGCCGCGCCCCTCGCGCGACCAGGTCGTCGCCCCTGGCGGGCGTGCGGTTCCACACCGTCGTCGTCAGCCCCTGGCCGAGGAACGCGCGGGCCAGGGCCGAGCCCATCGCGCCCAGGCCGAGCACGGTCACACCATCCATGACAACCTCCACTTACGTTACGAGTCGTAACGTAACATAAAGGATAGACTGCGTGCCGTGCGACCACGTCAGGACGACAAGCGCGGCGGCAGGCCCCGCGACCCGCAGATCGGCCAGGCCGTGCTCGGCGCCACCCTCGACGTCCTCGACGAGACCGGCTACGCCCGCCTGGCGATCGAGGAGGTCGCGCGGCGCTCGGGCACGACGAAACCGGCCATCTACCGCCGCTGGCCCGACCGGCGGCGCCTGGCCCTCGCCGCCCTCGCCGCCCGCCTCGGCACCCTGCGCGCCCCCGACACCGGCTGCACGCTGTGCGACCTCAACGAGGGGATCGGCGTCTTCGTCGCGGCCTTCCGCCGGATCCGTCCCGACGTGCTGGGCCCGCTGCTCGCCGACTGCGCCGCGGAGCCGGAGCTGCGGGAGACGTTCATGGCCACGCTGTTCGAGCCGCCCAGGGCCGCGGTGGGCGAGATGATCGACCGCGCGGTGTCACGCGGCGATCTGCGCGCCGACCTCGACCGTGCCCTGGTGCTCGACCTGCTGGGCTCGCTGGTGCACTACCGGGCGCTCTTCGGCCACGCCCCGGTCGCCGAGGCGGGCCCGGACGCCGAAGTCGAGAAGGCCGTGGAGACCCTGCTGCGCGGAGTCGCGACCGACTATCCGGCCCTCGTCGAGCACAGCCGCCGCCTCGCGGGCGACCCCCATGGCGCCTGACCGCGGCCGGCGACGCCGCGGGTCACGACGTCTGGCGGCCCGGGTGGTCGAAGCGGAACGGGGCCGGGGGAGGCAGCGGGGCGGCGTTCTCGGCCCTGAACGACTGCAGCAGGTAGGCCACCAGCCGCCGCGACCCCACCGCCGCCGCCTCGCCCGGTTCGGCGGCGACGCCGCAGTTGGCCCTGAGCAGCAGCACCAGATCGGCCGTCGCGAAGTCGGCCCGCAGCCGCCCGGCCTCCTTGGCCCGCCGCACGACGTCGGCGAAGCCGGCCTCCGCCCGCGAACGCTCCCGCTCGTAGTCGATCGCCTCGGGGAACGCCGTCAGGAAGGCCTCGGTGAACCCCTGGTCGGCGACCTGCATCGCGCACACCTTCTCGATCACCGTCTGGAACGCCCGCCACGGATCGGGATCCGCCAGCGCCTCCTCCACGGCCGACCCGCACGCCGCCATCTGGTCCGCGAACACCTCCGTCACCAGTGACTCCCGGGACGGGAAACGCCGGTAGAGCGTGGCCACGCCAACGCCCGCCCGGCGCGCGACGGCCGCCATCGGCACGTCCAGCCCGCGCGTCGCGAACGCCTCCCGCGCGGCCTCGAGAATGCGGTGCCGATTGTCGCGCGCATCCGCCCGCAGCTCCACCGCGGCTGTTTCAGAGTGACGAGCAGGCATGCCGCTCACCTTAACGCAAGTGGACTACCCCTTCCGCTTAGCCGCCAGCGTCGTTCTCGCCAGGCGCATCGGGTGCTGGAGTCGGGCGGCGGGCGCGGCGAGATCGTCGTCCGCGTCGCCTGAACCGTTGACGGCCGCGCTGGACGGTTCTTAAACTCATCGCATAATGAATTTCCGCGTGGAGGAGTGATCCCGTGCGCAGAACGCCCGCCGCCGTCGCCAGCGCCCTCTTCTTCGCCGCCGCCCCCGGAACCGTCACCGTGCTCGGGCCGTACTGGATCAACGGCTGGCGGATGCGCGACCCCTTCCCGGACCAGGTCATGATCCCGCTCAAGGCGCTCGGCGCACTCCTGGTGGTGGCGGGGCTGATCGTGCTGGTCAACGCGTTCGTCAGGTTCGTGGTGGAGGGGCTCGGCACGCCGATGCCGGTCGCGCCGCCCACCCGGCTGGTCGTCGGCGGCCTCTATCGCCACGTCCGCAACCCCATGTACGTCGCCGTCTTCGCCGCCGTCATCGGCCAGGCCATGATCTTCGGCGACCCCTGGCTGCTGTGCTACGTCGCGATCACGGCCGTCCCCGTCTGCTCCTTCGTCCACTGGTACGAGGAGCCGCACCTGCGCGCCACGTTCGGCGCCGAGTACGACGCCTACCGCGCCCACGTCCCGGGATGGTGGCCGCGCGTGCACCCTTACCAACCCTGAGTGGCGAAAAATTTGGGGTCCCATGTCGGGAGCGGTTTGACTCCTAGTGAGGAACTATGGTCGTCTCGTGACCTATGTTTCTGATGGGATGAATTAGATAGGTCCGGGGGAAAGCTTCATGCCGCACGCCCTCCTGCGCGTGCTCGCTTCGACATCCATCGCCGGCACGGTCCTCGCCGCGCTGCCGCCCGCTCTGCCGCCCGCCGAAGCGCAGGCCCAGCCGGTGCAGGCCCAGCCCGTGCAGGCCCAGCCCATGCGGGCGCGGCCCGCGGCGGTCGAGCCCGTGCCGGCCGTCGAGGAGCCGCCGGCCGCCGTCGTGACCGTGCCGACGCGGCCGTCGCTCGCCC
>NZ_JBFAIM010000094.1:0-49811 GCF_040654715.1 Nonomuraea sp. NPDC050643 | reverse complement strand
GCGCCCCCCCCCCCCCCCACCTGGGGGGGGGGGGGGGGGGCGGGGCCAGGCCGCCCCCCCCCCGGCCGGGCGGGGCGCCCGCCCCCCCCCCCCCCGCGGCGGTGCCGCGGCGCGCGTGGGTGGCGAAGGCGCCGGCGAGCGCGCGCCGCCGGTGGTGCGGCGGCAGGTCCAGGCCGAGCCGGGCGGCCAGCTCGGCCGGGTCGGCGGTCAGCGGGTTCAGCAGGTCGGGCAGGTCGGCGATCCGGCCGCGCGTCTCGTCGAACCCGCTCTGGAACAGCGTCAGGAACCGGCGCAGGAACTCGCGCGACGCCGGGTCGCGCTGGTAGATCCGCGGCAGCCGCTCCAGGTACGTGTGGTGGTCGAAGTCCACCCTGAGCTGGGAGAGCACGGGAGTGCTCAGGCCGTCGCCGGTGAACTCCACGCCGACCCAGAGCCGGTCGAGCGGCCTGCCGGCGATCGTGGTGTGCGGGGCGTCGAACGCCGCCGGACGCCAGGCCGGGTCCTCGAACGGGGCGCCGACCGGCTCCGCCGAACCGAGGAAGAGGCGGAACCGCGAGCCGGAGATCCGGGCCCGCACGAGGTGCAGCGGGTCGCGGTGCGGGCTGGGGTTGTCGATCGGCCCGCCCCACAGGGCGCCCCGCTCGCCGTACGCGCCCTCGGCCCCGAGCCGTACGGGAACCTCCGCGCGTCCACGGTGGACCAGCAGCCGATCCCCGTCGACGCCCAAGGCCGCGACCGGCCCGGCGAAGCCGCGCGCCCGCCCGGCCCGCTCGCCGTCCACCAGGAACACGGCCAGCTCGCGGCGCTCGTTGTCGCCCACGTAGACGTAGTCGCCGCGGACGGCCAGCCCCATCGGCCGCCCCAGCCCGGTCGGCCAGGCCCGCCCCTCCTCAAGGCTCTCAGGCAGCACGGTCACCGTCCCGCCGGCCAGCAGGAAGACGCGCCCGCCCCCGGCGGCCACCTCGTCGGCGTACGGCAGGCCGGGCGCCCGGTTGCCCCACCGGTCGATGACGTGGACCGCGTCGCGGCAGGCGACGTACACCGTCCCCGCCCCGTCGACGGCCAGCGAACGCGGCCCGGGTAGCCCGCTCCAGCTCTGCGACGGCCGCAGCGTCCCGGCGTCGAGGACGAGCACCCGGTCGTCCCTGGCGTCGGCGACCAGCAGCGCGCGGCGGCCCGGGTGGTAGGCCAGGCCGCGGGGCTCGCACAGCCCGCCGAAGCAGCCGGTGGCGTCGCGCTCGCAGTCGGGCACGACGTACAGCCGGTGGCCGTCGGTGAAGTAGACGGCTCCGCCCGGCACCGCGACGACCCCCAGCGGGCCGGGCGGCGCCGCCCAGCCCTCGTCGGCGACGGCCCCGAGGGGCAGGGGATGCAGCCGCAAGGAGCCGTCGGCGCCGAGCCGCAGGCCGGACCACCGGAAACCGAGCCAGCGCCCCTCGCGGTTCAGGTAGCGGTGATTCATCAGCCCTCGATCCCGAGCCACGTGACCGCCCACTGCGACCGCACGGCGGACACGATCGCCTCCATGGCCGCCTCACTGACCTCGTGGTCGGGGCTGAGCAGCACCACCCGGCAGCGGAAGGAGGCTCTCGCCGGCTCCTCGACGTAGACGGGACCGTCGAACACGGTCACCACGTCGTCGCCCTCCTCCTGGTACGTGACCTCCAGCGGCCGTTCGCCCGCCACCCTGGCCGAGTAGCAGGGCGTCTGGGCGAAGCCGGCCGCCTCGGTGCCGATGGTCGCCTCCACCCCCTGGATCACCGAATCCGCGCCGGTGGGAACGCTCCACCACGTCCACCGCGCGTAGCCGGTGTCGCAGCGGACGCGGGGCCGGTCGGCGACCGTGGACGTCCTGCGCTGGGCGAGGGAGACGTCCGCCGCGAGCACGCACTCGCGCACCTGCGCACGGGCCAGGATGATCTTCATGCCCGCCTCGAGATCCGCCCGATGGCGCGGGTCGACCGGCCGCAACGTGCCGGAGACGTCCTGCTTGAGCCGCACCCAGGTGAACGCCGGCCGTTCCCGGAGCCGGACGATCCCCCGAGGCGCGCAGACCCCCTGCCTCGTCTCCGCCTCCTCCAGCTCCTCATCGGCCGGATAGGACGCCGTGAGGTCGAAGAACGCGGGCCCGCCGTCCCCCTCGCCCGCCACCGGCGGCACCCGCAGCGTCTCCGTCTCGGTCAGCACGATCTCGTGGCCCGCGGCGTCCAGCGCGTACCCGGCCTGCACCAGGACCACGGCCGAACCCAGCGGCCCGTGCACGGCCAGCCCGGCGCCGACGCCCGGCTGGTGCAGGCTCCGGTTGTGCAGCCACCGCAGCTCCCGGTTGGCCGCCTCCAGGCCGTCGAGGTCTTCGGCGTAGAGCTGCTGTCCATCGAAGAAGCGCAGCCGCTCGGTGTAACGGGCGTCCATGCTCATTCCCCTTCCAGGAGGTCGACCGGGCGGCTGACGGCGATCCAGCGGACCGACCACCGCTCCGCCAGCGCGATGGCCACGAGCGCGTCCGGGCAGGTGTCGCTCAGGCCGCGCAGGGCCAGCCGGAACACGAACGCGGTGGCGCTGACGTCCTCGACGTACGGCAGGAGCACCGGCACCCGCGAACGGCCGGCGGCGGACTGCCAGGCGAAGTAGCAGGGCACGTCGGTGAACCCGTGGGCCCCGGTGTCGATCGCCACCTCGACGCCGATCGCGGTCCGCTCGCCCGCCCGCCGCCAGGGCCGCCACGGCGTGCCGTCGCCCGGAGTGCCGCCGGAGGCCACGTGGGGCGTGTCCGTGGCGGGCGGGTGCGGGATCCGCTCGTGCAGCGCGCGCAGCCGCTCCTCGTAGGCGAGCTGATCGCGCAGGTCACGGGCGCGCAGGAGTTGCCCGGACACGTGACGCAGTCGTTCTAGCCGCATGGCCGCTCCACCTCGATCGTGTGCTCGCCCGCGGTGACCAGCCCCAGCGGGCCGACGCGGAGGTTGCCGCACGCCGGTTCGCCCCCGGCGAGCAGTTCGACGCCGGACACCCGGTCCACCCCTGGCACCTGGTCGAGCACGGTCAGCGCCTCGGTGCGGTAGACGTCCCGGCCCAGCGGCCAGGTGAGCGGGTCGAGCCAGGCGTCCAGCGCGCGCAGCAGGTCGTGCCGTACGGCGTCGGGGTCGGCGGCGGGAAGGACGCGCACCCGCGCGCGGACGGACAGCTCCGTGTAGACCGGGCCGGTGAGCTCGAACCGCGAGCCCAGCGGCCGGAGGCCGCACAGGTGGCGGGCGACCGCGCGCAGCAGCCTGGGGCTCGGCATGGGACGGCCCGCGGGCAGGTACGGCACGAGCACCACGGTGATCACGCCGGGCGCGGGCACGCACGGGAGCGAAGGATGGACACCGGCGAGCGCCACCACCCGGGCCAGCCGTACGCCGGGGGTGGCGGCGGCGAGCTCTTCGCAGTCCGCGAGGGTGATCGCCCGGGTCGCCCGGTCGAGCAGCCCCTCCGCCCGCGCCCACACATCGGACACACCCTCCGCGTCCACGCCCCCGGCCGCGGGCAAGACGTGAGCGACCCGCACACCGGGTACGGGGGTGGGCCCGGCAGTGAGGATCCGCACGCTTGGCGCGGCGGCGGGCGCGGCGGGAGTGATCCGCACGCCCGGCACGGCCAGTGCCCGGTTGTGGGGTGTGTCGGCCACCGCGAACCCGGCGGCCTCGTTGCCGGCGGAGCCGGCCGTCCGGCGGGTCAGCACGACGATCGGCGCTCCCCTCGGCGGCACCCGGCCGCGCTCGCCGTCGCCGAAGCGCACCAGGCCGGTCAGCGGGTCGAGGACGGCGTGCGCGTCGGCGGGCCCCGACCCGCCGAGGTCGTCGCGCAGCAGCCAGCGCCGCCACTCCGCTTCGAGCGTCCAGATCTCGGTGGTCACCGGGGCGGCGGGCAGGTGGTGCCGCTGCCCGGGCGCGTCGTCGCCCGCGCCGAGCAGGAGCGCCTCGACGGTCAGGCGGGCCGGGGAGACCTCGAGGACGAACAGTCCGGGCGTGCCCGGCCGGCCGGCCTCCAGGCGGGTGATCGCACCGGAGTCGTCCAGCCGGATCGCCGCGTGGAGGGTCGTGCCGGGCCGGACCGGGCCCTCGATCACCGCGCCGGGGGCGATCGGCCAGGTCAGCGTGCCGGCCGGGGTGGCCTGCTCGGCGCGTACCCCGTTGACGGCCAGCTCACGGACGACCGGCGGGGCGTCCAGATCACCGCTGACGTACCGGCATCTGATGAGCGCGGCGCCGGGCGTGCGGACGCGCACCGAGCCGCTCCTGCTGAGCCCTCGGGTGCCGTCCTCGACCTCCAGGGCCCGCCAGCGGCCGTGCAGGCGACCCTCCCACCGGGTGACGATCTCGGTGCCGTCCACGGTGATCGCGAGAGTCGCGCCGCGCCGCAGCGGCTCGCTGAAGCCCAGCACCAGGGCCTCGCCCGGCCGGACGAACGGGGTGAACGGCGCGCCGACGGCCACTTTCTCACCGGCCGCCTCGACCGAGGTGAGCCGCGCCCCGGTCGCCAGGACCGGTTCGAGCGTGCGGAAGAGCAGCCCGCGCGGCCCGGCGATCTCGGTGGTGGCCGGGACCACGACCCCGTCCCCCGACAGTGAGAGGGTGACCGTGGCGGGGACCGCGGGTTCGCGCCGCAGGCCGGCCAGGGAGAGCATCGTCTGGCGCAGCCGGTCGGAGATCTGGTCGAGCTGGAAGAGGTCCATCTCGGCGACCCACGCGAACAGCTCGGACAGCGTGATGCCGGGGTCGGAGACGTTGTGGTCGGTCCACCCGGGCGCGCGGTACGGGATGAGCGAGCGCGCCTCGTCGATCAGGTCACGCCAGCGCCGGTCGTCCAGGCGGGGCTGCGGGAAGGGCACGGCTCAGCCTCCGATCACGTTCAGCCGGATGTCGCCGGCGGTGGCCAGCAGGCCGTCCGGCACCGGCACGTTGTCGGCGTGCGTCACGCCGCGTGCCGTCAGGACCAGCTCCTCCAGGTGGTCGACCCCGTCCAGCCGTTCCAGCAGGGCGGCCAGCCGGGCCACCGGGACGTCGCCGCCCCGCGGCCGGAAGAAGGCGGCGATCGCCCGGCGGGCGGCCTGCTCCACCGCGCCCGCCGCGGAGCGCGAGCGCGGCACGAGCGTCGCCGACACGTCGACTGGCAGGTAACCGGGCCCGGTCACGTTGACCCTGGCCGTGGCGGGCGCGCGGGCCGCGAGCGTGCGCGCCACCTCTTCGCGCAGCGCCAGGGACGGGTAGGGCCGGGGCTCGGTGCCGTGCGGGACGATCACGACGCTCACCCATCCGGCGGCGGGCCGTCCGGAGGCGTCCAGGCACGGGAAGGCCCACGCGTCGGCGACGGCGGGCAGGGCCAGGGCGAGCGCCGCGTAGTCGGCGGGTGTGGTGGCCCGGCCCCGGGCGTGGAGGAGGCCGGGGCCGCGCCGCAGCAGATTCTCGACCGGCTCGGGCGCCGACCCGCCGTCGGCCGCGGCCGGATTGTCCACCGTCTCGATGGCCGCCGCCGCCCCAAGCACCTGGGTGATGCTGTGCGGCGGCAGGTTGCCCACGGGCCCGCCACCCGCGTGGTAGGCGGTCGCGACGACGGCCGCGCCGTCCGGCGGCACCAGGCCGTGCCGCCCGTCGCCGAACAGCGCCAGCCCGCGGTGGTGGTCGACGGCGAAGTGCCGGTCGGCGGGCCCGGACGCGCGCAGGTCGGGCCGCTCCTGCCAGGTCACCCACGCCTCCGTCACGTGGCCGAGCCGGTCGTGGACCAGCCGCAGGGAACCGGTGTCGGCCAGGGCGCGCCACTCGACCTCGGCCCGCCTGCCGGACAGCTCACGCACCTCGATCCTGGGGCCGGGCAGCAGCGGCAGCACCCGGAAGGGGAACGACTGACCGGGCGTGCCGGTGCTGAGGCCCAGCGGCTCGCCGGTGACGGTCTGCCGCTGCGCCACCGGGACCGCGTTGAGGTGAACGGCGTGGATGTCGGGACGTCCCGGCGGACCATCCTGGGCGAGCCGGGCGCGCAACCAGTGGCGGGGCTCGCCGAAGCGGGGGTGGGGCCGGCTGCCCTCCGGGCCGATGAGCCGGACCGTGCCGGGCACGGACAGGTTGCGGGTGCCGTCCGACACGGCGAGCTCGCTCCAGTTCAGGCCGTCGTGGTACGCCCACGAAAGCGGCGGCGTATCGGGCTCGCCGGACAGGTCGAAGAGCAGCCCGACGTCGTCGACGGGCAGCTTGCGGTCGAACCCGAGGTAGAGCGCCGGTGTCTCGTCGGAGACCGGGGAGAACGGGGTCGCGGACTGGCCGTAGGCGAAGTCGTTGTAGGTCCGGAAGGCGGCGGGCGCGACGGGCCCGTCCTGCCAGGTGTAGCCGAACCGCAGATCGGCCAGCGCCGGCGGTTGGCCGACGACGAACTCCAGGCCGCCCTCCAGCGTGCGGACCAGCCCGTAGCCGCCGCTGAGCAGCCTGGCCCGCAGCCACCTGCCGCGCTGCCCGTTCACCTCGGTCTCCGACAGGTCGCGGGGCACGGTCAGCTCGAAGAACCCGTGGCCCTTGAACGCGCCCGGCGCCGTGCCGGAGCCGTCCACCGGCAGCGCCCGCCAGCCGCCGCCGTCGAAGTACTCCCAGCTCACCAGGTGCGGCAGCGGTTTCGAGCCGGCCGGCGGCGTCAGCTCGTCCTCCGGCGTACGGGCCGGCCGCACGTAGACCCGCACCCGCGCGCCCGGCCGGCCGAGCGCCTCCTCGCTGCGCACGTAGAAGGTCGCGCCCGGTTGCGGCTGCACGCCCAGCGGGTGGAAGGGCCTGGACAGGTCCACCTCCACCTCGTCCGCGACGGCCATGTCGGGGGCGAGCAGGTCGAGGCCGAACGTCACGGTCACGTCGCCGCCGCCGAGCCGATGCTCCTGCGCGAAGCCGCCCAGCCGGACCACGACGGTGTCGCCGGCCTCCGCGTCCAGGACCACCTCGCCGTCGCCGTCGGTCTGCTGCTCGCCGGCGGACCCGCCGGGCCCCGACACGGGCCCCGACACGAGCACCGACACGAGCACCGACACCGGCACCCCCGCCAGCGGCACGCCGGAGCCGTCCCGGAGCCGGGCCAGGACCTTGCCGTCGCGGCCTCCCGCCCGCTCGCCCACCTGCCAGATGGACGCGTACGAGCGCGTCAGCGTGGTCGCCAGCGTCACCGCCGAGACCTCGGGCAGCACCCTGGCCGGGTCGGCCGGGAGGGTCTCGTCCAGGCGCGCGCGGATCCACCGGGACCGCACGCCGTCGACTTCGACCGGCCTGGTCTTCGCGCAGTCGGCCCGCAGGACGTAGCTCCCGTCGCGGGTCAGCCCGGCGCAGGAGTCGCCCGTGTCGAGGAACGGGCTCCAGTCCGACCCGTCCCAGTACTCCCAGGCGAGGTCGAGCGGCCGGTCCGACGGCGTGGTCAGGGCGAAGCCGACGGTGATCTCGGCGCGCCCGCCGAGGTCGAGCAGCCGGTCGTGGGCGAGGTAGAGCAGGTGCGGGGTGTTGCGCAGCAGCCGTCCGTCGAAGGGGCGCAGCGGAGCGGCAGGGTCGTGCGCGATGTACTGGTCGCGCCCCGGCCACAGGCTGACCACCTCGGCCAGCCGGGCGCCCGCCAGCCCCACCGTCTGCTCCGTCTCGAAGGTGACCTGCGCCTGCCCGCCCGGAGGCGGCGGCGCGGCGAGCCGGGTTCCCGCGGGCAGCCGGGCGTCCGGCGCGCCCTCCGCCAACGTGATCACCACGGTCGCGGAGGCGGGCCTGGCCGGGCCCGGCCGCGCGCCGAGCAGGTCGAGCAGGACGGCGTAGTGCTTGTCGGGGGCCAGGCCGAGCCGCTCGTCGATGATCGCCAGGTAGCGGGCGGCGATCGCGAGCAGCGCCGTGCCGGGGTCGTGCTCGCCCGGCGTCCACTCGGGGACGTAGCCGGGACGCAGGTCGCCGAGGTTCACCGGCCCGCTCCTTCCTCCAGGTAGAAGGGGTAGACGAGGTTGTGCAGGGTGTTGGTGGCCCGCACCCGGTAGCGGATCTCGATGTCGACCGTCGAGCGCTCGGGCACGCACACCACCGACTCCACGTCGATGCGGGGCTCCCAGGTGATCAGCGACTCGCGTACCCGCTGTTCGAGCCTGGCCAGGGTGACCGGGGTGACCGGCTCGAAGACGAAGGCGGACAGCCCGGCGCCGAAGTCGGGGCGCATCACCCGCTCGCCGGGATCGGTGCCCAGGATGATCACGATCGCCTGCCGTACGTCCTCCTCATGGCCGGCGGTCGCGGTCTGGCCCGCCGCGGTCACGCCGGGCGGGAAGGCCCAGCCCACGCCCAGGAAGTCCGGCATCGGCTCAGCCCCCGATCAGCACGGTCGGGCAGCCGGCGGCGATCGGGTTGGGCGGCCCGCTCTCCACCACCTGGTCACCGGCCCGTACGGCGGGCCGCCCGTTGATCAGCACGGTCCGGCTGCCGGTGACCACCGCGCCTCCGACGTGCGGAACCAGGCCGGTGACCAGCGGGCACGCGTGGACGTCGCCCACGCGCCAGGCGGGCCGGCCGCCGATGAGCACGTCGAGGCTGCAGCCCGGCGGGCCGGGCGTCAACGGGGTGCCGTGACCGGTCGGGTCGCCGGGTCGGGCGGCTGGAGGCATCCGGATCTCCCTAATTGATCTTGATGGGCTTGCCCTGCTGGACGAGCGGGCCCTTCGCGGTGATGTCGATCAGGCCGCCGCTCAGCGTGAGCTTGGCCTTGGCGCTGAGCTCGATGTTGACCCCGCTGATCACGATGGTCTGGTCGGCGTCGCGCAGGGTGATGGTCAGCGAGCCCGCCGGGTTGGTCAGCGCGATCTCCGCCGGCCCGACCGTGATCTCGTGCCCGGTCACGCAGTGGATGGACATGCTCTGCCGGGCGTCGTCCAGCTCGATGCGGTGCCCGACCCCGCCGCCCAGGCCGCTCTTGATGATCCGTTTGGTCTTGGCGTCGACGGTGTTGCTCACCGGCGGGCCGTTGACCGGGCTGTACATGCCGCCCAGCACGAACGCCTCGGCACCGGTGACCCCGATCAGCACCTCGTCGCCGATCCGGGGCTGGAAGAAGAAACCCGCCCCGGGGCCGCCGCCCGCCGCCACGAGGCGGGCCCACATCTCCTGGTCGAGAGCGGGCACCCGGACCAGCACGTTGCCCTGCGGCAACAGCTCGCAGTCGTTGACCACCACGCCGCTGAGCAGCCTCGTCGCGGTGTGCTCGGCGCTCTTGCCGCCGGAGTCGTAGAGCCTCATCGGAACCAGACCTCCTTGCGCACCTCGAACGCGGTGCGGTAACCACTGGAATCGACGGTGTGGGTGGCCTGGGTGACCCGGTAGAGGCCGCCGAACCGGGCGCCTAGACCGTCCAGGGAGATCAGCCGGCCCGCCTTGATCCGGGTGTCGCCGATGGCGGTGCCGCTCCCGGTGAGCCGGTTGTTCAGCCGGGGGATCAGCTCGCCCAGGATCCGGCGGGGCGCGGTGGCCGGGCCGTCCGCGTCGACGGTCAGCGTCCCGGTCCGCTCGGCGTCCGGGTAGGCGATGGCCGGATAGACCCGCAGGTCGAAGGCGGCTCGGTCGTAGTCCCAGCCCAGCACGACCACGAACTCGGCGTTGAGCGCCGACACCCAGATCCGGGCGGAGACCGTCGCCACCTGGCCGACCGTGGAGACGCGCGGGGTGAAGTCCACGATCGACTCGCCCCAGCGCAGCGTGGCCTCGGGGGCCGAGTCCGCCCCGGTGAACTGGAAGCGCAGCACATGACCGCGCGGAGCGGCCGAGTGGTCGATGAACAGGTCCCAGCCGTTGTCCCGCGCGATGCCCGACAGGAACTCGAAGTCGCTCTGGCCCCGCTGGATGCGGATGGAACGGGCGGCGTCCGCCGGGCTGATCGCGTAGGTGGCCGTCAGCGCCAGGAACGACAGCGCCGCGCCCACCGGGTCGATGACCGGGACCAGCAGGTCGGTGGCCGAGACCGCCGCGGCGATCACCGGATCGGGCAGCGGGAACTTCCCGACGCACGGCAGGCTGACGGCGAACGCCCGGTCCTTGGCGCCGATCGTCAGCCGCTGCATGAAGTCGTGGGCGACGACCGTGAGGGCCGGCGCGCCCGAGGACGGGAAGGCCGCCTCCACACCGGTGATCTCGCCGGTGAAGACGATCTCCAGCGGGCCCGAGGCGTAGCCCAGGCTCAGCTCGACCGGCGCGTCCACGGCCAGCAGCGGATCGTCGAGCCAGCGCAGCCGCTCGTCGGAGATGCTCACCTCCAGCCGGTTGGCCCCCTCCAGCCCGTCCTGGTAGCGGATGGCGGTGACGCTCGCGCGCAGGGCGGGTGGCAGCGGCCGGCCGGCGATGGTGACGGTGAAGCCGGGCGCGTACTGCTTCACTCCTCCACCTCCCAGGTCGCCGGGTTGACGTAGGGCAGGGCGGGCACGCGCAGCGAGTCGCCCGGCGCGATCCCGCGCGGGTCGGTGAGGCCGTTGGCCAGGGCGATCGGCCGCCACAGGGCCGCGTCGCCGTACAGGTGGGCGGCGATCGAGGAGAGCGTCTCGTCACCGGCGACGACGTGTTCCTTGCTGTAGTCGGCGGTCTGCAGGTTGGCCACCCTGGCCGCCTGCTCCTGGTCCACGTACTCGATGAACGTGCAGGCCATGCGGGCACGTACGGGCGTGCCGTCGGGCATGAACAGGATGTAGCGCTGGCTGGCCCGGCTGAGAACGCCGCGGAAGCTCCACGCCGCCATCGCCACTTCGACCACCGGCGGCGCGTGCAGGTCGGAGTCGAGCTCCATGAACGCGGCGACCTGGCCGGTCTCCGTCCGGACGTCGGTCTTGGGCAGTTGCTCGTTGTCGTAGGTGTCGAAGAAGAGCTCGATCTCCAGCGTGCGCTGGTTGCCGCTGACGAACTGCACGATCGGCGAGCCCAGACCGGGCACGCCCTGCACGGCGAACGCGTTGTCCTTGCTCACCGTGAACTCCTCCGGGTTGTAGCGGACCTTGACCCGGCGGCCGGGCTGCGGGCGTCCCCTGGCGTCCAGCGGGGTGATCGTCAATCTCTCCAGCGGCATCGTGGCTCCTCTAGATCCGTCCAAGCCGTTCGCGGTGGGCGACGATCCGCCGGTCGATGCGGCGCACCACGTCGTCGGTGATCCGGTCCAGGTCGAGCGCGGGTGGTGGCAGGGGCGGCGGCCCCGGGTCCGCCGCCGTCCGAGGCTCGGGCCCGGGGACGGGCGGGCGCGGCGGCACCCGCGTCACCACGGGACCGGCCGGGACCGGCGGGCCCGTGACAGGCTCGCCGCCCGGGCCGCGCCACTCCCGCGCGGGGTGCTCGACCCGGATGTGGCGGTGGTGCGGCAGCGCCGCGGACCGGGTGCCGTCGCGGCGGATCAGCGTGAAGCCGGTGTGCCGCTCGCGCACGGTCCGGCGGGACGTGAGCGTGGCGGTCGTGCGCGTGCGGCTCCGGCTGACGGTCCGTTCGACCCGCCGGAGGTCGCGGGAACCGCCGCCGAGCCGGGCCACGGTCGTCCGCGACGGCCCGGTGAGCAGGACCGTACGAGCCACGACGAGCGTGCTCGCCGTCCTCGGTGGGCCCGCCCGGCCCGCCCGGCCCACCAGGTTCACCAGGTTCACCAGGTTCACCGTGGAGGACGTGTGGCGCGTGACCGTGACCGACACCGGGCGCCACACCCGGAGCAGCACCAGGGGCCCGGCCGGGCGGCGCACCGGCCGGCGCCGGCGGCCCGCCAGGCGGGCGGCCATGCGGGCGGCCCAGGCGAGCCGGCGGTTCACTCGGCCGCCTCCAGCATGCGCCGGTTGATGGCGGAGACCTCCGCCACCCACCGCCGCCGGTCCGCGTGCTCCAGGCCGAGAAGGTCGCCGAGCGGCCAGTGGAAGTGGTAGGCGAGGAAGGCTACCTCCCCGTAGAGGGAGTCGAGGGGGTAGCCTACGATCCCCCCGCACCGTTCACCTCCAGCTCACGGTGCTCGCAGGTGGGGCACGCCGGCCGCGCCCCACCCTCGCCGGTCAGGTTGAGCTGGTTGTAGAAGTCCTGCAGATAGGCGAGGTCAGCGGCGAAGACGCTCTCGATGACCTTGGGCGTGACCGTTTCCAGGGTGCCCAGCCGGGTGATCACCCGGGAGAGCAGGATGACGATGAGGTAGGCCTCGTTGCTCTGCACCCGGGGGTCGCGCAGCGGCAGGATCTCGTCCGCCGCCGTCGCCATGCGCATGACGCCGTCGCGGTGGAAGGTGCCGTCGTCGTCGAGATAGCCGACGGGGAGCCGGAAGGGCCGTTCGGTGGCGATCATTACTCTCTCCTCAGCCGCTCGTAGGCGATCTCGAGCGTGTCGATGGCGACGGTGGTGCCGGTGGCGTTGAAGTCGGGGCCGTCCCACTTGGTGGGCCAGGCCTCGAAGAAGTTCCATCGGACCTTCTCGGTCATGCCGTCGAGGTCGTAGACGATGATCGAGCCGTTCCGGCGGCTGATCTTGCCGATGGTCACGTCGATGAACCAGTCGAACAGGTCTCGCGAGTCGGTCAGCCCCCACTTGAGCGTGAGGTTGGAGTATTTGGCCAGGTTGGGGAGTTTCCTGATGGCCGGGCCGTCCTTGCCTTCGCGATAGTCGGCCGGGTCGACGGACGCGGAGAACCCGGTGCACTCGGTGAACCCCGCCTGTGCGATGCCGTCGATCTCGACGTGGAAGTTGAAACTCCGGTACGGATCCACTGGTCTGGGCATGGCCCGCTCTCCTCTCAGCCTTCGCTGATCTCGGCGCCGCCGTCCCAGATCCCGATATGGACCACGACGAACTCGGCGGGATAGGTGGGTCGCAGCGCGATCCTGATGTGCAGCCGGCCCAGCCGCTGCTCGTCCGGCGGGTTGAGCGCCTGGTCGATCTGCACCTGGAAGGCGTCGTCCGCGGTGGCGCCGAACAGCGCGCCGTCCTGCCACTGCCGATGCAGGAAGGCGTTGAGGGCGCGCTTGAGCTTCTGCCACAGCTCGAGGTTGTTCGGCTCGAAGACCGCCCAGCGGATGCCCTCCTGGATCGACTCCTCCAGGAACAGGAACAGGCGGCGCACGCTGACGTACTGCCAGTTGAGGTCGTCGGCGATGGTCCTGGCGCCCATGAGCAGCGGCCGGCCGCCCTGCCGCACCCGGATGACGTTGACGCCCATCAGGTTGAGCTCGCCGTGCTCGGCGTCGATGAGGTTGCCGTTGGCCTGGATGTCGAGGGCGCCGTTGAGATAGACGTTGGCGGGCGCCTTGAACACCCCGGCGGTGTCGTCCACCTTGGCGATCGCGCCGCAGACGTGACCCGACGGCGGGACGAGCACCGGCGGGCCGCCGTCCGCCGCCAGGACCTTGATCCACGGGTAGTAGAGCGCCGCGTATCCGCGGGCCGAGCTCAGCGTGCGCCGCTGGGTGTCGATGCCCGGCGCGGCGCCCGCGCCGAACGGCGGCAGGTCGCGGGCCTGCGGATCCAGCACGCCGAACCGGTCCATCAGCAGCTCGCAGTCCTCCACGATGCGGCGCTGCACCGCCAGCGTGTCGGTGTCGGGCAGGTCCGTCGCGTCGGGTACGGCCAGCAGGTTGACATCGTCGATCGGCCGCAGCGCCGTCAACGCGCGGATGTAGTCGCCCGCGTCCAGGGTGCTCAGATCCTCGTCCCCGCCACCCGCCAGATTCGTGCTCCCCGCCGCCGGGAACCCGTCCGGCGGAGCCGGATCGACCGGCCGCACGACGACCGGGCCGTCGTTCACGAGCGGCAGGTAGTAGCGGGGATGGGCCGGATCGAGCGCCAGGTCGCGATAGACGGCCGAGCCGACGGTCATGGTGAACTCCCGCGAGCTCACCCCCGCCGCCGCCCCGGCCGGGTCGAGGACGAGACCGTGCGCGAGGCCCTGCCTGAGGGTGACGCCGTAGACCCAGGCGCCGTCCTCCACCTCGCCTTCCTGGCGCACCTCCTGCGCGATCCCCGTCTCGGTGACGGCGCCCTGGACCAGCGTCAGCGTGGTGCCGGGCACGAGCACGCCCTCGGCGAGCTGCCCGGCGGTCCTGACGCGGATCGCCGTCGTGCCCGGCACGGTGTCGGCCAGGGTGAGCGTGCCCGCGTCGTTCACCGCCGAGACCAGGTCACGGTCCACGCGGATCACCCCGCCCCCGATGCCGACCACCTGGACGCGCGGGTCCGTCTTCGGCCCGGTGAAACGCACCCGGTCGCCCACGCGGAAGCGCACCGACTCCGCGGGCGTGGTCAGCGTGATCTGCCGGACCCCGGTGACCGTGCCCCGCGCCGACGGGCGGTACAGCTCCGCGCCGGTGACCAGCGCCCTGTGCTCCACGCGTACGGAGATGGCGTCGCCCGCCGTGCCCGGCGTCGCCGCCCTGACCAGGAACACCGGCTCGCCGGCCGCGTTACCGATCTCGGCGGAGGAGCAGACGCCGTTGCTGACCCGGGTGACGTAGCAGACCTGCCCGCCGTTGTCGAAGAAGCCGCGCACGGCGTACCACAGATAGCGGCCGGACAGCGGAAGATCACCGAACACCCGCAGGAAGGTCTCCCAGCGGGTCACCTTCACCGGGACGTCGATCTCCCCGCGCGCGGCGGGACCCGCGAACGCCGCGGTCGAGGTGCCCACCCCCTGGATGGGCGGCGCCGGGGCGAACTCGTCGATGTAGACCCCGGGATAGGAGGTTCGTACGGCCATGCGCTCGCCTTTCTCGCTCTCACCTGAAGTGCAGGTCGTAGTGGCCATGCGGATCGGGCACGACGATCGGCCGGTCCACCGGGTCGTGGCCCGGCGCCGTCGCGCTGAGCCGGTAGCCGTCGCCCGGCGACACCTGGTCGAAGGCGAAGCGCCCGGCCGCGTCGGTGAGCGCCGTCCGGCCCGTGGGCTGGAGCCCCACCCGCGCCCCCGGCACCGGCGCGCCCGCCGCGTCGGTGACCCGCCCGCCGAACGCGACGACCGGCTCGCCCGGATGCCCGACCTCCACGCTCGCGACCGGATGCTCGCGCCGGGGAAAGCCCAGGTCCAGCTCGATCGTGACGGTGAACTGGAAGGCCGGTCTGGGCGGCACGCCCATGGCCGCCCAGAAGTCCCCGTTGTGATCGGCCGGGTCGAGCTGGGCCACCTCCGTGGGCAGCGGGTAGATCCGGTCCGGGCCCGCCAGGGCGCCCCGCAGGAAACGCTCCGGCACGGTCGGGAACCGGCCCAGCCAGGCCAGCGCCTGCCCCAGCAGCCGGTGCTCGGTGACCACCCGCTGCGCGCCCACCGGTCCGGGCACCCAGGTGGTCACCAGGTAGGAGCAGTCGGTCCGCAGCGGCGGCCGGCGGCGCACGTTGTCGTGCACGATCGGGGCGGGGTGCCGCAGCGCCCGGTTCTCCTTGATCTCGTGCAGGAACAGGTTGACGGTCGCGGCCGCCGGATGGAAGCTCCGGTCCGGCGTTTCGAAGCTGACGTCCGCGCCGCTCAGCTCGGGCAGCTCGGCGACCGGCGCATCGTTCAGCAGCACGGTCAGCGTCAGGTCCAGGTCATGGAACACGGTGCTCTCCCCGGCTCATCGCTTGCGGGCCTTTCCATGGATCACCTTGGAGAACTTGTGGTGCAGGCCCTCCGGGATCGCGGCCACGAACCGGCCGAGCGCGACGTGGTGATGGACGAGCCGGTCGCCCACGTGCTTGGGGTCCCAGCCGTACTTCTCGGCGAGCGCCTTCGTGACGCGCCGGCCCTTCCCGATGAGCTTGAAGTCCTCCTTGAAGTGGTCTTTGAACGCCCGCCAGAACTTCCTGCTGTCGCGCAGGAAGCCCGCCTTGTTGGAGATCGATCGGCGTTTCCCCGACGAGTCGAACACGGCGCCGATCTTGGGCGCGTCGAGGATCCGGTCGGACCGGACGGCGATGCCGAGTTGCCGGGTCAGGGTCCTGGACAGGGCGCGCACCTTCGGCAGGTGCTGCTTGCCCACCGAACGGAACTGCGGAGACTTCTTGTGGGTGCCGGGCAGCTTGCACGTCAGCGTGCTCTCGTGGCAACTGTTGAGCAGCCGGCCGAAGAAGTCCTTCAGCTTCTCGATGAGGGTGCCGAGCTTGTCGCCGAACTCGCCCAGCTTGCCCTTGGCCGAGGCGGCCGTGCTCCTGATCCACTTGATCGCGGGTTCGAGGTGGCCGTGGACCTCGCGGAAGAGCGTCATGAAGCCGCTCGCGATCTTGCCGCCGAGCCGCCGGAACACGGTGATGACCGGTTTGAGGGCGGCCTTCGCGCCGGTCAGCGCCGCGCCGCCGCCCGCGGTGACCACGCCGAAGAAGATCTCCCACAGGCCCTCGCCGAGCACACCGCCGGTGGTCTTGCCCAGGGCCACCTCGCTGCCCGGCTGGTTGACGGTCTTGACGAGGTCTTCCGCCAGGTCGCCCGCCTTGCCGCCGACCATGTCCTTCATGGCCGACCAGGACGAGGAGATCGCGTCCAGCATCCTGCCGGGGGTTCTCGCGTACTCCCACGCCTGCGAGGCGATCGAGCCGGCCTCGCCGGCCAGGGTCTGCCAGACCCCCTGTAGGTCTGTGAGAAGGTCGGAGATGGCGTCGGGGAACCCGGCGATGGTCCGGCCGACGGTCTTGACGAACTCCCAGACCTGCGGCATCGCCAGGGTGATGTCGCGGATCATGATGAAGATGCCGAGCATGCCCTCGACGAAGAAACCCCTGGCCACGCCGGCGAGGAACGCCTTGTTGAACTCCATGTTCCTGCCGGCGACGATCCCGGCGATCTTGTCCATCGCCGCGATCTTCTCCGCGGTCTTCACCCGCGAAGAGCGCAGCCGGGCGATGAACCCCTCGAGCCCGGTCTTGAACACCGGCCAGAGCACGCCCAGCGCGGCGTTGCCCGGCAGGTGGGCGACCACCGTCGCGGCGCCCTCCAGCGCCTTGTCGATGAAGGACTCCTTCTGCTCCGGCGACAGCCGCAGCCACACCTCGCCCGCCAGCGCCACCGGGCCGCCGGTCAGCAGCGCCCTGGCCGTGTCGATCAGCGGCAGGCTCTCGTCCGGAGCACGTCGTACGGTGCCGCCGCGCTGGGCGACGTGCGCCAGCTCGTGGGCGAGCAGGAGGCGCCCCTCACCGCTCTCCGGGGCGTAGCGGCCGGGCCCGAAGACCACGTCGCTGCCCACGGTGTACGCCTTGGCCCGCAGCGACCGGGCCGCCGCGCCGGCCGCGGACCCGGTGTGCACGCGCACGCTCGACAGGTCCACACCCAGGCGCGGCTCGAAGAAGGCCCGGTCCGCCGCGCGCAACGGCTGCCCGCCGACCGGGACCAGCACGCTCGCGACGCCGCCACCGACGCCGCCACCACCGCCTTCCGCCGATCGCGCCGCCTGGCAGCCGGAGCACGGCCGGGCGTCGTCCGCGCAGCGGGAGCATGTGTCCGGCACCCGCATCGGCGGCCGGGACAGCTCGGCCGAGCGCATCACCTCGGCCGCCACCCGGTCGGCGTCGCGCTCGGCCGGGTCGTCGGGCCGGCTTACGGCGAGCTTGGCCTGGACGAAACCGGCCATCGACCGGGTGTTCAGATCATCGTGGAGCGCGGACCTGGGACCCTCGGTCGCGGACTCGGCCGAGCGCCTGGCCACGGTGCGGGCACGCGTACGGGTGCGCCGCGCGCTCTGGCGGGTCGTCATCGTGGAACGCTCCAAGGGCCGGGCTTCCTGGCGGGGACGAGCAGCGCGGCCCAGGCGCCCGCGACGGCGGCGAGCACGCCGAGCAGGACCGGCGAGTCCCCCCATGCTGCGGCGAGACCGAACCCGGCCCCGCCGGCCAGCACGTGCGCGCCGAGCAGCCGGCTGAGACGGACCCGAGGGCGCGGGACGGGCGCGGCGGGCCTGTCGGGCTGGGCGGGCGGCGCGGGTGGGGGGTCGGTGCGCGCCAAGGCGGTCGCGGGAGGTGCGGGCGTGGAACGGTCGAGCGCGGACAGGGCGGTCAGCACCCGCAGCGCCCACGGGGAGGGCACGGCGGGACCGAGCGCGGCCAGCAGGCCGGCGGGCGTGGTGGCGTCGGGAAGATCGTGTACGGCGCCGCCGTAGGCCAGCTCCAGCACCTCCGTGACCCGGCTGGTGATGGCGAAGGGCACGTCACGGCCGGACTGCGCCTGCCATTCCCGCTCCAGCAGGCCGAGGACGACGGCGTTCACGGCTGCACCCCGTTCAGCGGCCTGCCGAGCTTCTGGTGCTCGCGGCCGGTGGCGTGGAGCAGGTGCCGCTCGCCGATCGGGCACCCTTCGGCGGCGGCCTGGTAGGCGGCGGACAGCACGATGTTCCTGATGTTGCCGCCGGTGATCTTGAAGCGGGCGGCGAAGGAGGTCAGGTCGATGCCGGGCTCCACGTCGGCTCGCGAGGGCAGGTGGCGGCGCCAGAGCTCCAGGCGCTGGGCCTGGTCGGGGACGGGGAAGTCGATGACGAAACGCAACCGGCGGGTGAAGGCGTCGTCCATGTTCTGCCTGAGATTGCTGGCCAGGATCGCGACGCCGTCGTAGACGTCCATGCGCTGCAGGAGGAAGGCGGTCTCGATGTTGGCGTAGCGGTCGTGGGAGTCGCGGACCTCGGAGCGCTTGCCGTACAGGGCGTCGCATTCGTCGAAGAAGAGGATGGCGCCGGACTCCTCGGCGGCGTCGAAGATGCGCCTGAGGTTCTTCTCGGTCTCGCCCACGTATTTGCTGACCACCGCGGACAGGTCGATCCGGTAGAGGTCGAGCCCGAGGTCGGAGGCGACGATCTCGGCCGCGGTGGTCTTGCCGGTGCCGGAGGGGCCGCTGAACAGGGCGGTCACGCCGCGTCCCGGGCTCAGCGCCCCGCCGAACCCCCACGTGTCGAGCACCTGGTCGCGGTGCCGGACGTGGGTGGACAGCTCGCGCAACTGCTCGACCGTGCCGGCCGGCAGGACGAGGTCGTCCCAGCCGTGCCGGGGGAGGACCTGCTGGGCGAGCCCGCTCAGCACGCGGCGGGCGGCCCGGCGGGCGGGGACCGGGCGTTCGGCGAAGCCGTGCGGGGCGGCGTCCGTTCCTGCGACGAGCGTCGTGCCGTGACGCCTGGCGAGCGCGCGCAGGAGCGCGCGCCGATCGCCGGGGTCGTCGAGATCGTCCAGGTCGCCGGCCAGGAGCACGGCGTCGCGGAGCGTGGCCTCCAGCAGCGCGGCCTCCATCGCCTGTGGCCAGCCGTGCTCGACGGCCGTGCCGAGGTCCAGCACGAGCAGCGGCGCCCGCTCGGCTGCGGCGATGCTCAGCGCGACCTCCCGTGTGGCCGGGCCGTCGGCGCCCGACAGGTAGACGCGCGGGCCCGGGGCGGGCTCCGCGGGCCGCTCACCCGGGTCGATGAGCTCGCACCACGGGGGCAGCCCGCCCAGCCCGAGCAGGTGTCTGACGACGGGCTCGGCGACCTGGATCGGCTCGGCGAGCCGGCCGCGGACCGGCTTGATCAGCCGATGACGGACGAGGGGCGCGTCGGCGGCGAAGTGCTCCAGCCGGGCGAGCTTCTCGCCCGGGGAGGCCGACAGCAGGGTGAGTGCGAGGTCCACGGTCGGCCGCTGCCGGTTGACGTCGTCGTGCAGGAAGGCGTAGAGGCGTTCGTAGCGCAGGTCCACCTCGGGGGCCAGCGCGATGATCAGCACGCCCAGGTCGAAACCGGTGAGCCGGAACCTTTCGGCGAGCCGGGCGGGCCGGGAGCCGGGCTCGAGGAGGTCGAGCGGCGACGGCTCGTCGGGGGCGCGGAAGGGCAGGCGCGGCTGCAGCCGGACGACCCCGGCGATCTCCTCCGAGCCCGGCTGCGGCCCGCGGCGAGGATCGTGGCCGGCCCCGTACGCCGCCAGGACCGTCTCGACCGCTCGCCCGAGCAGCCGGTCGAGAAGCCCCATCGCCTGCTCGAGTCCCGTCATGCTCAGGATGTTAAGGAGGCCTCGTCAACCGCATGTCACACCTGTGTCACTGCCCGTCACCGCCGCCGGCGGCGTCACCGTGGGCGTCACTGGGGGCGTCACTGGGGGCGTCACCGTGGGCGTCACTGTGGGCGTCGATCCAGCCCTCCACCGCGGCGATCACCTGCTCGCGGCTGGTCACGTGGTAGACGTGACCGGGGTGGCGCGGGTCGAGGGTCTGCATGACACGGAAGTCGCGCACGCCGGTCTCGGGATCCGCGCAAAGGCTGATCATCAGGATGGCGCTGCGCGGGTGGTCCAGTGAAGGCACCCGTCCACCTCACGCCCGAGCGCGTCACCGGAGCGTCAGCGGCGCATCAACGGCCTGACCATCGCGGTGAACGTCTCCGATGGCTCGATCGCCAGCTCGTCGCGGACCAGCTCCTGGAACGTTCCATAGTGCTGGAGCGCCTCGTGCACGTTGTGCTCGGCCAGGTGCACCGCGACGATCGCCCGGTGCGCGCTCTCGCGCAGCGGCTCCAGGCGGATGCAGTGCAGGGCGGCCTCCAGCGCGAGGGCGAACTGGCGTCGCTCCAGGAGGTGGGCGGCCATCGCCTCGAGCGCGTGCAGCCGCAGTTGCCGCAGCCGCTCACGCTCGAACACCACCCACTCCTCGCCCCAGCCGGGCAGCAGCTCGCCGCGTTCGAGCATCATGGGCAGGCAGTGGTCGTCGGGGCCGGCGAGCGAGCGCAGCGCCCGCTCCGTGAAGGAGCGCACGTCGACGTGGACGGCGGAGGTCAGGCTGAGCGCGCCCATGGTGCTGCCCACGATGCCCTCATCGGCCTGGTGCAGCCGCCACAGGGTGGTGCGCAGGCTCCCGTG
Organism: Nonomuraea sp. NPDC050643; assembly: GCF_040654715.1. Lineage (NCBI taxonomy): Bacteria > Bacillati > Actinomycetota > Actinomycetes > Streptosporangiales > Streptosporangiaceae > Nonomuraea > Nonomuraea sp. NPDC050643. The sequence goes on along the minus strand of NZ_JBFAIM010000094.1, from coordinate 29,037 downwards.
CGCGCGGTTCTCGGTGACGTCCGGCCACAAGGTCCCGGCCACGACGCTCCGGCTCACCGAACCGCGCAGCGCGAGCAGCGCCAGCAGCCGCTGCCCGGTGACCGACACGATGATCGGGCCGTCGCCGCCACGGATGTGGAATCGGTCCAGGAGTTGCAGAAAGACGGCCACGTAGGGAGGATCGCCTGGTCATCGCGGTTTTGGCAAGAGATTTAAGCGCCGCGTCATCGGTGTTGACCCGGGCGGTTCCTCGTCGGTGGAGTTCGTCCGGTTATGTGGGCGTTGAGGGGTCCGGAACCGCGGAAAAAGGGAAGACGGGCCCCGGGCGTACGTGCCAGCATGCTCGATCGTGGAGGACTTCGAGGCGAACGACGAGACCCTGGCCGCCATCGCCGGCCGGCACGGGGTCACCGCCGGGCGGGTGCGGCCCCTGCCCCCGGGTGTGGCCAACCACGTCTTCCTCCTCGGCGACGACCTGGTCCTGCGCATCCCGCGGGCCAAGGGCTTCCTCCCCGACCTGGTCAAGGAGGCCGCGGTCATCCCCGCAGCCCTGCGCGCGGGCGTGCGGACGCCGGAGGTCGTCGCCTTCGACGACACCTGCTCGGCCGTGGACGTGCCCTACATGGTGCTCACCCGAGCGCGCGGACAGGATCTCGCCCGGCTCGGACCGCCCGCCACCACCGACGACGTCCTCCGCCAGGTGGGACGCGAACTGGCCAGGCTGCACCGGCTGTCCCCGGCCACCGCGCCCGAACTTCCCCTGGCGGAGCACGGCGCCGCGGACCCCTGGGCGCTCACCGGCCGCCTTCTCGCGGCAGGCTGGATCGACGCCGAGGCCGCCCGCTGGCTCACCGGCTGGTTCGACCGGCTCTCGGCGCACCTTCCCGCCAACCCGGCGCCCGTCCTGGTGCACGGCGACATCGCTCCCCAGAACCTCCTCGTCTCCCCGGAGGCGGCCCGGCTCGACGCGATCGTGGACTGGGGCGACGCCGCGTGGGCCGATCCCGCCACCGACTTCGCCAAGATCCCGCTGACCGGCGTCCCGGCCATGCTCGACGGCTACCGGCGGGAGAGCGGCGAAGGGCCGGCCGCGCAGGCGTGGGAGGCCCGCGTGCTCTGGTTCCACCTCACCTGGGCCCTCGGCCGCCTGCCGGATCCCGTCCCGCGTCCCGCCGAACGCCACTGGACCGCCCCTCCGGCCGGCCGGCTCCTGGGCCTGCTCCGCTTCTTCGCCTCGGCCCCGCCGGCCCCCTGGGCCGATCTCGCCTGAGCGCCTGACGGTTCTCAGGCGGTCAGCAGGGGCAGCGCCCCGAAGACGTGGTCCTGCCAGAGGCGGCGCGAGGTCTCCTCGGGGTAGGCGGTGACCGACGGTGGCGTGTCGAAGATCCTGGTCAGGCGCTCAGAGGGGTCGTGGGCGGGCCAGCCCGGGTCGCCCGAGGCGGCGAAGGAGGTCCAGGCCGGGCGGATCTGGGAGGTCAGGTCGCGGGCGGCGTCGGTGTGGTCGGGGCCGATGGTCATCGGGCCCAGGTGCGCGTCGTAGGTGCCGAACAGCAGCGGGCCGTCCAGGCCGTGGCAGGCGCGCATCATCCCGCCGCTGCCCGGGGACTGCCAGGCCAGCTCGTACAGGTACGCCCGTCCGCCCCCGGCGGCCTGCGCCTCGGCCAGGCGCAGCGTGGGCATGCGGAACAGCCAGTCGCTCTGGACGAGTTCGTACAGCTCCTCGGCGGAGGCGTCCGGGAACGCCGCCCGGTAGGCCCGTTCGCCGTCCTCGCCGGGGCCGAAGAGACGCAGCGCCTGCGCCGCCTCGTCCTCGGTGACCTTGCCCAGCTTCCCGGAGAAGAGGAGGAACAGGCGGAACTCGTCACGGTTGTGCCCGGCGATCAGCTCCACGTCGCGTCCCGCGCCGCCCGCCAGGGCCTGCCAGGGCGCCTGCGGCAGCACCTCGCCGTCGACGACGGGGGAGTAGGCGGTGAGCGTGTGCGCCGGCGCGCCCCAGCGGCCCTCGTACCGCGGCATCTTCGACTCCAGCGCCTGCCCGGCCGCCGGCAGTCGCCGCGGGTCCACGGCGGACAGTTCGCCGGCCGTCGGGCGCAGGCCCGCCTCGGCCGCCAGGGCCGCCGCGACGTCGCGGGCCAGGGCGTCGGAGAAGAACGTGCCGGGCACGCTCTGCCCGATGGCCCGCCGGAACAGTCCCGCCGCACTCGGCATGGCCATCAGCGCCGCGACGCACCCGGCGCCGGCCGAATCGCCGGCGACGGTCACCTGGCCGGGGTCGCCGCCGAACGCCGTGATGTTCTCGCGCACCCACTCCAGGGCGGCGACCTGGTCGAGCAGGCCACGGTTGGCGGGAGCGCCGTCGACGCGGGCGAAGCCCTCGATGCCGAGCCGGTAGTTCAGCGACACGAACACCAGGTCGCCGTCACGGGCCAGGTGCCGGGCGTCGTAGCCGGGGCTGCCGGAGAAACCCAGCTTGTACGCCCCGCCGTGGATCCACACCAGCACCGGGCGGCGCGCGGCCGGGTCCGGGTCGGGGGTCCAGACGTTGACCGTCAGCCAGTCGTCGCCCGCGGCCATGGAGACGTCGCCGCCGTCGCGGCCGGCCATGGTCATGTCCTGCGGGGCCGGTGGGCCGAAGGCGGCGGCCTCCCGTACGCCGTCCCAGCCGCGTACCGGCCGGGGCGCCTGGAAACGGGCCTCGCCGACCGGGGGCTCGGCGTACGGGATGCCGCGGAAGACGGCCAGGCCGCCCTCCGCCCGGCCGCGGACGACGCCGGCCGCGGTGCGGACCTGCGGATCGGGGGATTCGGCGGTGGGCATCGGCGGCTCCTCGGGTAAAGCAGCTGATTGAACAGTTGTCTGTTTTTTAACACATGTCTAGTGTTGGGGGCGTGCAGGATCGACAGGACCGCCGTGTGCTCCGCTCCCGCGCGGCCCTCATGGCCGCCGCCGTACGCCTGGTCTCCGAGCGCGGCACCACCGCCCTGCCCATCACCGACCTCGCCGACGCCGCGAACGTCAGCCGGCAGCTCGTCTACCTGCAGTTCGGCGACCGCGACGCGCTCCTCATGGCGGCCGCGGCCGACCTGGTCGAACGGGAGCTCATGCCCCAGGTCGCGGACGCCGGGGCGCCGCCGCGCGCCCGCATGCTGGCGATGGCCCGGCACTTCGCCGGGCACCGGCCCTTCTACCGCGCGATGCTCACCGGGTCCTGCGCCTTCCCGATGACCCGGGCCATGAACGGCCTGTTCGGCTCGCTCGTCACCAGGTCGGGCCTGCGCGCGGTGTTCGGCGACCTCGACGAGGCCACGGCCCGGGACCTGGCGGTGCTGATCACGGGCGGGACCGGCGCGATCGTCAACGACTGGCTGGTCGACGCGGCCGGCCCCCTCGACCCCGAGGAACTGGCCGACCGCCTGCTGCGCCTGTCGGCGATGCTCGCCCGCGGCCGCTCCACCCTCGCCCCCGGAGGCCACCCGCGATGAACCTGAAGCCACCTCGTCCAGCGCATGCTGCGCCTGCCCCCGCCCCTCACCAGGGACCTGACCGTGGAGCGCGACCTGCGCGTCCCGATGCGCGACGGGGCCGTGCTGCTGGCCGACCGCTGGGCCCCGGCGGCAGGCGGTGACGGCCTGCCCACCGCGCTCATCCGCATCCCCTACGGCAGGGCGGGCCTGGCCGCGGGCCCGATGGCCCGGCCGCTGGCCGAACGCGGCTTCCAGGTGCTCATCCAGAGCACGCGCGGCACCTTCGGCTCCGACGGCCCCTTCGACCCGCTGCGCCGCGAACGTGAGGACGGCCTCGACACCCTGGACTGGGTGATCGAACAGCCCTGGTTCGGCGAGTCGATCGTCCTGTACGGCGCCAGCTACCTCGGCTTCGTCCAATGGGCGGTCGCCGACGCCGTGCCATCCCAGGTCAAGGCCATGATCTCGGGCGTCTCCGAGTCGGCCCTCACCCTCGACTTCCTGCGCGGGGACGGCTTCTCGCTGGAGACCCCGTTCGCCTGGGGCGTCCAGGTCGCCGGCCAGGAACGCCGGTTCGCGATGGCGCGCCAGGTGCTCGGGGGCAGGAAGGTCCAGCGCGCCCTGCGTACCCTGCCGTTGAGCCAGGCCGACACCGCCGCCATCGGCCACCGCTCCGACTACGTCCAGAACATCCTCACCCACGACGCCGACGCGCCGTTCTGGCGGGATCTCGACCACCGGCACCGGGTCGCCGCCGTCCAGGTGCCGGTGAGCACCGTCGGCGGCTGGTACGACATCTTCCTGCCCGGCCAGCTCCGCGACTTCCGGGCGCTGCAGGAGTCCGGGCACCCCCTCGCCCGCCTCACCGTCGGCCCCTGGGCCCACATCTCCATGGGCGTCGGGCAGACGGCCGCCGCCGAGGCCCTCGGCTTCGGCCTGGCCCTGGCCCGGGGCGAGCGACCGGCCGAGCGCGCGCCGGTGCGGCTGTTCGTCATGGGCGAGGAGACGTGGCGCGACTTCCCGTCCTGGCCGCCACCGGGGTACGAGCCGCGGCGCCTGCACCTGCGGCCGGGCGGCGCCCTCTCCGCGGAGGCGCCCGCCGACTCGCCTCCCGACGGCTACCGCTACGACCCCGCCGACCCCACACCCGCCGTCGGCGGCGTCCGCATGGCCTTCGGCGTCAAGGCCGGCCGCGTCGACAACACCGCGCTCGAGGCCCGCCCCGACGTCCTCACCTACACCACTCCCGTGCTGGAGCAGGACGTCGAGGTCGTCGGCGAGGTGAGCGCCGAGATCTTCTTCCGCTCCAGCCTGCCGCACGCCGACGTCTTCGTCCGCCTGTGCGACGTCGGCGCGGACGGCCGCTCCACCAACGTCTGCGACGGCCTGACCAGCCTCGGCGGCGCCGACACGAGCGCCGACACGAGCGCCGACACGAGCGCCGACACGACTGCGGTGGCGGAGGTGCGGCTGTGGCCGACGGCGTACCGGTTCCGGCGCGGTCACCGCATCCGCGTCCAGGTCTCCAGCGGCGCCTTCCCCCGCTACAACCGCAACTCCGGCACCGGCGAACCCCGCGCCACCGTCACCGCCCTGCGCGCAGCCGACCAGCAGGTCTTCCACGACCCCCGGCACCCGTCCGCCGTCATCCTCCCGATCCGCCGGGACTAGCCCGCGGTCAGGCGCTCTCCTTGCCGAGGAAGCCCTGCTCGCCGAGCCAGTCGGCGCTGACCTTGGCCGGCTCCTCGCCCTCCACGTCGACGCGGGCGTTGAGCCGCTGCATGGTGGCGTCGTCGAGCTTGGCGATGACGGGCTGGAGCACCTTCTCCAGCGCCGGGTGCTTGTCGAAGGTCTCCTGCCGCATCGTCATGGCCGCGTTGTAGATGGGGAAGAACTTCTTGTCGTCCTCCAGCACGGTGAGGCCGAGCGCGGCGATGCGGCCGTCGGTGGTGAACACCTCGCCGAAGTTGCACGTCTGGCCCTTGTCGGTCTCGGTGTAGACGACGCCGGTGTCGAGCAGGCTGACGCGGTTCTTGGGGAGGCTCATGCCGTACGCCTTGCTCAGGCCGGGCAGGCCGTCGTCACGGGTGGAGAACTCCGTCTCGATGCAGAGCGTGACCTGGTCGGGCTTGGCCTTGGCCAGCTGGGCCACGTCGGAGACCGTCTTGACGCCCAGCTCCATCGCCTTCTCCGAGCGGATGGCCAGGGCGTAGGTGTTGTTCAAAGGGGTGGGTCCGATCCAGTGGATCTTGTTCTTCGCCAGGTCCGCCTCGGCGGTGGCCTTGAACTGCTTGGCCGAGTCCTGGATGGGGGTGGTGTTTCTCAGGTGCTCGATCCAGCCGGTGCCGGAGTACTCCCAGTACATGTCGATCTCACGGGCTTCCAGGGCCTTGCGGTTCGGTACGGTCCCGCCCAGGTTGGTCTTGTCGACCACGTCCGCTCCGTGCGCCTTCAGGAGCTGTACGGCGATCTTGCCGAGCATGATGTTCTCGGTGAAGTCCTTGGAGCCGATGACGAACTTGGCCCCGGACAGCTCCTGGCCCGCGCTGCCCGCTTCGACGGCGTCGGCGGAGCCACAGGCGCTCAGGCCGGTCATGGTCAGCGCCGCGGCGGCGAGCCAGGCGAAGGATGTCCGTGCGGGACGGGAAAGCATGCGAAACACCTCGTGTCGATTGACGAACATAGGACGAGAAAGGGGGAACGGTCACATGCCGCGCGGCTTGAGCACGTCCTCGGCGAGCCCGCCCAGCCAGTCGATGAGGAAGGCGATGCACGCGGTCAGCACGCCGCCGACGATGGTCACGGGCATGCGGTTCAGCTTGAGGCCGTTGATGATCAGCTCGCCGAACCCGCCGGCGGCGACGAACGCGCCCAGCGTGGCGACGCCCACGGTCAGGACCAGGGCCGTGCGCAGGCCGGCCAGGATCGCGGGCACGGCGAGCTTGAGCTCCACCCGGCGCAGCACCTGACCGCTGGTCATGCCCATGCCCCGGGCGGCCTCGATGAGCGCCGGGTCGACCTGCTGCACGCCGACCATGGTGTTGCGCAGCACGGGAAGCACGGCGTACGCGACGAGCCCGACCAGCGCCGTCTGGAAGCCCACGCCCATGAGGAACGTGCACAGCACCAGCAGCCCGATGCAGGGGATGGCCTGGCCCAGGTTGCCCACGGTGAGGATGACCGGGGCGATGAACCGGTTGCGGGCGCGCGAGGCGACGATGCCCAGCGGCACGGCGATGATCACTACGAGGACCGTGGCGGCGATCGTCATCTGCAGGTGCTCGACGGCCTTGGCCAGGAGCACGGCGCCGTTGAGGCTGCGCTGCTCGATGGAGTCCAGCTCCAGCGTGCCGACCCAGGCGTACAGCGCGATCAGCACGACGGCGACGGCGGCGGGGGTGAAGAAGTGGCGCGGGCCGGGGAGGCGGCGGCCGGCCGGGCGGGCGCGTCCGGCGTACAGGGTGTCAGCGGTCACCGGCGGCCACCGTCTCGGCGGGGGAGCCCACGGCCTCGCACAGGGAGGCGTAGGTGAGCACGCCGGACGGCGAGCTGCACCGGTCGGTGCCGTGGGCGAGCATGAGGTCCAGCACCTCGCGCAGGCTGGCGTCCGCGGTCACCTGCGGCAGGCGGGTGTCCGGCGGGCGCGTCGCCGGCACGTCCTGCACGCGCAGCAGCGCGAGCCGCTTGAGCGTGCCGTCCTGGCCGATGAAGCCGGCGACGTAGTCGTCTGCGGGGGCGGCGAGGATGGCGGCGGGCGTGTCGTACTGGGCGATGTGGGAGCGCTCGCGCAGGATCGCGATGCGGTCGCCCAGCTTGATGGCCTCCTCGAAGTCATGGGTGACGAAGATGATGGTCTTGCGCAGTTGCTTCTGCAGCCGGGCGAACTCGTTCTGCAGGTGCTCGCGGGTGATCGGGTCGGTGGCGCCGAACGGCTCGTCCATGAGCATGACCGGAGGGTCGGCGGCCAGCGCGCGGGCGACGCCCACGCGCTGCTGCTGGCCGCCGGACAACTGGCGGGGATAGCGGTCCCGGAAGGCCGACGGCTCCAGGTTGACGAGCGCGAGCAGTTCCTCGACACGGGCGTCGATCCGGGCGGCGGACCAGCCGAGGAGCTTGGGCACCAGGCCGATGTTCTGCGCGACCGTCTGGTGGGGGAAGAGCCCGACCTGCTGGATGGCGTAGCCGATGTGCCTGCGCAGCTCGTCGGGGTCGAGGCCGAGCACGTCCTGGCCGCCGATGCGGATCTCGCCCGAGGTGGGCTCGACCAGCCGGTTGATCATCTTCATGGTGGTCGTCTTGCCGCAGCCGGACGGGCCGACGAAGACGACGAGCTCTCCCGCCGGGACGTCGAGGGTGACGTTGTCGACCGCTGGGGCGGGCTGACCCGGATAGTGCTTGGTCAGCGAGCGCAACTCGATGCGCACGCCTTCGGTGTCACGGTCGAACACGAAGCCCCCTCGGGGTGGTCAGTTGACGAACGGCGAAGAAGAACAGGTCGAACAGGATGGCGATGACCACGATGCCGAGCGTTCCGGCGAGCGTGGCGTTGAGGGCGTTCACCGAGCCGAGCCGGGACAGGCCCTCGAAGATCTGCGTGCCCAGGCCGGGGCCGTCGACGAAGGCGGCGGTGGCGGCGATGCCGATCAGCATCTGGGCCGAGATCCGCACCCCGGTGAGGATCAGCGGCCAGGCGAGGGGCAACTGCACCTGCAGCAGGACGCGGGCGCGGCTCAGGCCCATGCCGCGGCCGGCCTCCACGGTGGCCGCGTCCAGGCCGCGCAGCCCGGTCACGGTGTTGCGGATGATGGGCAGGAACGCGTACACGGTGAGCGAGACGAGCGTGGAGCCCCAGCCGAGCCCGGTGAGGGGGATGAGCAGGGTGAGCAGCGCCAGCGACGGGATCGTCAGGATCGCGGCGGAGATCGCGACCGAGCCTCCCCGGGCTCGCGGGGAGTCGTGACTGAGGAGCCCGACGGTGACGCCGATGGCGGTGGCGATGGCCATGGCGATGGCCACGACGAGGGCGTGCTCGGCGGCGGCCAGCGAGAGGGTGTCCCATCGTGAGACCACGTACTCGCTGAAACTCATGGAGGGACCGCCTTCGCTTACGCTTGCATGGATTCGCAAACGTATGCGATCTGTTGCGATGAGCGCAAAATAAGGTGCAGCTAGCGCAACACTAGTGCAATGGTTTCGTTACGAACGGACAGGGATGAGCGAGAAGCTGCCGGTGTCCTCGGCCGGGCTGCGCCGGGACATGGAGATCCTTGAAGTACTCGCAGGTCATGGCGACGAACGGGACGCCGACGGGTTCGGTGTGAGCTGGATCGCCCAGCGGCTCGGCAGGGAGAAGAGCCAGGTCTCCCGGGCACTGCGCGCGCTCGAACTCGAGGGCATGGTCGAACGCGATCCGCTCAGCCGCCGCTACCGGCTCGGCTGGCGGTTGTTCGCCCTGGCCTCCCGGACGCAGCACGTCCGGCTGGCCCGGGTCGCCGCCCCCTACGTGCGGCGCCTGGTCGTCGCCTTCGACGAGGACGCCTACCTGTGCGTGCTGCGCGGCAACATGGTGCTGACCTTGCTGTCGGTACCGTCGTCGCGGGCCTACCATCGGGTCTGGGAAGGCGTCTCGATCCCTGTGATCATGGCCGCCGCGGGGCGGTCGCTGCTGTCCGAATGGGACGAGGAGAGGGTGCGCGAGCTCCTGCGGGCCGGCCTGCCGTCGGGGCTGGACAGCGCGGTCGGCAGCCAGGAGAAGTGGCTGGCGGATCTCGCTCACGTCCGCACGGCCGGGTACGCGATCTCCGACGTCGAGCTGGAGGACAGCCAGGCGGGGGTGTCGGCTCCCGTACGCGACCATCGAGGGCTGGTCACGGCGGCGATCAGCGTGTCCGTCACGCGTTCGGCCGCCCATGGCCGGTTGCACGAGATGGGCGCGGTCGTCGCCGAGACCGCGCACGAGCTCTCCGGCGCCTTGGGCCTGCCGCCCGGCGATGGCGAGCCGCACCGGATCTGACGGTGACGTGTCCGCCCGGGCGTGCCTGTCCAGGGGCCGCCCGGTACGATCCGGCGGATGACCGGGAAGCGCTGGACCGACTACCTCTACGAGCGTCACCCGCCGGACCGGCTGCGCGCCTGGGCGCGGGAGCTCGCCTACTTCCGCTTCTGCCGCGCCTACGGCGGTCACGCCAACGACGGCGATCACCTGCTGGTCAGTCTGCGCGCCGGGACGCGGGCCGACCTCCTTCGGGTGCTGTCGGCGCTGGCCGTGCCGGTCGAACGGCTTCCGGCCGCCCATCCGCGACCGGTCCCGGGCGTGGCCTACTCGGCGGCCGAGTTCGCTCGGTTCCCGGCTCCGATGTCGCGTTTTCCCGACATCGGGCAGCCCGGCCACGTGGAGATCGCGGGGCAACGCGCCCATGTGTGGTCGCACGGCGAGCGCCTGAGCATCAGCGTGGCCGACGTCGTCGATCCCTACAACGTCACCGGCGCGGCGGTCGCCGCGGCCAAGTCGATCGAGGCGATGCTGGGGCCGATCGCGGGCCAGGTGGTGGATCCGCCGCAGGACGACAGGAATTGCATATGTCCTCGCCACTATCCTGATTTTTGGTGAGCCGGGGTGGCATGACCGCGGCACCGGAAACGTCCGGTGGCCTCCTTCCCGGATCGGCAGCCCCTGACCGGCTCCCGTCGTCGAGCGACGGGTCTTCTTCAGGAGGGGCAGTGGCGGATCAAGGTGTGCCGGTCGCCGGGGCGGCGGCGCGGCCGCGCCGAGGCTGGGACCGCGTCGCCTGGGCGGTGACCGAGGTCTTCTTCCCCGTCAACGTGGTGCTCGCGCTCCTGCCGGTGCTGGGCCTGTTATCGGACGGGTGGCCCGGGGGCGGCTGGGGCTTGGCGGTGTCGCTGGTGTGCGCTGGTGTGCCCGGGGTGGTGATCGCACGCGGGGTCCGGAGGGGGCGGCTGGATTCGCGGCACATCGTGGAGCGCCGGTCGCGGCGAGGACCGATGCTGGCGGCGCTCGCGGCCGTCGTGGCGGCCCTGGCGGCGCTGCTGGCGTGGGACGGGCCGTGGCCGGTGACCGGGGCGGTGGTCGTGATGCTGGGCTGGATCGCGACGCTGGGGCCGATCACCGCCGTCTGGAAGATCAGTTTTCATGCGGCGGTGGCGGCCGGCGCGGTGGTGATGCTCGCGTACGTGCTGCCCGCCGCGGTGACGTTGGCGGTGGGCGGGGTGGTCGTCGCGGTGATCGGCTGGGCGCGGGTGCGGATCACGCACCACACCGTGGCGCAGGTTCTGGCCGGGGCGACGGTCGGGGCCGGGGTGGCGTGGGCGGTCTTCGCGCTGCTTTGACCGTGTACGGGGTGGGCCGACGTGGCGAGCGAGCCGCCGGTCCGCTGATCGTCCCAATCATCGATGATCGTCTCGTGACCCGCTGTTGGTGGCCGCCTCAATACGCTACCGACCGTGACTGACGACAGGATCCGACGCAGGCGACAGATCAGCATCGACGGGGCGGGCATCGAGCGGCGGAAGTCGGCGATCCAGGCGATCGTCGATCAGGCGCCGCCACTGGCATCTCAGCAGGCCGAGACGCTGCAGCACCTTTCCGCCGGCATCCGGTCCGCCGGCATCCGGGACAACGGGCGAACACCTCCGGCGTAGCGTCGCGGGCACGCGGCGGCCGCGTCCGGGGGAGCGTCCCCGGCCGCGGCGCCGGTGCCGGCCGAAACCCTCTGGCATGGGCGGCCACGCGACCGGACGCCCCCAAAAGCTTTCATACGGTGCCGACGGGGTAGAGGGAGGCGCATGGCCACACTCATGGATCGGGTGCGCGCGTATCTGCGCAGCCCCAAAGGCAGACAGAACATCGAGAAGGCTAAGCGCATGGCCCGTGACCCGCACACGCAGGAGAAGGCCCGGCGCTTCCTCAGCAAGTGGCGGTCGCGGCGCCACTGAGCGGTTCCGGGTGCTTTCGACGCCGGGCCGTTCGGGGCCCGGCGCGGGTGGTCAGTGGTGGTCGGCGTAGTGCCGCGCGAGCAGGTCTCCGCCCCAGTCGTCGCGCAGGTCACGCCATACGGAATGGATGTGGTTGGCGTCGTCCTGGGTGTTGTCGTACTCCAGGAGGAAGGTGGGGCCGGCGACGCAGTAGTAGTGGCCCTGGCCACGCTGGTCGGAACCCGCCCACGCGAACGTCACCTTGTCGAGACCGGCGTCGAGGGCGTCGCGCCAGCAGGTCTCGCCGTACCAGCCTGGGGCGCGGTCGAAGTAGCGGCGGATGAGCCGTTCGAGCAGGTGTCTCGACGACGCCGGCATGTCGGCGTGGGACAGCCCGCGGAGGATGCGGTCGAGGTCGGCCGCGGGGTCGTTGCGGGTCAGGACGTCGTCGGGGGCCACCGCGCCGGTGATCGCGATCGATCGCCGGCGCGGCGGGAGCCCGGCGAGCAGGGCCCGGCCCATCTCCTCCTCGTCGGCGAGCAGCCGCAGGCCCTTCTGTGGCCCGGACAGGACCATGGCCGGCTCGGCGCCCAGGAAGCTCGGCGTGACGGCGATCGCGTCGCCCACGACCGTGATGTGCACGGCGAGGTGGTGGCCGTTGACCCGCCAGGCCCACGGGTCCGCGCCTCCCGGATCGCCGAACACCCGGAACCAGTAGCGGTCACCGTCGATCTCGTCGACGCCGGTCACCAGGCGCCGCCGGACCCGCTCCAGGTCGATGACGCCTCTCGCGGTGCGCGCGCCGGTCACGCCGCACCCGGCGTCGAGCAGGGCCAGGGCGAGGTCCTGCTGCCCGGGGGTCATCTCGACCAGCGGCAGTCCCGGACGAGGACCGGGAAGATAGGACCACTCGGTACGCTCGGGCGAGCCGAACGCCGCCGTGGCCGCGTCCCTCCGCCCGGTGTCGAGCGAGCCGAGGAAGCGCAGCACCGCCTGCCGCATCACCTGGACGTCATGGGCACTCATGGAGGGTTCCTTAACCGGAGGGCGCTTTAAGGGGTCAGACATATCGCTGAGGCGATAAATCGCAACATACTGCAATTCAGGCGACATCACGGTCTGGCTCTGCCGCCGCTTGCGACGCTTCTCCGCTTGCGACGCCCCTCCGCGGGTCGGCGCACCGGGCTCCCGGGCGGGCGGCGGCCCGCCCGGGAGCGTGGTGATCGGCCGCCCGCGTGCCCGGGAGCGTGCTGATCGGCCCGCCGCTGATCCGGGGCACGGTGATCGGCCGGCTGCTGATCCGGGGTGCGGTGATCGGCCGTCCCGTCGGGGCCGGCGGTCGGCCACATGAGGGGGCCTTGGCCGCCGAGCCGCGCGCCAGGTGTGAAGTCACCCGGCTGATCAACCAGGGCCGTAACCGGCCGCGACCTGGGGACCCCCCGTCACGCCGGCCGGCACCCGAAGCGAGGCGGCCGATCGTCGGCAGGTGGCCGGTGCGACCTACTTCCCCCTGGGGGCCCGGCCCGTGGCGCCCTCGATGAACGGGGCGCGGATGTCGTCGAGCAGGGCCGACGCCGCGACCGCGCGGTCACCCAGGCGGGAGGCGACGGCCAGGGCCAGGGCGTCGATGACGGCGATCGACGGAAGCATCTCGCGCGTCGCCCCCGTGGCCGACAGCGTGGCGAGCAGCGTCGCCGCCACGCGCGGGCCGAGGACCGGGCCGAGCGAGTCGGTGATGAGGACCACCTTGGCTCCGACGGCCTCCGCCTGGTCGAGCAGCACCTCCAGCTCGTAGAAGAGCCGCGCCGGCGCGAACATCACGACCGTGTCGCCCGGGCCCAGCGGCACGATCAGGTCGGCGAACCGGAACCCGGTGTCGCTGCTCGCCCGTGCCTTCATGCCCAGGCGGTTGAGCCGGAGCGCCAGATATTCGGCGGCGATGCCCGAGGGCCCGACGCCGTAGGCGATGACCTCGCGGGACTGGGTCAGGGTCTCGGCGGCCAGGGCCAGCCCTTCGCCGCGCAGCGCGGCGCGCGTCTCGCGCAGCACCTCGACGGCGTCCTCGAAGACCCGGTCGAGCAGCTCCTCGGGGTCGCCGGTGAGACGCTCGATGCGGGCGCGCAGCCGGTCGGACGGCCGCACCAGGGCCGCGACCAGCCGCCCGGCCTCGTGCTTGAGCTCCGCCAGGCCGCTGAAGCCGAGCGCCTTGGCCGTGCGCACGACCGTGGCGTCGCTCGTGCCGGTGGCCTCGCCGAGGTCGCTCGCCGAGGCGAACGGGACGTCCTGAAGATGGTCGCGCAGGTAGGCCGCGACCTTCCGCTCCGCGGGGGCGAGCCTCGCCCAAGTCTCTTTCACGCGGTGCTGAAGGGAACGCTCAAGCGGCGATTCATTCACTCGGGGGACCCCTTGACTAGTCCGGTAGCGGTTCCTACAGTTCCCGTAGTCGCCATGACGACGACTTGGTAGTGCCTATTACAGCACGACCTTCCCCCCGAGAGGAATGCACAAATAGAACTTCTCCGCGGTGTCCTCGCCGCCGGTGTTGCCCTCACGGGGCTGGTCGCCGCCACCGCCTGCACGGCCACCGCCGGGCCGACCGGCAACCAGGCCCGAAACTCTCTCGTCTTCGCCGTCAACGGTGACCCCGGCTCCCTCGACCCGGCCTACGCCGCCGACGGCCTGTCGTGGATCACGCTCGAGCAGATGTACGACACCCTGGTCTCGCCCAAGCCGGGCGGCACCGAGATCGGCCTGCGGCTCGCGCTGAGCTGGAAGCCGTCAGACGACGGCCGGACATGGACCTTCGACCTGCGGCGCGAGGTGAAGTTCCAGGACGGCACGGCCTTCGACGGCAAGGCCGTGTGCGCCAACTTCGACCGCTGTACAACTTCTCCGGGCTGCAGCAGAGCCCGTCGGTCTCGACCTGGTGGCAGAACGTCTTCGGTGGGTTCGCGAAGAACGCGAGCGCCAAGCTGGGCGAGAGCCTCTACAAGTCGTGCTCGGCGCCCGACGACCACACCGCCGTCATCGAGCTGTCCCGGCCGTCGGCGTCGTTCATCTCGGCCCTGTCGATGACGCCGTTCTCGATCGCCAGCCCGGCGGCGCTGGAGAAATACGACGCCGACGCCATCGGCGGCAGCGCCGACCAGCCCGACTTCAACAGCCCGTTCGGCGCCCAGCACCCCGTCGGCACCGGCCCCTACACCTTCGTCTCCTGGGACCACGGCGACCGCATCACGCTGCAGGCGAACCCCTCCTACTGGGGCGGCCGGCCAAAGATCGAGAAGCTGGTGCTGCGGGTGCTCAAGGACCCGACGGCCAAGTTGCAGGGGCTCCAGGCGGGCGGCATCGACGGGTTCTCCGCCGTCCCGGCCTCGATGCTCGGCGGGCTGCGCGGCGACTCCAAGGTCGAACTGTACGAGGGCAAACCGTTCGACATCGGCCACGTGAGCTTCAACTCCAGCGTCAAGCCGTTCGACGACCCCAAGATCCGCCAGGCCGTGGCCCACGCGCTCAACCGGCCCGCGCTGCGCCAGGCCAAGCTGCCCCCGGGCACCGAGGACGCGACCCAGTTCATCCCGTCCAGCCTCGCCGGCCACGCCGCCGACGCGACCACCTACGCCTACGACCAGCTCATCAAGGAGTCGAAGACCCCGCGGCCGACGATCGAGTTCTGGTACCCGACCGGGATCAGCCGCCCCTACATGCCCAACCCGCAGGACATCTTCCAGTCCATCCAGGCCGATCTGCAGGCCGCCGGGTTCACGGTGCAGCCCAAGGCCAAGCAGTGGAGCGAATACGTCAGCGGCCTGCTGTCGGGCAAGGCGCCGATGTTCATGTTCGGGCTGATCGGCACCTACCCCGACGCGTCGTACTTCCTCAACCTCTACGCGCAGCAGATCACGATGGGTGACTTCAAGGACGAGCTGAAGAAGCTGCTCGCCGAGGCGGACGCGACCGTGGACCCACAGGCCCGCGCGAGCGCCTACGAGAAGATCAACCGGAAGATGATGACCTTCCTGCCGGGAGTGCCCTACGGCAACGTGCCGTCCTACGTGGCCCTGTCCACCCGCGTGCGCGGCTACGTGCCCAGCCCGCTCGACCACTTCGACTTCGCGAGCGTGGAGCTCGCGAGCTGATGGCGCGCCTCATCGTCCGCAGGGCCCTCCTGCTCGTCCCCGTGCTGCTGGGGCTGTCGGTGCTGCTGTTCGCGTGGGTCCGCGCGCTGCCCGGCTCCCCGGCCGACGCCCTGCTGGGAGACCGGGCCACCCCGGAGGCGCGCGCGGAGTTCGACCGGATCTACGGTCTCGACCAGCCGCTTCCCGCGCAATACCTGTCCTGGCTGGCGCGGGCGGTGCGGCTCGACTTCGGCGACTCACTGGAGACCCACAGGAGCGTGCTGACGGAGTTCCTGACCCGCTTCCCGGCGACCGTCGAGCTGGCCGCGGCCGCGCTCGTGTTCGCCATCGCGGTGGGCGTGCCGCTCGGCTACTTCGCGGCCACCCGCGCGGGAAGCTGGCTGGACAACGTGTCGGTGGCCGCCTCGCTGGCCGGCATCACCGTCCCGGTGTTCTTCCTGGCCTTCCTGCTGAAATACGTCTTCGCGGTGGCCGTGCCGCTGTTCCCGCCGAGCGGCCGGCTGAGCCCCTGGCTCGACGACACGCCGCACCCCACCGGGTTCTATCTGCTCGACGGGCTGATCAGCGGCGATCCGCTGGCCACCTGGGACACCGTGCAGCACCTGGTGCTCCCCGGCATCGCGCTGGGCTCCATCCCGCTGGCGATCATCACCCGCATCACCCGCGCGTCGGTCGCCGAAGTCCTCGGCGAGGACTACGTGCGCACGGCCGTGGCCAAGGGGCTGTCGCCGCGCACCTTGCGGACGCGCCACGTGCTCAAGAACGCGCTGCTGCCCGTCACGACGTCGATCGGGCTGATGGCCGGGCTCCTGCTGTCGGGGGCGGTGCTCACCGAGACGGTCTTCGCCTACCCGGGCATCGGCCGGTTCCTGTACGACGCGATCAACAACCGCGACTACGCCGTCATCCAGGGCTTCACCCTGCTCACGGCCGTGGTCTACACGGTGATCAACGCGGCCGTTGACATCTCCTACGGCGTCGTCGACCCGAGAGTGAGGGTGTCGTGACCACATCGGCGGCGGATCTCGCGGCCCCTGCCGCCGCCGTGCCCCGCGCGGGCGTGTGGCGGCGGCTGTGCCACAGCGCCGGGGCGATGACCGGCCTCGCGCTCGTCGTGCTCTTCGTGGTGGTCGCGCTCGCCGCGCCGCTGCTGGCGCCGTACAGTCCGGTGGCCTCGCCCGACCTGTCGCAGATCAGGCCGGACCACATTCCAGGCTTCAGCGCCGAGCACCCGCTCGGCCTCGACCAGAACGGCCGCGACGAGCTGTCGCGCCTCATCTACGGCGCCCGGTCGTCCCTGCTCATCGGGCTGGTCTCGACGCTGGCGGGCGCCCTGATCGGCATCGTGCTCGGCGGGCTCGCGGGCGCGTTCGGCGGGTGGGTGGACGCCATCGTGATGCGGGTGGTCGACATCATGCTCGCGCTGCCCGGCCTGCTGTTCGCCATCGGGATCGCGGCGATGCTCGGCAAGACGACGTTCTCCATCATGATCGCCATCGCGGTGGTCACGGTTCCCGCGTTCACCCGGCTGCTGCGCGGCGCCATGCTGGCCGAGCGCGAACGCGACTACGTGGTGGCGGCCACCTCGCTGGGCCTGCGCCGGTCGGCGGTCACCCTGCGCCACATCCTGCCCAACTCGCTGTCGCCCGTGCTCGTCCAGGCGACGCTCACCCTGGCCACGGCCATCATCGACGCCGCCGCCCTCGCCTTCCTCGGCCTCGGGGGAGACGATCCGAGCACGCCCGAATGGGGCCGCATGCTGGCCGACGCCCAAGACACGCTCACCGTCGCGCCGCGGCTGGCGTTTCTCCCGTGCGTCGCGATCATCCTGGTGGCGCTCGGCTTCACGCTGCTGGGCGAGTCGCTCCGCGAGGCCCTCGACCCGAAAGGCCGCAGGTGACCCGAATGCTGCTGAACATCGAAGACCTGCGGGTCACCTTCCCCCGCAAAGGACAGCCCGACACGATGGCCGTGGACGGTGTGTCGTTCACCGTCGGCGAGGGCGAGTCGGTGGCGCTGGTGGGCGAGTCCGGATGCGGCAAAAGCACGCTCGGCCGGGCGCTGCTGCGGCTGGTCGAGCCCACGGCCGGGCGCGTCGAGTTCGACGGCACCGACGTGACCGCGCTCGACGGGCGCGGTCTGCGACGGCTGCGCCCCCGGATGCAGATGGTCTTCCAGGACCCGATGGCCAGCCTCGACCCCCGGCAGAGCGTCGGCGCGGCACTGACGGAGCCGATGCGGGCCCACGGCCTGGCCGGCGACCGCGCCGGCCGCGGGCGCCGGGTGCGCGAGCTGCTCGACTCCGTCGGCCTGCCGGGCTCGGCGGCGGAGAGATACCCGCACGAGTTCTCCGGCGGGCAGCGGCAGCGGGTGGGCATCGCCCGCGCGCTGGCGCTCTCACCCGACCTGGTCATCGCCGACGAGCCGGTGTCCGCGCTCGACGTCTCGGTGCAGGCCCAGGTCGTCAACCTGCTCATCGACCTGCAGCGCGAGCTCGGCCTCACCTATGTCGTGATCGCCCACGACCTGGCCGTCGTACGCCACATGAGCGACCCCCACGACCTGCGCGACTCGCCCAAGCGCTTCGCGATCGGCGCGTACGGCCCGGCGCGCGGCACCCGCCGCATACTCGACCTGCTCGACGGCCACGGCGTCCCGGCCACGTTCTTCGTCCCCGGCTGGGTCGCCGAGTGGTGGCCCGGCACGGTCCGCGAGATCGCCGAACGCGACCACGAGCTCGGCCACCACGGCTACATGCACGAGCTCTACTACGCCAAGACGGTCGCGGAGCAGCGTGAGCTCATCCTGCGCAGCCAGGACGCCTTCCAGAAGGTGGCCGGGCGCACCGCGACCGGGTTCCGGACGCCGTCCGGCGACTTCCGCGCCGACAGCCCGCGGCTCCTGCGGGAGCTGGGATTCTCCTACTCCAGTTCGATGCGCGGCGACGACCGGCCCTACCGGTGGGTCATCGACGAGCGGCCGACCGACCTGATCGAGATCCCCGCGCAGTGGGAGCTCGACGACTACCCGCAGTTCTCCTACAACTACGCGCCGCCCGTCCCGAACGGCCAGGACCGCCTGGCCGGAACGGAGGCGACGCTCGACAACTGGCGGCGCGAGTTCGACGGATACCACCGCTACGGGCTCTGCTACGTGCTCATGGCCCACCCGCAGGTGATGGGCCGGCCCAGCCGGGTCCGCCTGCTGGACAGGCTCATCGAGCACATCAAGGGCCGCGGCGACGTTTGGTTCGCCACCGGCGCCCAGATCGCGGACTGGTGGAGGGAGACCCGATGACCCCGCTCGAATGGCCGGCGGGCGCGCGGTGCGCCGTGGTGGTCACCGTCAACCTCGACGCCGAGCACTTCTGGCTCCAGCTCGACGAGTCATGCCGCGAGCGGCCCAAGACGCTCTCCATGGGGGAGTACGGCCGGCGCCGCGGCGTGCCCCGGGTCCTGGACGCCCTGGACGCGGCCGGGGCCACCGCGAGCTGGCTGACCCCCGGGGCCGTCGCCGGCAGATATCCCGACGTGCTGGCGGAGATCGCGCGACGCGGCCACGAGGTCGGCTGCCGGGGGTTCGGCGCGGAAGACCTGACCCGCTACGACGCCGCCGGGCAGCGCGACCTGCCGGCTCGCGCGGGGGAGGAGATCGAGAAGGCGACCGGACGGCGTCCCACCGGGTTCCGGCCGCTGTCGCACGAGGTCACCAACGACACCGCCGGGGTGCTCGGCGAACTCGGATACACCTGGACGTCGATGGCACGCGGGGACGACCGGCCGTACTTCCTGCACACGCCGTCCGGGAGGTCCGACGTGGTCGAGGTGCCGGCCTCATGGGAGCTGGACGACTTCAGCAGGTTCATGTTCAACTACGGGCCGCCCTTCCCGAAGGGCAACAGCCGCATCGCCGGCTACGCCCAGGTGCTGGACGACTGGCGGCTGGAGTTCGACGCCTACCACCACTACGGTCTGTGCGCCGTGCTCACGATCGAGCCCTCCTGCATCGGCAAACCCGGCCGGATCGGCCTGCTCGAAGAGCTGCTGGCTTATGTGCGGGAGCCCGGTGACGTGTGGTTCGCCACCGGCGCGCAGGTCGCCGAGTGGTGGCGCGGCCGGGCGACCACCAACGACCCCGGCGACCCGGAGACCTCCCGACTCCGGCTGTAGCCACCAGCGACCCCTCCCGCCGGGGCGCCGCTCTCGACGGAGGCCAGGCCGGTCACCTGGCAGGACCTGCGGAATTGGCCGCTCACGGACCCCTGCCCGTCGGCGACCAACTCCTCGGCCGCCGGAGCACCGCCCCGGCAAGCCGCCCCGGCCACCGGCCGCCCGGGTCATCGGTGTGCGGGCTTCTCGGTTGACGTGGCGATCTGCCAGTCGGCGTGCCGCCCCGGTGACCCGGCCGAAGGTGCCGCCCCTGGCCGCTGGCGTGCGGTCCTCTCCGTTGGCGTGCTGCTCTGCCCGTCGGCGGCCCGGTCTGGCCGACGGCATGCCGCCCGTCCCCCCTCAGGCGGCATGCCATGCCATATGACAGGTCCCATTCCGAGGGTGCCTGGGTGGCGACAGTGGCCTGAGCTTGACGGTCGCCGGTGAATGGTGCCGCCTGAGGGCTTGCTCTTGTGGGCGGAGAAGGTGAATCAATGCAGGGGAACCTTGGCATCCTCGACGTCGGCGAGGTCGAGGGCGAGGTGGGCTCTGCTCGGCGGAGCGTCGGGAGGGTGGCGCATTCGCTGGGCTCGTGGCCGGGTCGGCGGCATCCTCTGGTCGGTCGGCAGGAGCTTGATGCCGAAGCCACTCGGAGACGGCGACACGAACGGCCGGTCGTCGGCATAGTCGATGAAGCCTCGTCATCGGACTGGTCGTGAGCCCGCACCGCAGCTCCGGGCTCGGCTTCAGCGGCAGGCGGGCATAGGACGTGGTCGTCTGCCTGCGAGCCGCGAAGGCGCGTGGGCCGAGCGCGGGTCCTGGATCGCGTCGGTCGCCGAGCCCGCCTCCCGTACCGGTTCACGAAGTCGCGCGCCCGCGCTCTTCGTGGTCCCCGTACGGGACGCGAGGTGTGAAAGGCCGGTGGGCGTGTCAGCGGAGAGCGGCGTACACCGCCGTCGTCAGGCGGCGGGCGTTGGCGTCGGCGCCTTCGATGTAGCCGGACATGCGGTTGGGCACGTACGCGAAGGCCAGGTCGTGCACGGGGTCGGCGAAGGCGAGGGCGCCGCTGGTGCCGCCGTGCCCGAACTGGGTGGGCGTCTCCCCGGGCCACAGCGGCCCGCCCGGCAGCATGAAGCCCAGGCCGAACCGGGTGTCCATGAGCATGACCCGGTCGTGGCCGCTGGACTCGGTCCGCAGGGCGTCCTGGAGCAGGCCGGGATCGAGCAGACGGTGTCCATCGACCTCGCCGATCAGGGACGCGTACAGCCAGGCCAGGGCGGAGGCGCTCGCCACGCCGCTCATCGACGGTTCGCCGAGGGCCAGGAAGGCGGGGTCGTTGAACTGGTCGGTCCGGGACATGGCCAGCGAGTTGAGCGATCTGGCCAGCAGCGTCCTGGAGGCGAAGACCGCCTTGCCGAACTCGGCGAACTCCGGTTCCTTGGGCCGGGCCCGCATCAGCTCCATGATCGGGAAGATCAGCGGCGCCAGCCGTCCGGCCTCGCGCTCAGGCAGGCCGATGAACACGTCCTTGCCCGTCACGGTCGTGACCCGCTGGGACAGGACGTCGCCGACGGTGGAGCCGCCGACGCGGCGGACCACCTCGTCGAGGATCCAGGCGCCGGTGCTCGGGTGGTAACCGTGCGCGCTGCCGGGCGGCCACGCCGGAGTCTGCGCGGCGAGTGCCGCGGCCGGGCCGTCTCCCGCGATCATGGCGCGCGAGGAGATCGGCCGGTCGAGGGCGGGGACCCCGGACCGGTGCGACAGCAGCCAGCGCGGGGTGACGTCCTGCTTGCCTGCGGCGGCGAACTCGGGCCAGCAGTCCGATACGGGAGTGTCCAGCCGGAGCGTGCCGTCCTGGACCAGGAGCAGCACCGCGACCGTCAGCAGCCCCTTGGTGGCGCCGGTGATCGGGGCGATCGTGTCGGCGTCCCAGGGCCGGCGCGTCTTGACGTCGGCGGTGCCCGCCCAGATGTCCACCACGGGCGCGCCGCGGTGGTAGACGCACAGCGCCGCGCCACGGTCATCGCCCTTGCCGACGATCTGCCCGAAGGTCTCGGCGACGGCGGCGAAACGCGGCTCCAGCACCGTCACCGCCGTCCCTCGTACAGGGCCTCGATCAGGCCGCGGACCCGGAAGTCGCCGCCTTCCAGCAGCTCGGAGCCGCGGTTGGGGACGTACGCGAACGCCAGCCCGCGCTCGGGATCGGCGAACGCGAACGAGCCGCTGGCGCCGCTGTGCCCGAACAGCCCGGCGATCTCCTCCGGCGCGGGCCACATCGGGCCGCCGGGCAGTGCGAACCCGAGCCCCCACGACGTGCGCACCCGCAGGATCTCGTCGATGCCGTCGCCGTGCGAACGCCGCGCCTGGTCCATGAGCCGAGGGCTGAGCAGCCGGACGCCGTCCACCTCGCCGATCAGCGCGGCGTAGTAGCGCGCCAGCGAGGGGGCGGAGGCGACACCGTCCATGGACGGGCTCTCCACCTGGTAGGTGCTCGGGTCGTTCGTGGTGTCCCACCCGATGGCGACGCTGCCGAACATCGAGCGGTACGTCAGCGTGGTGGGATCGTTCAGCGCGTGGACCATGCCGGCCAGTTCGGGCACCTCCATGCCCAGCATGACCTGCTCGGCTTCGGGGACCACCATCGTGGCGATCCGGGACAGTTCGCCGTCCGGCACGCGGAGGTAGCAGTCCAGGCCCCCGAGCGGCGCGGCGATCTCGCGGGCGAAGAACTCGCCCAGGCTCGTCCCGGCCACCCGCCGGACGATCTCACCGGTCAGGTGGCCGAAGGTCACGCCGTGATAGCCGTGCGCGGTGCCGGGCGGCCATTCGGGCGTGGCGGCGGCCAGGGTGTCCGTGATCGGCGTCCAGTCCCGCAGGTCCTCCCAGGTGACCGGCCTGGCCTCCATCGAGGTCAGCCCGGCGCGGTGGCTGAGCAGCACGCGAACGGTGATGCCGCCCTTGCCGCCCTGGGCGAACTCCGGCCAGTACGCCGCCACCGGAGCGTCCAGGTCCACCTGGCCGCGCTCGACCAGCAGCAGCAACGCCCCCGCAGCGAAGGTCTTGGTGGTCGAGGCCAGGGGCGCGATCGTGTCACGCTCCCACGGCCGCCCGGTGTCGAGGTCGGCCAGGCCGCCCCACAGGTCCACGACCTGCTCTCCGTGCCGGTAGACGGTCAGCCCGGCGCCCACCTCGGCGCCCTGGGCGAAGTTGTGCCGGAAGGCGTCCGACACCGGCTCGAAGCCGTGGGCGACCGTCCCGTGAACTTCGGTGACGTCCATGATGCTCCTGTCCATCTCGCTCGACCGACCGGTAGGTCGGCTGTCGAGACGGCAGCCTATCTACCGGTCGGTCGGGTGGCAAACCGGTACCGGCCCACGCCCGTACCGGGTGGCGGATCAGGGTGCGGACAGGGCGTCGACCGGCCTGGTGCGCAGGGCTCCGGCGGCCGTGGGGAGCGAGGCCGCCATGACGAGCAGCAGCGCGCCGCCGGCGATGGCCCCGTACATCCAGATGGGTCCGGACGCCAGCGGCGATCCGGTCTTGACCAGGCTGTACGGCACCGTGGTCGCGGCGGCGGCGACCGTGCCGAGGACGACGGCGAGGACGGCGGTCACCACTCCCTCGGCGGCGACCATGCCCAGCACCTGGCCGCGCGTGGCGGCGGACAGCCGCAGGAGCCCGAATTCGCGGCGCCGCCGCCGGGTGGCGGCGATCAGCGTGTTGACCACGACGATCGCCGTGAACGTGATGATCATGGCGACGACCAGGTAGTTCACCGGGGCGAGTTGCGCGCTCACGCCGGTGGTGCCCTGGCTGACGCTGTCCTCGGTGCTCTGCATGTAGAGCGTCCCGCCGGCGATGCCGACCAGGAGGATCAGCGGCGAGGCCACACCGCCGGTGTGCCGGGGCCGGGCGTGCACGTTGCGGGCGGCCAGCCGGCCGACCGCGCCGAACCGCGCGTTGGACAGCCATCCGACCGGCAGGACGGCCGCCGGGCTGAGCAGGGCCAGGCCGACGGCGACGGCGACGCCCGCCGGTCCGGCCGTGCTGGACAGCAGAGGGCCGTCGTCCATGAACAGCGTCGTGGCCGACAGGCTCAGACCTATTACGAGCAGCCCGGCGCCGGCGACGCGGCCCCGCGTGAGCGCGCGGGCGGGCGGTGCGGCGGTGAGCGCCCGCACCGGCGGGATGGAGGCGGCGCGCCGGCTGGAGATCAGCGCGGCGGCGACGGCGGCGCACAGGGACGTGCCCGCGCCGATCGCGACGCACAGCCGGCCTGCCTGCAGCACGGTCCCGGCGCCGACCAGACCGCCGTCCACCAGCCGTCCGAGGACGACCGAGCCGAGCCCCACGCCCGGCAGCAACCCGGCGGCGATCGCGGGCACGGCCACGACGATCGTCTCCAGCACGACGCTCTGCCGGATCTGGCGCGGGGTGGCGGCGATGGAGCGCAGCAGCGCCAACTCCTGCTCCCGATGCTCGATCGTGAGGGACACGGTGGAGACGACGCCGAAGGCCACGATCGCCACGGTCCAGCCGCCCAGGATCGCCGGCAGCATGATCAGGAAGCCGGAGTCGCGGCCCGTCGCCAGGCCGGTCTCCAGCAGGCTCGCGAACGCGGCGAGCAGCGCGGTCCCGGCCGCCATGACGGCGGCCGAGGCGAGGCAGGACGCCCGGTGGGCGCGGATCGTGCCGAGGGCCAGACGCCACCTCATCGTGCGCCTCCGGCCTGGGCGGGCGCCGACAGGCGGGCCATCCGCGCCGCCACCGTGGCCGCGTCGGGCCGGGACAGGCGTCGGAGCCGGAGAACATCTTCGAGTTCGGCATCCACCGCATGCTCGACGGGATCGAGACCCTGATCCGCGAGCGTTCGCCCGATGCCGGTCGTGGGGCGTCCGGGTGAAGGACTCCGCGCGGCCTCTCCGGGGCGGGGCAGTGCGCCACGGGTGATAGAACGGCCGGGTGAATCGTCTGTATCGCCAAGATCGCCTGGAATGGACCCTCGACCGGGAAGCCGACGTCTCCTCCGACACGCACGAGGCCCTCGCCGGCCTGCTGGCCCGCGCGTACCCGACGTACGCGGGGATCTTCGGGGGCCGGCGGAGCTGGACCTGGGCCCGTCCGGAGGCCCGCATGGTCGGCACGGCGGACGCCCGGCCCGTCGCTCACCTGGCCCTGCTGCGGCAGTTCGCGCAGACGAGTGAGAGCGGCGAGAGCCTGCTGGTCGGCGAGGTGGGCCTGGTCGCCGTCGATCCCGACTTCCAGGGCCGGGGCATCGGCCGCAAGCTGCTCGCCCAGACCGCCACGGAGATGGCCGGCCTCGCGATGTCCTTCGGTTTCCTGACCTGCAGCCCCGCCGTGGTCCCGTTCTACGAGAGCGCGGGCTGGCATCAACTGCCCTACGCGCCGGTCGTGGCGGGCGACACGTACACCATGATCCTCCCCCTCCACGCCCCCCTCTCCACCTGGCCCCGCCCGCTCCAGGCGACCTGACCTCGGGGACCGGTCGTCGCGACTCGGTCCGGCCGTGACCCGAGGCGTCGGACGACGCCTCCTGGTCCCGCCGCCGGCACGCTTATCGTCAGAAATTAATGACAATTCACGTCAGAGCGAGATTTCGCCCTCGATGCGCCGAAGATTGAACCGGGCGAGTGCCAGGTTGGCGCGTTCCCGGTCGAGAACCAGATAGAGGAAAAGCTGGCCGCCAGGCGTCTTGAGAAGCCGGATGATGTGGTATTGGGCTTTCAGTGTGATGAGGATGTCCTCGATTTCGTCATCGAGCTGGAGTGAGGCCAGTGTGCGCAGCTTGGCCCGTACCACTTCGGTGTTTCCGGCGGCGGCGACTTCGAGGTCGAGGTCGCGGCCGCCCCCGATGGCGCCGAGGGCCATGCCGCTGCCGTAGTCCACGAGCGCGGCGCCCAGTGCGCCCTCGATGGTCATGGCGTTCTTTAGTGCGGTCTCAATGTTCATGTGACTCTTTCTGTCTTTTGTGGCTGCAGGGACATAAAGTACCCTTGTGACCCCAGATAGTGAAGGGCCACAAAGTGCCAGCGCGAGAGGTCGACGACTTGAGCCCCGTAGGCTCGATGCTGCGAAACGGCAGACAGGTGACGGCGTCTGGCCGGCTCCTGATCGAGGGCAGCCCCGGTGGCCAGGTTTACCTGCGAGATGGCCGAATCATCGCGGCCGTCACCCCTGTC
The DNA here is from genome assembly GCF_040654715.1 of Nonomuraea sp. NPDC050643. NCBI lineage: Bacteria > Bacillati > Actinomycetota > Actinomycetes > Streptosporangiales > Streptosporangiaceae > Nonomuraea > Nonomuraea sp. NPDC050643. The sequence goes on along the minus strand of NZ_JBFAIM010000094.1, from coordinate 3,154 downwards.
TCTCCGGGCCCCGAATCGCTGCTGCTCCGCTCGGGCCGCGTGAGCGAGGACGCTTGGAACGTTGCATTCAGTGCGGGCGCGCCCGCCGGCCGGGTCGGCCCCGAACTGGTCGCCCGCGACGCCGTGGGCAGCGCCGGCCTGGAGGCCGTCTGCCTGATGGCCACGTTCGACGCGCTGTTCGCCATGGCCATGTTCGGCGCCAGGACGGGCACGGTGGAGCCGCTCGGCCCCGGCGATCTGCTGCCGCACCTGCTGGTGCAGCCCGGCATCCCCATCGAGCGGCTGGACCGGGAGACCGCCCGCCGCCTGGAGATCGCCGCGGGCTGGCAGGCGGTCGGCGTCACCGCCCAGTGCCGGCCGGCGGCCGTGCGCGCGGCGGCCGAGTCGCCGATCAGGCCCGACGCGCTGCGCCAGTCCGTGCTCGGCAAGGCCAACGGCCGCCGCACACCCCGCGACATCGCCTTCGCCCTCGGCCAGGGCCTGTTCGTCGTCATGCAGGAACTCGCCGACATGGCGCGCGAAGGGCTCCTCACCACGGACCCCGTGATGAGGCCCGACGACGACCCCACCCTGGACGACGACTCGTTGCGTCTCCCGGTACTCCCGCGCCACCAGGCGACGGCGAGCAGGCCGCGGGGCAGCGAAGACCAACGGAAATAGCACCCGAGAAAGTCGTGATCATGGCACAGAACCCTATTCTCGCCGAGCTCCACTACCTCCGTGACCAGGTGACGGGGGTGATGGAGACGGCGGTCGCGACCGTTGACGGGCTCCTCGTGGTCGCCGACACCGACGGCGCCCGGCCGGAGGTCGTCTCGGCGCTGGCCGCCGCCACCCTTGGGCTCGGCAAGCGCACCGGGGCGGAGGTGGGCATGGGCGATCTGCGCGAGGTGGTGATCCGCTGCCGTGGCGGCTACATCGTCGTGTACGCGGTCGGCCGCATGGGCCTGCTGGCCGTCCTCGCGGACGAGGGCCTGGACGTGCCGCGGCTGCACATCGAGACCCGGCCCACCGTGGAACGCCTGGACGCCCTTTTGACCCAGGGCAGCCTCAACTGATCACACTTGTTCGAGTCGCGCGCCGAGCCGGCAGGCAGGAGGACACCGCACCAGATCAGGCGTAGGCCAGGCTGACGCTGGCCGGGCGGTGGTCGCTCGCGCGTTCGTCGCGGGCGGAGCCGTCGGCGGCGATCTGCGCCGCCCAGGCGTCATGCTCCAGCCGGCCCGACCCCGGCACCTTGCTCAGCGGTGAGCCGCCGTTCATCAGGGCCGGGGAGAGCAGGATGTGGTCAAGGAGCACGTGCCGCTGCGGCTCCTCGGTGACGAAATCGTCGAACACGGCGCTGAAGCGCTGGTCCTCGGCGACGTCGGCCTGGGCGTGGCCGAAGAGCCGCTCCGGCTGGTACGGCGAGCCGACGAGGATGTCGGTGACGTTGTGGGCGAGGTACATCTCCTCGAAGTAGTCCTGGCCCGGCCCGTCGTTCAGGTCCCCGAGCACGACGAACGCCGAGTCCGGATCGGCGTCCATGCGCTGCTCCATGGCCCTGCGGATGTGCATGGCCTCGTTGGCGATCCGCCGCCGGTTGCGCAGCGCGGCCCGGATGAACTCCGGGCGGCGGGCGGGGTCCTGCCACATCGCGCGGCCCTGGTTGATGAAGTTCGACTTCAGGTGTGCGACCACCACCTCCAGCCGGGCCCCGTCGACGTCGGCCGTGCAGCACAGCGGGTTCCTGGTGAACGCGTACTCGTTGAGGTCGCCGTCACCGTCGACGTCGGCCAGCCACGGCTCGATGAGCGGCGCGGCGTCCGTCGAGGAGGTGAGGGCGGCCGTGACGCGATCCGGCTTGAACAGCAGCGCGAGCTTCTGGCTGCCGCCGGAGTCGCCCTGCACGAAGTCGTAGGTGGCGGTGCCGTCGACGGACAGGTACTCGTTGACGAACAGCGCCAGCTCCGCCGCGCGGCTCGGCGCCTCCACCAGCGCGATGATGTCCGCGTCGATGTCGGAGATCATCTTGGCCAGGCGGCCGGCGGCCTCCGCGGTGATCCCCTGTTCGCCGTCGCGGGAGAAGGTCGGCTTGAAGGCGGCCGGCTGGGCGTCGGGGGTGAACCAGTCGTTCATCCACTCGCCGTTGACCGTCGTGATCTTGAGTGTCGTCATGGCTGTTCCCTCCGTTCGTCGGACCGGCCGGGCACGTTCGTCCCCTGGCCGGCGGTGCCGTGCGGGGCCGTTCCCCGGATTCATGCCTGGACCGGCTGGGTGAGAGCGATCCCGGCTCCGACCACGTGGGCGACCTCGGGGTGGGCGAGGTACTCGTCGATGTTGTGGGCGCGGCTCACGGGGTTGGCGACGGGGACCTCGGTGAGTTCCCCCTGCCAGTGGCCGGCCAGGGGGCAGCCGATGGCGACCGGGTCGATGGGCGACCAGGCGTTGAACCAGCGGGCCACCCGGTCCGGACGGTGCGGCCCCCCGCTGAGCAGGCGCTGCTGGACGGTGTCCAGGCCGAGCGGGCTGCCGGCGGTGACGAGGAGGTCGACCTCGCAGCCAGGGTCGAGCCGGGTGAGGAGGTCCATGCCGACGACCGTGCCCAGGCTGTGGCAGACCAGCACCACCCGGCCGGTTCGCGGCATCGTCTGGAGCACGCGCTCCAGGACCGCCTCCCGGACCCGCTCGTCATCGAGGTAGGCGGCGACGTCTCTGAAGATCGCGGCGATGAGCAGCCGATCCAGATCCGTGGTGTCGGCGAGCCAGCTCAACCCCTGCTGTACGACGTCGCCCAGCGCCTCCGCCCCGGCCGGGCGCGCCGCGGGCAGCCCGGCCCGGCTCGCCGCCTCGACGATCATCTGCTCGTACAACCGCCGCGTGCCGTCGGCCTGCGGCGCGGCCGCCTCAACGGGATCGTCGATGGGCCCCCGGGCGGCGCGGGAAAGGGCCTCCTGCGCCCCCATGGCCTGGACGAGCTGGTTTCCGTAGTACGGGAACCAGGCGTCGGCGGGCGCGATCGTGTCCAGCCCCGCCCGGGTGAGCCCGCCGTTCAGTCCGGCGGCCCAATCCCTGCGCAGTTCCCAGCCGTATATACCCGGATCTGGGCGATCACTAGGCATCTTGGTAAAGATGTACATGATCCTAACCGGGGGGCTTCTTTCCTAAGCCATCG
>NZ_JBFAIM010000093.1:0-50877 GCF_040654715.1 Nonomuraea sp. NPDC050643 | reverse complement strand
GGCCGTCCCGGACGAACCGGCGGCGGCCGGCGGCGGCCTCTCCCCCTCCACGGGCACGGCCGCGGCCTCGCCCTGGGACGAGGTGCCGTCGATCCTGGCCAGGATCGTCCCGCCGGTGTTCCCCGACCGCACGTTCGACATCACCGATCACGGCGCCGTCGGGAACAACAGCACCGACTGCACCGCCGCGTTCCGCGACGCGATCGCCGCCTGCAACGCCGCCGGCGGCGGCCGGGTGCTGGTGCCGGCGGGCACGTTCCGCACCGGCAAGATCCACCTGCTGTCGAACGTGAACCTGCACGTGACCGGCACCATCCGGTTCCGCACCGACCCGGGCTCCTACCTGCCGGCCGTGTTCACCCGATGGGAGGGCATCGAGTGCTACAACTACTCGCCCTTCATCTACGCCAACGGCAGGACGAACCTCGCGATCACCGGCACGGGGACCATCGACGGCAACGCCCCGGCGGGCGACTGGTCGTCCTGGGGCGGCGGGGGAGACGACCGCGACCAGCTCCGCGAGTGGGGCGCGGCCGACCACCCGGTCGAGCAGCGCCAGTTCGGGGCCGGGCACCGGCTGCGGCCCAACATGATCGGCCTGTACGGCTGCGCGAACATCCTGGTCGAGGGCGTCAACCTGCGTAACCCCGCCATGTGGACCCTGCACCCGGTCTACTGCCAGAACGTCACGGTCAGGAACGTCACCTTCTACAGCACCAACTCCCAGGGCGACGGCTGCAACCCCGATTCCTGCACCGACGTGCTCATCACCGGCTGCAGGTTCGACACCAACGACGACTGCGTTCCCATCAAGTCCGGCCGGGACCGGGACGGCAGGAGGGTGAACCGGCCGTCCCAGAACATCGTGGTCCGCGACTGCAGGTTCTCCGGCCGCTGGGGCGGCGTCACCGTCGGATCGGAGATGTCGGGCGGCGTCAGGAAGGTGTTCGCCGAGGACTGCGTGTGCAACGCGGCCGACTTCCCCGGCCGCTACCCCGTCAAGTACGCCCTGTACGTCAAGACGAGCTTCAACCGCGGCGGCTACGTCGAGGACGTGCACCTGCGCCGCATCACCGGCCGCAACCTCGAGCGCGACGCCCTCTACATCACCATGAACTACGAAACGTCAGGCAACATCCCGCCGACGGTCCGGAACTTCACCGTCGACGGCATGACCATCGCGGGCGGGCGCTCGGCGTACGCGATCGACGGCCGGAGCGCCAGGCACATCCAGAACGTGACGATCACCAACAGCACCTTCACCGGCATGACCAATGCCGGAAATACCGCCACCTATGTTGATGATCTCCGGCTGACCAACGTGTTCCACAACGGCCGGGACATCTCCACCCAGCCCTCGACCGGGATCCGCTACGAGGCCGAGGACGCCACGATCTCCCAGGGCGCCGTGGAGTCCAACCACGCGGGCCACTCCGGCACGGGGTTCGTCAACAGCGACAACGTGGCGGGCGCGTACGTCGAGTTCGCCTTCGACCGGCCGTCGGCCGGATCGCGCTCGCTCCTGGTCCGCTACGCCAACGGCACCACGGCCGACCGCCCCTTCGACGTGATCGTCAACGGCGGCTCGGCCGGGATCCAGAGCGCACCCGGCAGCGGCGCCTGGACCACGTGGGTCTCGGCCGTCCGGGCCGTCCCGACCGTCGCGGGCCGCAACACGGTCCGGCTCACCGCCACCACCGCGGGCGGCCTGCCCAACCTCGACTACGTGGAGGTCCAGCCATGACCGCCGCCCGTTCAGCCGCCCGTTCAGCCGCCCGTTCAGCCGCCCGTCTCGCCGCCTGGGCGTTCGCGCTGACCCTCGCCGCACCCGCCGCCGCCGTGCCGACGGCCGCGCTCGCCGCGCGGGCGGCGGAGTTCAACGTCCGCGACCACGGCGCCACCGGCAACGGCTCCACCAACGACGACGACGCCATCGACCGGGCCATCAACGCGGCCAGCGCGGCGAACGGCGGCATCGTCGTCTTCCCCTCGGGCACCTACCGCGCCCGCACCATCCACCTCAAGAGCAACGTCACGATCCGGCTCGACGCCGGCGCCACGGTACGGGCCGCGAGCAGCGGCATGGACACCCCCGAGTCCAACGCGTACGACGACTACCAGGACTTCGGCCACAGCCACTTCAACAACTCGCTGTTCGTCGGCCGCGGCGTCAGCAACGTGCACTTCGCCGGATCGGGCACCATCGACGGCGACGGCAACCTGTCCACCAGCAACTCGCCGCCGTCCGGCGCCGCGAACAAGGCCATCGCACTCACCGAGTGCGCCGACGTCAGCATCACCGGCATCTCCATCCGCCGTGGCGGCCACTTCATGGCCCTGCTCAACGGCTGCCACGACGTCCTGATCGACGACCTGCGGACCTACTACGCCGAGAACGGCGTCCGCGACGGCATCAACCTGATCAACAGCTGGAACGTCACCCTCCAGAACAGCCGCATCGAATCCAGCGACGACGCCATCGCGCTGAAGAGCGACTACGCCCTCGGCCACACCTACACCAGCCAGAACATCCGGGTCAGGAACACCACGGTCTACTCCCACGAGAACAACGCCCTGCAGTTCGGCTCGGAGACCTGCGGGAGCTTCCGCGACATCCGCTTCGACGACATCACCGTGCTGGGCGGCGGCAAGGCCGGGATCGGCATGGTGTCCATGGACGGCGCGATCATCGAGGACGTCCACTACACGAACATCTCGCTGACCAGGACCACGACGCCCATCTTCATGAAGATCGGCGAACGCCGCCGCTGCCCCGGCTCACCACCCGCCGGCCGGATCAGGGACATCCACCTCACCAACGTCACCGGCACCGACCTGACCGCGCCCGAACCGTCGGGCACCACCGGCGGGCCCGAACTCACCAGCACCATCACCGGCACGCCCGCGGTCGACATCGGCCCCGGCATCACGCTCGACAACGTCCGGCTGACCGTCCCCGGCGACCATCCCGCCTCCGACGCCGACCGCGTGCCGGGCGAGTTCCTGACGACGTATCCGCCGCGCGACTACGGCACCCGCCCGGCCTTCGGCATCTGGGCCCGCCACGTGCGGGGCCTGACCGTCGGCAACGGCTCGGCCGTGCGCTTCGACGACAACGACAACCGGCCGGCGTTCATCGTGGACGACGGCTCGGACGTCCGGCTCGACGTGAGCGCCCAGCGCGGCTCCGGCAGCGCGTACGACGTGGGCGTCAGCGGCGTCACCGGCTACACCGTGACCGGCGCGAACACCTCCGGCGGCGCGCTGCGCGTGCGGGCCACCAACTCCACGCCGACCCCCGGCGACCCCGTCACCCTGTACGGCGAGGCCGAGTCGGGCGCGGTCACGGAGCCGATGCGGACCCTGGCCGACCCGGCCGCGTCCGGCGGCTCCTACGTCAGCGTTGCCCCCGGCAACGACAGCAAGTCGTCCGCGCCCGCCACCGGCCACGCCACCCTGTCCTTCGCCCTTCCCCGGCCGGGCACGTTCAGGGTGTGGGCCAGGGTGATCGCCGCCAACGACGGCGACGACTCCTTCTGGGTCCGCTCCGACGGCGGCACCTGGACCAACTGGAACGGCATCCCGCTCGGCACGAGCTGGCACTGGGCGCAACTCCCTGTCACCTACACCCTCGGCGCGGGCAGCCACACCGTCGCCTTCGCCTACCGCGAGGACGGCGCCCGCCTGGACCGGGTGGCCCTGTCCAGCGACCCGGCGTTCACCCCCTCCGACGGCCCCTCCGGCGGCTTGCCCGCCGTCCCCCTCGCCGTCACCGGCTCCTAAGAGGAGGCCGCACATGTCCCGTGCGCCCCGCACCGCCCTGCTCGCCGCACTCATGCTCGTCCTCGGCCTGCTGGTCGCCGCCCCCGCGCGGGCCGACCTGCAGCACCCCCGCCAGGCGTTCCTGCGCGCCTCCCTCGGAGGGCTGTTCCTGCACTGGGGCATGCGCACCTCGCCCGCGCACACCGGCTGCGGCGCCTGGGAGAACGCCGTCACCAGCGGCGGCTGGAACCCGGCCTACTGGGTCGACGAGGCCAGGAAACTGCACGTCCAGTACATCGTGCTGGCCACCTTCCACAGCCGCCTCGGCTACGCCCGGCCCTACCCGTCGGCCGTCCCCGGCTCCTGCCGCACCGGCAGGGACCTGCTCGGCGAGCTCATCGAGGCCGCCGACGCGCAGGGCCTGAAGGTCATCCACTACATGACCGACGACCCGCAGTGGTGGAACGAGGGGCTCGGCTCCGGCCAGTCGTGGCTCGACTCCGACGCCTTCTCCGACTACGTCGGCCACGACGTCGACCTGCACACCCGCGACGGCTTCGGCGAGTTCAGCTACCTGCAGTTCTTCGAGCAGATGCGGCGCTACCCGAAGCTGGCCGGGTTCTGGATCGACAACGACAACGCCTACTGGGAGCGCAACGACCTCTACGCCAAGATCCACCAGGAGCGTCCCGACATGACGCTCAGCAACAACAACGAAGACACCCCCGAGATGGACATGATCAGCAACGAGCAGAAGACGGGGATGACGCCGAACTACGACTACCCGCAGGCGGTCTACACGGCGGCGCCCCGGCTCATCGAGGCCGACTTCAAGCTCCCCACCAGCGGCCCCTGGTGGTACGGCGGCTCCGACCAGGCCGTCGACCGCAAGCTGACCCTCGGCCGGCTGATCACCAACGCGGGCTCGTCCATCAAGGCGCTGATGGCCGAGACACCGATGAAGGCCGGGCGCATGCCGCCCGCGCAGGAGGCGTTCAACACCTTCGCGAACGGCTACCTCGGCGCGATCGGCGAGTCCCTCATCGGCACGGAGGGCGGCGGCTACATGTACGGCGGCCTCAAACCGGGCTTCTGGAACAACGGCGCCCACGGCGTGACCACCATCGCCAAGAACGACCCGAACCGGCACTACGTCCACGTGATCACGCCGCCCTCCGGCGGCACGCTGTCGCTGCGGGACAACGGCCACCGGATCACCTCGGTGACCAACCTGCGCACCGGCGCGCCGGTGACCTTCACCCAGGCCGGCGGCACGCTGACGCTGACCGGGATCTCGTCGTGGGACCCGTACGACACCGTGTTCAAGGTCGTCTCGGCCGGCCGCGAAGGCGCCTACACGGGCGTCACCCTGTCCGCCTCCGCGTCCGCGAGCGGTCACCCCGCCGCGCACGCCGGTGACGGCGACCACCTCACCTACTGGGACGCCACGTCGGCCGGCACGGTGTCGCTCCGCTTCGACCTCGGCTCGGCCCGGCCGATCCGCTTCATCGGCCTCAACCAGCGCGAGGACTCCACCACCTACCCGGCGTCGAACTCGGCCCGCGTCAACGGCTACCGCGTCTACGTCAGCGACGACGGCAGCGACTGGGGCAGCCCGATCAAGACGGGAAACCTGCCCAACCACCGCGGCGTGCAGATCATCGACGTGCCCGCCACCACCGCCAGGCACGTGCGCCTGGAGAAGACCAGCAGCCACGGCGTCGCCCGGCTGCGGGTGGAGGAGGCGTGGGTCGGCGGCCGGTACGCCGGCGGCGGCGGCGCGGGCACCCGCCTCGAGGCCGAGGACGCGACGATCTCGCAGGGCGCGGTCGAGTCCAACCACGCCGGGTTCTCCGGGGCCGGCTTCGTCAACGGTGACAACGTCGCCGGATCGTACGTGGAGTGGACCATCCCGGCGACGGCGGCGGGAACCGCGACCGTCACGTTGCGGTACGCCAACGGCACCACCACCGGCCGCCCCGCGGCCGTCACCGTGAACGGCGGCGCCGCCCAGACCCGCGACTACCCGGGCACCGGCGCCTGGACCACCTGGGCCACCGACACCTTCACCGTCCCGCTCACCGCCGGCTCCACCACCTTGCGGGTGACCGCCACGACCGCGGGTGGCAACCCGAACCTCGACTACCTCGACGTCACGACGGGAGGCCTCTCATGAGAGCCGTTCTGGCGGCCCTGCTGCTCGCGTGCACCTGCCTGACCGTGCCGGCGGCCGTCTCCGCCGACTCCGCCGTCTCCGCCGACCCCACGGTCTCCTTCTCGGACAACGGGCTGTCGATCCGGCCCGCGATGGGCTGGAGCAGTTGGAGCTTCGTCCGCCGCTGGCCCGACGAGGCCAAGATGAGGGCGCAGGCGGACGCGCTGGTCAGCAGCGGCCTGGCCGCCAAGGGCTACGTCCACGTCAACCTCGACGACTTCTTCCAGAAGTGCGACGCCAACGGGTTCGTCGTCGACTCCTTCGGCCGGTGGGCGGTGGACACGGCCAAGTTCCCGTCCGGGATCAAGGCACTGGCCGACTACGTGCACGCCAAGGGGCTGAAGTTCGGGTTCTACGTCACGCCCGGCATCGCCAGGAACGCCGTGACGGCCAACCGCCCGATCGAGGGGACGTCGTACCACGCGCAGGACATCGCCGACACGACCCAGACGCACAAGAACTACAACTGCAAGAACATGTACCGGCTCGACCACGCGCACCCGGGCACGCAGGCGTTCATCAACTCGTGGGCGAACCAGATGGCGTCCTGGGGCGTGGACTACCTCAAGATCGACGGCGTGGACGCGACCACGGTCGCCGACGTGGAGGCGTGGGACCGGGCGCTGCGCCAGACGGGCCGGCCGATCAACTTCGCGCTGTCCAACAACCTGCCGATCGCCCAGGCCGCCACCTGGCGCCGGCTGGCCAACAGCTGGCGCACCCAGGGCGACGTCGAGTGCTACTGCGGCCCGGGACCGAACGGCAGCGGCTTCCCGCTGACGGACTGGGCGCACGTGGTGAGCCGGTTCAACTCGGCCGCGTCGTGGCAGCAGTACGCCGGCCCCGGCGGGTGGAACGACTACGACTCGCTGCAGATCGGCAACGGCGACCAGGTCGGGCTCACCGCCGACCAGCGCCGCTCGCACATGACGCACTGGGCGATGGCCGCCTCCCCGCTGCTGCTCGGCACCGACCTGACCGCGCTCACCTCCGTGGACCTGGCGATCCTGCGCAACGACCGGCTCATCGCCGTCAACCAGGACGGCGTGGCCGCGCAGCGGATCGTCAACAGCGGCGTCAACCAGGTGTGGCGCAAGCGGGAGGCGAACGGTGACTACGTCATCGCCCTCTACAACACCGGCACGTCGGGCAACTCCACGGTGAGCGTCACCTGGTCACAGGCCGGCTTCACCGGCCCGGCCGCGGTCACGAACCTGTGGTCGGGCGCCTCGGAGGGCACCGTGACCTCCTCCTACAGCGCCACCCTCCGCCCCGGCGAGACCCGTCTCATCCGCGCCCGGCCGAACGTCCAGCGGTACGAGGCGGAGGGCGCGACGATCTCCCAGGGCACCGTCGACTCCAACCACGCCGGCTTCTCCGGCACCGGCTTCGTCAACTACACGAACGTGACGGGCTCGTACGTCGAGTTCACGGTGAACGCGACCGCGGCCGGGACCGCCACCCTCACCCTCCGCCACGCCAACGGCACCACCGCCGACCGCCCGATGACGATCACCACCGGAGACACCACGCTGACCCTGGGCTTCCCCGGCACCGGCGCCTGGACCACGTGGGCGAACGCGACGTTCACCCTCCCGCTGACGGCCGGCGCGAACACCGTCCGCGCCACCGCCACCACCGACGGCGGCGGCCCCAACGTCGACTACCTCGACGTCACCCCGCCCTGACCGCCCCCACACGTCAGGCCGGCCCGGCGGGCAGGGCCGGCCTGACACCCGACCGGGGCCGCCCCGGTGACGAATCCCGCTCCCCGCGCCGGCGGGCGGCGGCTCAGGTGAAGAGCTGGCCACCGTTGACGTCGACGGTGGCGCCGGTGACGGCCTTGGCGTGGTCGGAGGCGAGGTAGATGACGGCGCGGGCGACGTCCTCCTCGGTGGCGATGCGGCGCAGCGCCATCGCGGACAGGTCGCGGGCGAGCACGTCCTCGAACGTCACGCCCTCCGCCGCGGCCCGGGCGCGCATCCACTCCTCCAGCACCTCACTGGCGATCCAGCCGGGCGCGACGCAGTTCACCCGCACGCCGTACGGCCCGAGCTCGTCGGCCAGGCAGTGCGACAGCAGGTGCGCGGCGGCCTTGCCGGCGGCGTAGTCGCTGCGGCCCGCGTAGCCCGTGCGGGACGACATGGACGTGAGGTTGACGATCGAGCCGGAACGCCGGGCCACCATGTGCGGCGCGATGAACCGGCAGGCCAGCAGCGTGCCGTAGCCGCCCGTCTCGACGGCCTTGCGCCAGCCCTCCAGGTCGCCGGCGGACATGTCGAGCACGTTCCGGCGGTGCGACCCGGGGAAGGCGGCGTTGACCAGCACGTCCACCCGGCCGAACCGTTCGATCACGGTGCCGGCGAGCCGGCGCACGTCGTCGATCCTGGTCACGTCGGCGGGGACGGGCACCACCCCCGGCACCTCGGCGGCGATCCTGTCGATGACGGCGGCGGTGCGGGCGGCCACGACGACCTCGGCGCCCTCCTCGCTCAGCAGCGCCGCCAGCGTCCGCCCCAGCCCGGGACCAGCCCCCGTGACGACCGCCACCTTGCCCTCCAGCAGCACGCACCGACTCTACCAAGCCGCGATCGCGCTGCTCGGCGTCATGAGCATCGCGCTGTTCCACGCGCTGGTGCTGGCCGAGCGAGTGCTGCTGCCCTGGGTCTGGGAGAGCGCCGCGGTCCGCTGAGCGGAGGCTCTCACATGAGGAAGACGGATAAGTTATGTGTAATCGCCTATTGACATAACTTAATGCCACAACCAGTATTTTGGCATGTCAGAACGTGACCTCTTGCTTCATGTGCAGATCCGCAGAGCGCTGGAGGCACGTATCCGCAGCGGCCAGTGGGGCCCTGGAACCCGGATCCCCACCGAGGTCGAGCTCTGCGAGGAGTTCGAGGTCTCGCGCATCACCGTGCAGCGGGCCCTGCGCGACCTCGCCGACGCCGGTCTCATCGTCCGCTTCCGCAAACGCGGCAGCTTCGTCGCCCAGGCCGTCGGCCAGCACAACCTGCTCCGCTTCACCGGTCTGCTGATCCAGGGGCCGGAGACGCACGGGGACCACCGGGTCGTCTCCGCCCAGGTGCTGCCCGCCCAGGCGGCGCGGCTGCGCCTGCCCGGCGTGCCGGACGAGGAGGCGGTCATCGAGATGGAGCGCCACAAACTCGGCCACGACGGCCACGTCCTGAACACCGAACTCCACGTGCTGCCCTTCCGGCTCGTACCCGACCTGCTCGACCAGCCGTTAGAACCCCTCACCACCCATGCCTACCTGCGCGACCGCGGAGTCGAGCTGGTACGGGCCAGGCTCTACGTGGAGCCGTACACCCTGGACGGCGCCGAGGCGGAGCTGTTCGGCCTGCCCGCGGGCACGCCGGTCTTCCGCTGGCGCCGGGAGACCTGGACCCGCCGCGGCGAGATCGCGGAAATCCTCGAAATGATCGTCCCACCCGGCTCCGAGCGCTTCTACGTGGAGACCGACCTGAGCGGCTCCTCCGACCACAGCTGAACCCTTCTCTCATCCCCGCGCGGACCGGGTCTCCGCCGCGCGGTGATCCCGCCATGCCTTGAAGGAGCGGATCCCCCATGACCTCTGTCGCCGTCGTCGGCACGGGCGCCGTCGGCTCGATGGCCCTGTGGCGGCTGGCCGAGCGCGGTATCCCCGCCGTCGGCTTCGACGCCTACGCGCCCGGCCATGACCGTGGCGCGGCCGGCGGTGAGTCCCGGATCTTCCGCACCGCGTACAAGGAGGGCCCCGAGTACGTGCCCCTGCTCCGCGAGGCCCGCGACCTGTGGACCGACCTGGAACGTTCCGCCGGTCGCCGGCTGTTCGCCCCCGTCGGCGGCGTCACGGTCGGGCCGCGCGAGCATCCCAAGGTCCGGGCGGTGCTGGAGACCGCCCGCGTCCACGACCTGCCGGTCGAGCTCCTGACCGGCAAGGCCGCCCGTGACCGGGTCCCCGAGCACCCGTTGCGCGAGGGCGAGGTGATGGTCGCCGATCCCGGCGCCGGCTACCTGCGCCCCGAGCCCGCCGTGGTCGCCGCCGTGGCGGCGGCCGAGCGGCGGGGCGCCCGCGTGCACCGCTACACCCCCGTCAGCGAGGTACGCGAGGACGCCACCGGCGTCACCGTCGTCACCGCGGACGGCGAGCAGCGCTTCACCCACGCCGTCCTGGCCCCGGGCCCGTGGGCCGGGAGCCTGCTGCCGCAGGCGCCCATCCAGGCGCCCGTCGTCGCCAAGGCCATCATCTCGACCTGGTTCCCGCGCCGGGACGAGGCGCTGTTCGGGCCCGAGCGGTGCCCGATCGCCATCCGGGTCGGCGAGCCCGCCTACTCCTGCTTCCCCTCGGTGGACGGCACGGGCGTCAAGGTCAACCTGCACGTCCCGTGGCAGGAGATCGGCTCGCCCGACGCGCTGGCGCGCAGCGCGCCCGTCGCGTACGTGGAACAGGTCGCCCGTGCGGTGGCCGCGACCCTGCCGGGGTTGCTGCCCGACCCGGTGCGCGTGGCCACGTACGCCGACGCCTTCACCCCCGACGGCCACGGCCTGCTCGGCAGGCAGGGCCGTACCGTGCTCGCCGCCGCGTTCAGCGGGCACGGCTTCAAGCTCGCCCCCGTCTTCGGCGACATCGTCGCCGACCTGGTCGAGACCGGCGTGACCGCACGCGGGATCGGCCATCTAGCCCCGAATCGCCCCCTTCGGAGGTCGCCATGACACCCAGATCGCTGACCATCGGGCTCCTCGCCGGTGCCCTCACCCTGACCGCCTGCGGGGCCCCCACCCCGTCGGCGGCCCCCGACACGCTGGTCATCGCCGGGTACGGCGGCTCCTACGAGGAGGCGTTCAAGCAGTCGGTCATCCCCGGCTTCGAGAAGACCTGCTCGTGCAAGGTGACCTACATCGCCGGCAGCTCCACCGACACCGTCGCCAAGCTGAAGGCCCAGCAGGCCGCCCCGCAGATCGACGTCGCGCTCATCGACGACGGCGTGCAGAACCAGGCCGTCCAGGCGGGGCTGCTGGCCAAGCTGGACCCGAAGGCGGTCACGAACCTCGCGAACGTCATCGACATCGCCCGCCTGCCCGACGACGTGGGCGTCGGCTTCTCGCTCAACGCGACCGGCATCGCCTACAACACCGACTACTACGCCAAGAACGGGCTGCCCGCTCCCAAGACGCTGGCGGACCTGGAGAACGCCAAGCTCAAGGGCAAGCTGGTGATGCCGTCGATCACCCAGACGTACGGGCTGGGCGCCCTGCTCATCGCGGCGAAGGTCGGCGGCGGCTCCGAGCAGCGGATCGACCCCGGCTTCGCGGGTGTGAAGAAGGTGGCGGCCAACGCCGTCACGTTCGACACCACGGCCGACGTGTCCAACTACTTCCTGCAGGGCCAGGCCGTGGCCTCGGTGTGGGGCAACTCGCGGGTCCAGATGCTGGCCAAGAAGGGCTTCCCGATCGAGTTCGTCTATCCCGAGGAGGGCGCGCTGCCGCTGGTCGCCACCGTGAACGTGGTGAACAAGGCGCCGCACGCGGACGTGGCGCAGAAGTTCGTGAACACGCTGCTGGAGCCGGCCGCCCAGAAGGCCATGGCCGAGTCGAACTTCAACGGCCCGACGGTCAAGGGCGTCACCCTCGACCCGGCGCTCGCGAAGCTGGTGGTCGGCCAGGACCGGGCCGGGGACCTGCGCAAGCTCGACTGGGCCGTGATCAACAAGAACCGTTCCGCCTGGACGGACCGCTGGAACAAGGAGATCGAGACCTCATGACAAGGCTGCTCGCCGCGGCGCTGGCCCTCATCGGCCTGACGGCCTGCGCCCCGCCCAGCCCGGCCGCCTCGGCGGGCAAGCTCGTGGTGGCGGGGTACGGGGGCTCCTACCAGGAGGCCTTCGAGCAGGCCGTGCTGCCCGAGTTCGAGAAGACGTGCGGGTGCGAGGTGACCTACATCGCCGGCAGCTCGACCGACACCGTCGCCAAGCTGAAGGCCCAGCAGGCCGCCCCGCAGATCGACGTGGCGCTCATCGACGACGGCCCGCAGGCCCAGGCCGTGCAGGCCGGGCTGCTGGCCAAGCTCGATCCGGCCGCCGTCACCCGCCTGGGCAAGGTGGAGAAGGTGGCCCGGCTGCCCGGGGACGTCGGCGTCGGGTTCGCGCTGACGGCGACCGGGCTGGCCTACAACAGCGAGTGGTACGCCAAGAACGGCCTGCCCGCCCCCAAGAGGCTGTCCGATCTGGCCGATCCGAAGCTCAAGGGCAAGGTCGTGCTGCCGTCGATCAGCAACACGTACGGCGTGGGCGCGCTCATGCTGGCCGCCCGTGAGGGTGACGGGTCGGTGGAGTCGGGCTTCGCCGGCATCAAGAAGGTGGCGGCCAACGCCTTCACCTTCGACACCACGGCCGACGTGTCGAACTACTTCCTGCAGGGGCAGGCGGTCGCGTCGGTGTGGGGCGGGTCCCGGGTGGAGACGCTGGCCGACAAGGACTTCCCGATCACGTTCGCGTACCCGGAGGACGGGGCGATCCCGCTGCTGGCCACCGCGAACGTCGTCGCCAAGGCGCCGCACGCGGAGCTGGCGCAGAAGTTCGTCAACGCCCTGCTGGAGCCGGCCATTCAGCGCAGGCTGGCCGCCGAGGGCTACGACGGGCCCACCGTCTCCGACGCCACGCTCGACGCGGCGCTCGCCAAGCGGGTGGTCGGCCCGGCGCAGGCGGCCGGGATGACGCCGCTGGACTGGAAGGACGTCAACGGCAACCGAGCCGCCTGGACCGATCGATGGACGAAGGAGGTCGAGCAGTGACGAGCACCACTACCGAGGCGCCGGCCGAGACCGCGGTGCGGCGCGGGCGGCTGCGCCTGGACGGCGTGCGCAAGGTGCTGGGCGGCAAGGAGGTGGTCTCCGCCGTGGACCTGGAGACCGAGCCGGGCGAGTTCCTCACCCTGCTGGGGCCTTCGGGCTGTGGCAAGACCACGACGCTGAACATGGTCGCCGGGCACCTGACCGCCGACGGCGGCCTGATCGAGGTGGACGGCCGTGACATCACCGCCGTGCCGCCGCACCGCCGTTCCATGGGCATGGTCTTCCAGTCGTACGCCCTGTTCCCGCACATGTCGATCGCCGACAACGTGGCGTTCGGCCTGCGCATGCGCAAGGTCGCGGCCTCCCGTCGCAGCAAGCGGGTGGCCGAGGTGCTGGAGATGGTGGGCCTGGACGGCATGTCCGAGCGGCACCCGCGTCAGCTCTCCGGCGGCCAGCAGCAGCGCGCCGCGCTGGCCAGGGCCCTGGTGATCGAGCCGGATCTGCTGCTGCTCGACGAGCCGTTCTCCAACCTCGACGCTCAGCTCCGGGTACGGCTGCGCGACGAGGTCTCCGCCCTGCAGCGCCGGATCGGCACCACCACGATCCTCGTCACCCACGACCAGGAGGAGGCCCTGGCGGTCTCCGACCGGATCGCGGTCATGGCCGACGGCGTCATCCATCAGCTCGGCCGGCCGCGGGAGATCTACCTGCGCCCGGCGACGGACTTCGTGGCCCAGTTCATCGGCGAGGTCAACGCGCTCGACGGCGTCGCCGCGGGGCCGGTGGCCGGCGGGCACGCCTGCACGGTGGCGGGCGCGACGGTGGCCGCCACCCCGGCCGGGGATCCACCGGCCGACGGCGCGGCCGTGCGGCTGTACGTGCGGCCCGAGGTCGTACGGATCGGCACGGTTGAACGGATCGGCACGGTCGAACGGGCCGGCTCGGTCGAACAGCCCGGCACGGCCGGGCAGACCGGCACGGGGGACGGCGACGGGCTGCGCGGGACCGTGCGCGACACCCGTTTCCTCGGCTCGCGCATCCGCTGCGTGGTCGCCACCGCGGCGGGCACGGTGACGGCGGCGCTGCCGTTCGACGCGCGGGTGCCCGGGGTGGGGGAGGAGGTGACCTGCTCATGGCGGCCGTCGGACGCCTCGCTGGCGGCCAGGTGAGCGGCGGGGCGAGCCGCCCCCGCCGGCGCACGGGCCTGTTGCTCGCGCTGCCCGCGATCGCGATCTTCGCGCTGCTGTTCCTGGCGCCGCTGTTCACGCTGGTGGCCAACAGTTTCAGGACGCAGACCGGCGCCTTCACGCTGGACAACTACGCCCGTTTCCTCGGTGACCCGTTCTACCGGGACGTCCTGTGGAACACGCTCAAGGTCGCCGGCATGACGACGATCGGCTGCCTGCTCGTCGGCTATCCCTTCGCCCTGTACATGCGGGGTCGTTCGGCCCGGGTGCGCAACTGGCTGGCGCTGCTCCTGCTGTCGCCGCTGCTGATCAGCATGGTCATCCGCGCGTACGGGTGGCTGGTGGTGCTGGGGCCGAACGGTCCCGTGGCGGCGGTCTTCGAGGCGTTCGGGCTCACCGCGCCGCAACTCCTCTACAACGACACGGCCGTGCTCATCGGCATGGTGCACGTCATGCTGGCGTACATGGTGCTGCCGCTCATGGGCAGCCTGGACCGCATCGACCCGACGCTCGTGCCGGCCGCCAAGGGGCTGGGCGCGCCGGGGTGGACCTGCTTCTGGCGGATCACGCTGCCGCTGTCGGCGCCCGGCATGCTCGCCGGGGCGATGATCGTGTTCAGCCTGACCGCCTCCAGCTTCGTCACCCCGGCGATCCTCGGCGGCCCGAAGGTGAAGCTCATGCCGTACTTCGTCTACACGCAGGCGACGACCACGCTCGACTGGCCGTACGCGGCGGCGATCGGTTTCGTGCTCGTGGTCGTGACGACCGGGCTGCTGCTCGGCTACGCGCGGCTGCTGCGCCGCGGCAACGGGGATGTGGTGTTCGGATGAGCCGCCTGACCCGCCTGCTCGGCGGCGCGTTCGCGGTCCTGGTGGGGTTGTTCCTGATCGCGCCCGTCGCGGTCACGGTGGCCTCCTCGCTCACCACGACCTCCTATGTGACGTTCCCGCCGCAGGGCATCACGCTGCGCTGGTACGCCGAGGTGTTCCAGAAGCCGGAGTTCCTGTCGTCGTTCGCGCTGAGCGCCCTGGTGGCGCTGGCGGCGGCGGCGATCTCGGCGGTGGTGGGGCTGGCCGGCGGGCTGGCCATCCACCGCTACCGCTTCCCCGGCCGGGGCGCGCTGGAGGCGGTGCTGTCCAGCGCGTTCGCGGTGCCCACGATCGTGCTCGGCATCGGGCTGCTGCAGTGGTTCGCGCAGATGGGGCTGGCTTCGAGCCCGTTCACGCTGCTGCTGGCCCATCTGGTGCTGACCGTCCCGTACGCGGTGCGGCTGGTGCTGGCCGGGCTGGCGGGCCTGGACCGGGCGGCGGAGAAGGCCGCGGCCGGGCTGGGCGCCGCGCCGTTCATGGTGTTCTGGCACGTCACGCTGCCGGCCGTGCGCGGGGCGCTGATCGGGGGCGCGTTCTTCGCGTTCATCACCTCCTTCGACGACCTGACGGTGGCGCTGTTCGTGGTCACGACCGACCTGCAGACGCTGCCCGTACGGATCTTCAACTACATGCAGTACGACTACGACCCCACGGTCACCGCCATCGGCACCCTGATGGTGCTGTTCGCCGTGGTGGCGGTCGTCGTCATCGAACGTTTCGTCGGCGTGGCCAAGCTGTTCGGCGCCGATCAGGACCACAAGTGAGAGGAGCCAGCGTGCGAGTCGTCGTCATCGGTGCGGGGGTGGTGGGATCCGCGGTAGCGGCCGGGCTCACCCGGCGCGGCGCGCAGGTCACGATCCTGGAGGCGCGTACGCCGGGGGCCGGTACGAGCTCCACCTCGGTCGCGTGGATCAACGCCAACAACAAGACCCCGAAGGAGTACTTCGACCTCAACCACGCCGCCGTCTGGGCGCACCATCAGCTCCCCGGCGACTGGTTCTTCCCCACCGGCAACCTCGAGTGCGCGGTCACGGCCGAGCACAGGGAGCTGCTCGAGGCCCGCGTCGAACGGCTGCTCGGCATGGGCTACCCGGTCGAGCGGATCACCGCGCGGCGCGCCCTGGCCCTGGAGCCCGACCTGGTGCCGCCGCCTCCCGGCGCCGAGCACGTGTTCTTCCCCACCGAGGCGTACGTCCAGCCGCTGCGCCTGCTCGGCCGCCTGCTCGGCGAGGCCCGCGACGGCGGGGCCACGCTGGAGTGCGGGGCCGAGGTCACCGCGATCGAGGCGTCGGCGTCGGGCGCGAAGGTGACGCTGGCCGATGGGCGCACGTTCGCCGGGGACGTGGTGGTCACCTGTGCCGGGCGCTGGACGGAGCAGGTCGCGGCCCTGGCCGGGGCGACGGTGCCGATGCTGGACCCGGCCGTGTCCGGCACGGTCACCAACGGTTTCCTGGTCACCACGAGCCCGGTGCCGGCCCGGTTGTCGCGGGTGCTCACCACGGCCGCGCTCAACCTGCGCCCGGACGGGGGCGGGCGGCTGCTGCTGCAGTCCCTGGGCCTGGACGGCCTGGCCGACCCGGCGCGCCCGGTGCCGGAGGAGGTCCTCACGGAGATCATGACCCTGCTGCCCGGCGTGCTGCGCGGCACGGAGGGCGCCACGGTGGAGCGGGCGGTCGTGGGGCAGCGGGCGATGCCCGGCGACGGCCTGACGGTGGCGGGGTTCTCGGACGCGGATCGGCGGGTGTACACGGTGGCCACGCACAGCGGGGTCACGCTGGCGCCGCTGCTGCTGGAGGAGGTGGGGGGCGAGCTGTTCGGTGAGGAGTCGTCCCTGCTCGCCCCGTTCCGCCCGTCGCGCTTCACCGACGGCAGCGCCCGCCCGGCCCCGGCCCCGGCCCGCCGCCCCGGCCAGCAGTAACCCCGCCCCCGGCCCACCCGCCCCCGGCTCGCCGGGCGGGTGGGCCGCGGCATGACACCCGGACCTCACGCGATCGGTCCCTGTTCACCCCATCCCCCCGGTGGAAGGGCTCGCGCATTGAGATACAGTGCTGGTCTGTATTTAATTAGTTCTGGGAGATGGGAATCCCGCCATGGGTGCATACGTGCTCGGCTTCCACGACATCGACAAGACCCGGCTCGCGCTGGTCGGCGGCAAGGGGGCCAACCTCGGCGAGCTGTCCTCGGTCGAGGGCGTGCGCGTGCCGCCCGGCTTCTGCGTCACGACGGAGGCGTACCGGGCGGTCGTCGAGGGGGACGAGGGGATCGCCGCGCTGATCGACGGCCTGTCGGGGCTGCGGGCCGACGATCGTGCCGGGATCGCCGAGGCGTGCGCCCGCCTGCGGACGGCGATCGAGACCCTGCCCGTCCCGGCCGACGTCGAGGGCGAGCTCCTGCGCCACCTCGCCGAGCTCGGCGACGGGCCGTGCGCGGTCCGCTCCAGCGCCACCGCCGAGGACCTGCCGTCCAGCTCGTTCGCCGGGCAGCAGGACACGTACCTGAACGTCCGGGGCGCGGCGGCGGTGCTGGAGGGCGTGCGGCGGTGCTGGGCGTCGCTGTTCACCGACCGGGCGGTGGCCTACCGCATCCGCGGCGGCTTCGCCCACCGGGCCGTCCGCGTCTCCGTGGTCGTCCAGCGGATGGTCTTCCCCGAGGCGGCGGGCATCATGTTCACCGCCGACCCCATCACCTGCAACCGGAACGTGGTCTCGATCGACGCGGGGTTCGGGCTGGGGGAGGCGTTCGTCTCCGGGCTGGTCAACGCCGACAACTACCGCGTCCGGTCCGGCCGCGTCATCGCCAGGAACGTCGTCACCCAGACCAAGGAGCTGCGCGCCGCGCCCGGCGGCGGCACCGAGGAGCACGACATCGAGCCCGCCCGGCAGCACGTCCAGACGCTCACCGACGAGCGGATCCTGAGCCTGGCGAGCCTCGGCCGCCGCATCGAGCGCCACTTCGGCCGGCCCCAGGACATCGAGTGGGGCCTGGTCGACGGCGAGTTCCAGGTGCTGCAGAGCCGCCCGATCACCACGCTCTACCCGGTGCCGGAGTCCTCCGACGGCAAGAACCACGTCTACATGTCCTACGGCCACCGCCAGATGATGACCGACGCCTTCATGCCGCTCGGCCTGTCGTTCTTCGCCCTGCTGCACGACCGGCTCGGCCGCTCGGCGGGGACGGTGACCGCGGGCCGCTTCTACAAGGACATGTCGCACGAGCTGTCCTCACCGGTGGCCCGCGCGGTCACGCTCAAGAGCCTCGGGCAGGTGGACGTGCTCATGGCCAACGCCCTGCGCACGGTGCTCGGCCGCAAGGACTTCGTCCGCGGCCTGGCCCGCGGCAAGACCTCGATCCTGGACTTCGGCGAGGGCGGGGTGCTGCCCATGGTCCGCCAGTACCTGAGCCTGTCCAGGCACGACGACCCGGACGTCGTGCCCCAGCTCATCGCGCAGAACGAGGCGACGGTCGAGCGGCTGCGGCGGGGGATCGACGGCAAGTCGGGCGACGAGCTGTTCCGCTACATCCTGGCCGACCACGACGTGCTGGCCGCGCTCACCTTCGACCCGCGCAGCGTGGCGGCGGCCTTCGTCGGCATCCAGTCGGTGAACTGGGTCAACAAGCACATGAAGGCGTGGCTCGGCGTCGACAACGCCGCCGACGCCATCGCCCAGTCCGCCGACCACAACGTGGTGGCCGCGATGGGCCTGGACCTGCTGGACGTGGCGGACGTGATCCGGCCGTACCCGGAGGTGATCCGGCATCTCGAGACGGCCGGCCGCGACACGCTGCTGCCCGGCCTCGACGCCTTGGAGGGCGGCGCGCCGGCCCGGCGCGCCCTCGAGGGCTACCTGAGCGAGTACGGCATGCACTGCTCGGGCGACATCGACATCACCAGGACGCGGTGGAGCGAGGACCCCACGCTGCTCGTCCCGCTTCTGCTCAGCAACGTCAGGAACCTCGAGCCCGGGGAGCGCGCCCGCAAGGCCGAACGGGGCCGCGCGGAGGCCGAGCGCACGATGGCCGACCTGCTGGCCCGTCTCAAGGCCCGGCCCAGTGGCGCTCGCAAGGCGCGCAAGGCGGCCCGCCAGATGAGCCTGGTCCGTCACTTCATCGGCTACCGCGAGTACTCCAAGCACGCCCTGCTGCAGCGGTATGAGTTGTACAAGCGCGCCCTGCTCGCCGAGGCGGACCGGCTGGCAGACGAAGGGGTGATCAAGGAGCCGCAGGACGTCTACTTCCTGTCGCTGGAGGAGTTCCGGCTGGTCGTGCGGACCGGCCGCGCCGACCACGACCTGATCGAGGAGCGGCGGGCGGCGTTCGAGGAGTACGGCAAGCTCACGCCGCCGCGCGTGATCACCTCGGAAGGGGAGGTGATCTCCGGCGAGTACGACACCGGCGCCCTGCCGGAGGGGGCGCTGGCCGGGATCGCCGTGTCGTCGGGCGTCGTCGAGGGCCGCGCCAGGATCGTGCACAGCATGCGGGACGCCGTCGTCGAGGAGGGTGACATCCTCGTCACCGTCTTCACCGACCCGAGCTGGTCGCCGCTGTTCGTGTCGGTCAAGGGTGTGGTGATGGAGGTCGGCGGCGTGATGACGCACGGCGCGGTGGTGGCCAGGGAATACGGGCTCCCGGCGGTCGTCGGCGTGCAGGACGCCACCCGCAGGATCGAGGACGGCCGCCGCATCCGCGTCAACGGCGCCGAGGGGTACGTCGAGCTGCTCTGACCTCCTGCGACGGTCCGGCCGGGCGGCGACCGCCGCCCGGCTTTCGCGTGTGAGGGCCGTGTGAGGGCCGGGTGAGGGCATTGAAACTCTCCCTTGACAGATGCGAACTTTCCGATCAAATTAGGCAAGGCTTACCTAACTTAATCATTCGGGGAGGACTTGCCGCAATGGACGGGATCGAGGGCAGGACCGCCTTGGTGACCGGCGCGGCCCGGGGGATCGGGGCGGCCGTGTGCGCCGCCCTGACCGAGGCGGGAGCCAAGGTGGCCGCCGCCGACCTCAGGGCCGGGCCGGGCGGCGAGGTGGCGGGCACCTACCTCGACGAGGCGCTCTACGCCACCCTCGCCGGCGACCCCGGCTCGTTCCGCGTCGGCATCCCGCTCGGGCGCGTGGCCGACCCGGACGACATCGCGGACGCGGTCCTGTTCCTCTGCTCGGAGACGGCCAGGCACATCACCATGCACGACCTCCTCGTGGACGGTGGCGCGACCCTGCGCGCCTGACCAGATTGGATCTTCATGCATCTGCTGACGACCGAGGCGAATCCGCCGGCGGGTCATGACCGCGCGGAATCGGTGCAAGGTCGCCGAGCGGCTGTTCGTCGAGCCGGACGAGCTCGGGCCGCACGACGACCTCGTGGAGAGGCCGACGATCGCGGCATGGGCGGAGCCGCTCGCCTGACCTCCGACCGATCCTCCGCGACCTTCCCGCGCCCCCTATCCCTGCCCAGGACCGACGTCCGGGGTCTCCTCGAAATCCGCCGATGACCATGCCGCCCACCGTGACCACGACGACGCCCCTGACCGGGGCGCAGGCCGGGATCTGGTACGCCCAGCGCCTGGACCCCGGCAACCCCGTCTACAACACCGCCGACCGCGTCGACATCCGGGGCCCGCTGAACCCCGGCGTGTTCGAGCGGGCGCTGGAGCGCTGCCTGGCCGAGGCCGACCCGCTACGGCTGCGCTTCACCGAGGGCCCCGCCCAGTACCTCAACGAGTACGACTCGCTGCGCGGCTGCCTGACCGTGCTCGACCTGCGCGGCGCGGCCGACCCCGAGGCCGCGGCGCAGGAGTGGATGCGGGCCGACCTGCGCACCCCGGTGGACCTGGTCACCGGCCGCCTGACCCGGCACGCGCTGCTGCGGCTGACCGACGACCACGCCGTCTGGTACCTGCGGGCCCACCACATCCTCATCGACGCCTACGCCCTGTCGATGCTGGTCGGGCGGATGGCGGAGATCTACACGGCCCTGGCCGACGGGCTGACGCCCGGCGCGGGGCCGTTCGGGTCGATGGCGTCGGTGCCGGCGGAGGAGGCCGCGTACCGGGTCTCGGAGCAGTACGCGGCCGACCGGGCGTACTGGCTCGGGCGGCTCGGCGGCGCGCCCGAACCGGCCGGGCTCGCGGGGACGCCCGCGATGTCGGCCCGCGAGATCGTCCGCCGGCGCGCCCCGCTCCCGCCCGCCGGGCACTGGGACGGCCTGGCCCGCGAAGCCCACGCCACCTGGGCCGACGTGGCCGCCGCCGGGCTGGCCTGCTACCTGGGAAGGCTCACCGGCACCACGGACGTGCTGATCGGGCTGTCGCTGATGAACCGCTCCGGCGCCACGCTGCGGGTGCCGTGCCTGACGGTCAACGTGCTGCCGGTGCGGCTCGACGTACGGCCCTGGCGCACGCTGGGCGAGCTGGTCGGCGACGCCGCCCGGCGCGTCGCCGAGGCGCGCGGGCACGGCCGTTACCGGATCGAGGACCTGCGCCGCGACCTGGGGCTCGGGGGACGGGCGTTGTTCGGGCCGATGCTCAACATCAAGCCGTTCGCGTCGGAGGTGAAGTTCGGCGCTGCCGTCGCCTCCGTCACCAACCTGGCCTCCGGGCCGGTGGACGACCTGGCCGTGGCGCTGCTGCTGGACGGGGAGCGGCTGACGCTGGAGCTCGACGGGAACGCGGCCCGGTACTCGGAGGAGGCGCTGGCCGTTCACACCCGGCGGCTGGCGGGCTTCCTCGGCACGCTGGCGGCGTACGGGCCGGACACGCCGCTCGGCCGCCTGCCCGTGCTGATGGACGAGGACCGCACGGCCCTGAACCTGCCACGCTCGGCCGGCGCGGACCCGGACCGGCCGGATCGTCCGAAGAAGCCCAGGGTCCGGCCGGATCGCCTGAAGGTGCCCGCTCCCCGGGCCGACCTCCTCAACGTGCCCGCCGCGCGGCCACCCGCCGACGACCTGCTGCCCGGCCGGACCGCGTGGACCGTCGTGGACGCCTTCCTCGACCAGGTACGCGCGACACCCGAGGCGACGGCGCTGACCTGCGACGGCGCGTCGCTGACCTTCGCCGAGCTGGGCGCGCGGGTGGACCGGCTGGCCCGGAGCCTGCTCGCACAGGGCGCCGGGCCCGAGCGGATCGTCGCCGTGACGCTGCCCCGCTCCGCCGAGCTGGTGATCGCCCTGCTCGCGGTGCTGCGCAGCGGCGCGGCGTTCCTGCCGATCGACCCGTCGTACCCGGCCGGCCGGCGCGAGCTCATGCTGGCCGACGCCGCCCCGTCCATCGTGCTCACCACCGCCTGGGACCCGCCCGCGCCATCGGACGTCGTGGTCCCCGCGCCTTCAGATGCCGTGTTCCCCGCGCCTTCGGACGTCGTGTTCCCCGCGCCCGAGCCGGGACACCCCGCCTACGTGATCTACACCTCCGGCTCCACCGGCCGCCCCCAAGGCGTGGTCGGCACGCACGCCGGGCTGGCCGCACTCCTCGCCGGCCACCGCGAACGGCTGTTCCCGGCGGGCGAGCGGCTGCGGGTCGCGCACACGGCGTCGTTCTCGTTCGACGCCTCCCTGGACCCGCTGCTGTGGATGATCGGCGGCCACGAGCTGCACCTGCTCGGCGACGACACCTACCGCGACCCCGAGGCTCTGACGTCCTACGTCCGCGAGCACGCCGTCGACTACCTCGACCTGACCCCGTCCCACCTCAAGGAGCTGCCCGGCCTGCTGGCCAGGCCGCCGCGGATCACCGTGGTCGGTGGCGAGGCGGTGCCGGCGCCGCTGTGGCGCACCCTGCGGGACCGCACCCTGGCCGTGGACCACTACGGCCCCACCGAGGCCACGGTCGACGCCTACACCTGGCTCGGCGACGGCTCGGAGGGCCCCACGGCGGGCACGAGCGTCCACGTGCTCGACGACGCTCTGCAACCGGCGCCGCCCGGCGTCACCGGGGAGCTGTACCTGGCGGGAGAGGGGCTGGCCCGCGGCTACCTGGGCCGTCCCGAGCTGACCGCCGACCGGTTCGTGGCCGGTCCCGGCGGAACGCGCATGTACCGGACGGGCGACCGCGCCCGCTGGGCCGCGCCCGGCCGGCTGCGGCTCCTGGGCCGGGCCGACGACCAGGTCAAGGTACGCGGCGTACGCGTAGAGCCGGCCGAGATCGAGGCCGCGCTCGAAGAGCACCCCGGCGTGAACGCCGCCGCCGTCGCCGCGCACGGCCACCGCCTGGTCGCCTACGTCGTACCCAGTGCGGAGGGCGCGGCGGAGGGAGCGGCGGAGGGCGTGGCGGCCCGGCTGGCGGAGCACGCCGCCGCCCGCCTGCCCGCCGGCATGGCGCCCGCCGCGTACGTCGCCATGGACTCGCTGCCCCGCACCCCCAACGGCAAGCTCGACCGCGCCGCGCTCCCCGCCCCCGAGGCCGACGGCGCCGGGACGGGCAGGGCGGCGGCCAACCAGGCGGAGCAGGTCATGTGCGCCCTGTTCGCCGAGGTGCTCGGGCGGCCCGCCGTCGGCCCCGACGACTCCTTCTTCGACCTGGGCGGTCACTCCCTGCCGGCCGCGCGGCTGACGGTCCGGGTGGGGGAGACGTTCGGCACGGCCCCGCCCATCAGGACGATCTTCGACACCCCCACCCCCGCCGGGCTCGTCGCCAGGCTGGGCATGACGACGGTCCCCCGCACGCCCCTGCTGGCCCGCAGCCGCCCCGAGCCCATGCCGCTGTCGTCCGCGCAGGCCAGGCTCTGGTTCCTGTACCGCGTCGAAGGCCCCGCCCCCACCTGGAACCTGCCCCTGGCCCTCCGCCTGGGAGGCGAGATCGACCGCGCCGCGCTCCGGGCCGCCCTCGACGACGTCGCCGCCAGGCACGAGATCCTGCGCACGGTCTTCCCCGAGCACGACGGCGTCCCCCGCCAGCGGATCCTGGACGACGTACGCCTCGAGCTCCCCGTCTGGCAGCCCGACGACGAGGACCAGGCCATGCGGACGATCGCCCGGCGCGGCTTCGACCTGGCCGCCGAGCCGCCGTTCCGCGCCCACCTGCTGCGGCTGGGCCCTGAGGAGCACGTGCTCATGCTCGTCCTGCACCACATCGCGGGCGACGCCTGGTCGGCGGGCCCGCTGGCCAGGGACCTCATGACGGCCTACGAGGCCCGCAAGGAGGGCAGGGCCCCGGCGTACGAGCCGCTGCCCGTCCAGTACGCCGACTACACGCTGTGGCGGCGCGACCTGCCCGTCACCGGGCTGGAGTTCTGGCGTACGGCCCTCGCCGGCCTGCCCGACCGGCTCGAACTGCCCGTCGACCGGCCCCGCCCGGCCGTGCCGAGCGGCGAGGGCGGCACCGTCCCCGTCGTCCTGCCGCCCGGTCTGATGCGGGCCGCGCGGCGGCTGGCCCGCAGCGCCCGCGCGAGCGTGTTCATGGTGCTGCACGCGGCGCTCGCGGCCCTGCTCACCCGGCTCGGCGCGGGCACCGACCTGCCGATCGGCACTCCGGTCGCGGGCCGCGGCGAGAGCACGCTGGACGGCGCCGTCGGGTTCTTCGGCAACACGCTCGTGCTGCGGGCCGACACGTCGGGCGACCCGTCGTTCGCCGAGCTGCTCGAACGTGTCAAGGCCGCCGACCTGGCCGCGTTCGAGCACGCGGAGCTGCCGTTCGAGCGGCTCGTCGAGGCGCTCAACCCGCCCCGGGCCCGCAACCGGCACCCGCTGTTCCAGGTGATGCTCGTCCACCCGGACGCCCCCGCGACCGCCGGGGTGCGGGTCGTGCACACGGGGACCGCCAAGGTCGACCTCACGCTGAACCTCGACGCCACCGGCTCGGGGTTCCTCGAGTACAGCAAGGACCTGTTCGAGCGGGCCAGTGCCCGCGCGCTCGCCGGACGGCTGGTCCGCCTGCTGGAGCAGGCGCTCGCCGACCCGTCCGCGCCGATCGGTCGGCTCGACCTCCTGGACGCCGCCGAACGCCGCACGCTCCTGGGGGACCGGCCCGGCGACATGACGACCGGACCGGCCGGCGCTCAGCTCGGAGGGCACGTCGTCGAGCCGGGCGCGACGCTGCCCGGCCTGTTCGAGGCGCAGGCCCGCCGCACCCCCGGCGCGACCGCCGTCGGCGCCCTCACCTACGCCGGGCTGAACGCCCGCGCCAACCGGCTGGCCCACAAGCTCATCGCGTACGGGGCCCGCCCCGGCGCCGTCGTCGCCCTGTCGCTGCCCCGCTCGCCGGACCTGGTGGTCGCGCTGCTGGCGGTGCTCAAGACCGGCGCCGCGTGCCTGCCGCTGGACCCGTCGTACCCGGCCGGCCGCGTGGACCGCATGGTCGCCGACGCCGGTCCGGTGTACGTGGTGGACGAGGGCCGGCTGGCGGACCTGGACGACTGGCTCGACCACGACCCGGAGCGCGACCTGCGGCCGGACGACGCCGCGTACGTCATCTACACCTCCGGCGCCACCGGCCGGCCCGAGGGCGTGCTCGTCACCCACCACAACGTGGTCCGGCTCCTGTCGGCCACCGACCGACTTTTCGGCTTCGGCCCGGACGACGTGTGGACGCTGTGCCACTCCTGCGCCTTCGACGTCTCGGTGTGGGAGCTGTGGGGCGCGCTGCTGTACGGCGGCCGCCTGGTCGTCGTCCCCCACGAGGTGAGCCGCTCCCCGGCGGACCTGCTCGCCCTGCTGGTCCGCGAGCGCGTCACCGTGCTCAACCAGACCCCGTCGGCGTTCTACCGGCTCGCCGCCGCCGACGACGGCCGCGAGCTGGCACTCCGCCACGTGATCTTCGGCGGGGAGGCGCTCGAACCCGCCCGCCTGGAGGACTGGCGGGCCCGCCGCCCGCACGGGCCCGACCTGGTCAACACGTACGGCATCACCGAGGCCGCCGTGCACGTCACCCACCTGGTGCTGGAGGCCGGCGAGCGGCACGGCGGCCCCATCGGCCGCGCCATCCCGGACCTGCGCGTCTACGTGCTGGACGACGCCCTGCGGCCGGTCCCCCCGGGGGTCGCCGGCGAGATGTACGTGGCGGGCGACGGACTGGCCCGCGGCTACCTCGGCCGCCCCGGCCTGACCGCCGAACGCTTCGTCGCCGACCCCTACGGCCCGCCCGGGACGCGCATGTACCGCTCGGGCGACCTGGCCCGCCGCCTGCCCGACGGCACCCTCGACCATCTCGACCGCGCCGCCCTGCCCGCCCTCTCGGCCACCCTCGGGGAGGGACGGCTGCCGGACGGGCCGCGTGAGGAGACCATGTGCGCCCTGTTCGCCGACGTGCTCGGCGTGCGCCGGGTGGGCGTGGACGACGGCTTCTTCGACCTCGGCGGCCACTCGCTGCTCGCGGTGCGGCTGGTCGCCCGGGTCAAGGAGGTCTTCGGGGCCGAGGTGCCGGTCGGCGCGCTGTTCGAGGCGCCGACCGCCGCCGGGCTGGCCGCGCTCCTCGACGGCGGCGCCCGCAGGGACCCGCTCAAGGTGCTGCTGCCGCTGCGCGAGCCGGGATCGCGGGAACCGCTGTTCTGCGTGCATCCGGCGGGCGGGCTGAGCTGGTGCTACGGCGGCCTGATCCGGCACCTGCCCGACCGCCCGGTCTACGGGCTCCAGGCGCGCCGCGACCGGCCCCCGGCCTCGCTGCGCAAGCTGGCGGCCGGTTACGTGGCCCAGCTCAGGATGGTGCGGCCGCGCGGGCCATACCATCTGCTCGGCTGGTCCACGGGCGGTGTCATCGCCCAGGAGATGGCCGTGCAACTCCGGCTGGCGGGGCAGGAGGTGGCGCTGCTGGCCGTCCTGGACGCGTACCCGGCCGAGGGCAGGCGCGACCTGCCTCCGTCCGATGCGGCGGAGGCGCTGGAGGCGCTGCTCACGATGGGCGGCTGCACGCCGGACGGCGAGCTCACGATCGAGCGCGTCGTGGAGATCCTGCGCCGCGAGTCCAGCCCGCTCGCCGGGCTGCCCGCCGGGACGCTCGCCGAGCTCAAGGACCTCTACCTCGGCACCGACCGCCTCGTACGCGCCCACGACACCCGCCCGTACGACGGCGACATGCTGTTCTTCCGCGCCACCGCCGGCACGATCGACGGCACGCCGGCCGCGGACGCCTGGCGGCCCCACGTGAGCGGCGCGATCGAGACGCACGACGTGGCCTGCGGTCACAAGGACATGACCCGGCCGGGACCGATCGCCGACATCGGCGCGATCGTCGCGGCCCGACTCCGGGAGCCGACCTCGTGAACCCCTTCGACGATCCGGACGGCGAGTTCCTCGTCCTGGCCGACGACGAGGACCGGCACTCCATCTGGCCGTCCTTCGCCGCCGTGCCGGACGGCTGGTCGGTGCGCTTCGGCCCGGACGTCCGGGCGGCCTGCCTGGCCTACGTCGCCGCCTGCTGGACGGACCTGCGCCCGCGCCGCTGACCCCGCCCGAGGGAGCCGGCGTTCCTGGTCATTCGCCACGGCCGGGCCCGCGGCGACGGGCGTCCGGACGCTCACAGCCAGCCCGCCGCGAGCGTCCCCAGGCCGTCGGCGAGGCCGCCGAGCCAGCAGGCGGGGTCGTGGCCGCCGTTGTACTCGGTGAAGCTCACCTCGTACCCCTTGGCGGCGAGGGTCTCGGCGAAGCGGCGGTTCTCCTCCAGCAGCGTCCACTCCAGCGCGCCGACCTCGACGTGGAAGCGGACCGGCAGGCGGGTGGCCCGCGCGTACTGCCGGGTCAGCCATTCGGGGTCGTCATCGCTCCACCGGTACGCCCCGGATTGGGACAGGACGTTGCCGAAGCGGCCGGGGGCCAGGAAGGCGGCGCAGGAGGCGGTGAGGCCGCCGAAGCCCTGCCCGGCGAGCACGGTCAGGCCGGGGTCGGTGGTGACCTGCCATTCGTGTTCGGCCCAGGGCAGCAGGTCGTGGGCGAGGTGGCGGACGAACGGGTCGTGGCAGGCCATCTCCTTGCGCCGGGTGGGCCGGTCCACGGAGTCGGGCATGAGGACGACGGCGGGCGGGATGCGGCCGTCGGCGATGAGGTTGTCCATGGTGGTGGCGATCCGCCCGGCCCACACCTCGCCGTCCAGCAGGACCACGCTCGGGTACGGCCCCGTACCGTGTCCGGGCGGCAGGTAGACCCACACGCGGCGGCCGGCCACCCACGTCTCGAGCACCTGCCCCTGGGGGACGCCGGGCCGGCGGTCCCGGTACGGCTGCGGCGGCGCCTGCGGCAGCTCCAGGAGCGAGGACGGGTGACGGCCGTGCACGCCCGGCACGGTCTCGGGGTTGCCCGGGTCGGGGACGGCGGTGCGCAGGACCTTCAGCCAGGACTCCCGGTCGGTGCCGGGCAGCTCGGTGCAGGGCAGGATCTGGTAGCCGGCGCGCAGGTCGGCGTCGAGCTCGTAGGTGAGGCGCAGGACGTCGGACCCGGGCAGGCGGGTCATCACGTGGCCCCCGATGTCGCCGGCGTGCCGGTCGCGGTCGGTCACCGTGTTGATCAGCACCACCGCCTGCTCGGCGGCGTCCCTGGCCCGCCACAGGAACGTCACCCGGCACCTGCCGGGCGCGTCCGCGGGCTCCACCAGGGGAGTGGCGGGGGATTCGAGTGTCATTCACGACCTCCGGTCAGGCAGCAGGGTCGTCCACAGCAGAAAGGAGCCGGTCACGACGCCGGGACACGGGCTTGCGTCAAGATAAGGTAAGGCTAACCTAATCTGGAAGCCTTCCTCGTCTTCTGGAGCCTCTAGGAGCCCCCTATGACCAGAGGCAACCTCGCCTCCACCCGCGTCAAGCCGCACACCTCCGAACTGCTCATCCTCAACGTGCTCCGCCGCGAACGCCTGTCCCCGCACTTCGCCCGCGTCACCCTCGGGGGCGGCGACATCGAACGGTTCGTCCCCATGGGGTACGACCAGTGGTTCCGCCTCTTCCTGCCCGTCTCGGCGGACTCGCTCTCCCGCCTGCCGCCCAGGCTCACCACCCTCAGCTACGCCAAATACCTGACGATCTCCAAGACCTCCCGACCGGTGCTGCGCAACTACTCGGTACGCGCGTACCGGGCCGAGGGCCCGGAGATCGACGTGGACTTCGTCCTGCACGGCTCGGCCGCCGACGGCACGGCCGGCCCCGCCGCCACCTGGGCCGAGACCTGCGAGCCCGGCGACAGCGTGGCGATCATCGACGAGGGCATCGGCTTCAACCCGCCGCCCGGGACGCGGCGGGTCGTGCTGGCCGCCGACGAGAGCGGCCTGCCCGCGCTCTCCGGCATCCTGTCCTGCCTGCCGCCGGACGCCGAGGGCCACGCGCTCATCGAGATCCCCTCCCCGGAGGACCGCCTGCCGCTCGACGCGCCCGAGGGGATGGAGGTCACCTGGCTCGCCCGCGACGACCACGCCGCCGCGCCCGGCGCCCGCGTCCTGGCCGCCGCCCTGGAACTGCCCCTTCCCTCCGAGCCGTGCTACGGCTGGGTGGTGGGCGAGTCCGCGCTGCCCGCCGCCCTGCGCCGCCACTGGGTCCGCAACGGCGTGCCGAAGGAGCACATCATGTTCTGCGGCTACTGGCGCAGGCGCTGATCCGCCGGCGCCCGGCGATGTCGCCGCCGGCCTCGGCGTCGGCCCGGGGGAGGCGGTCCGCATCGTCGAGGAGGCCC
The DNA here is from genome assembly GCF_040654715.1 of Nonomuraea sp. NPDC050643. NCBI lineage: Bacteria > Bacillati > Actinomycetota > Actinomycetes > Streptosporangiales > Streptosporangiaceae > Nonomuraea > Nonomuraea sp. NPDC050643. Next base: position 21,474 of record NZ_JBFAIM010000093.1, on the reverse strand, counting down.
TGAGACCGGCCGGCCCGATGGCGACCGCCTCCCCTCAATGACGCTTCCCCGGACGTGGACCCGGATCGGGACCCGGACCCCGGACGCGGACCCGGACCCAGACGCGGACCCAGGCAGTGCGGTGTCCGGGGCTGTGGTGGTTGGTCACCACACGTCGACGTCCACGCCGATCGCGATGGTCCGCAAAGCGCTGAGCGCGACCCAGGTGCGCGTGTTGCTGTCGAGCCCGTACTGCTTGACGTCGCTCGTCCCGGGCAGCAGGTCGAGCACGGCGCTGATGTGGCCGCACTCCGCCGCCCTCTGGGCCACGGTCGCGTGCTGGCGCCGCTTCGCCGCCTTGGGGAGTTTCGCGAGCTCGGCGTGCAGGGCGGTGAGTTCGGCCAGTTGGCCGGGGTCCGGGCCGGTGGGCGGCCCCTCGGCCGCGATCCGTTCGGCCTGCGGCAGGTGGTCTCGTATCGAACCCCCGTTGGTGTCGGCCCACAGCCGCAGCAGGTCCGGCTGCCCGTAGACGGTCAGCGCGCGGGCCGCCGACCAGTCGTCGAACCAGCGCACGCCGTACGAGTGCGACCGGTTCGGCTCGCTGCGTTCCCCGAGCAGCTCGCGCACCAGCTCGGTCTCACCCCGCCTGAGCAGGCAGACCAGCCAGGGCACGCCGGCGCGCCAGGTCGGGGCGCCCACGCCCGCGTCCAGCACGGCGCGGGCCTCCCGCTCCTGGCCGCACTCCATGAGCGCCCAGACCAGCGGCAGGCGGAGCGCCCATGCCGAACGGTCGGCGTCGGCGGCCCGGCGCGCGGCGGCGAACCACCGCTCGGAGCGTTCACGCCGCCCCAGGACCGCGCAGGCCCCGGCGAGCGCCGCCATGTCGGCGGCCATCTCCCCTCCCACATTTCTTGCGCCGCTCACGTCCGCGGGCGGGTCCTCGACCTCGGCGATGACGGCGGCGGCCGCGGCGTCGAAGCCGGCGGCGCCGAGCGTGAGCGCGATCCGGGCGAGGTGCCTGGGGCGTCGCAGGTGTTCCGGGATCGCGAGGGCCAGCTCACGGGCCTCGGCGGCGTCACCCCGCCGGGCGTGGATCATCGCGAGCTGGTGGAGCGTGGTGGCGATCCACTCGCCTTCGACGTCGGGGTCCTCGATGGTCAGTTCGGTGAGCGTGCCCCGGACCACCGTGATCAGGTCGGTGACGGTGGCCGTGTCGGGCGGCGGCCACGTTCCCGCCGCCTCCGCCGTGCTGCCCCGCCCCCGGAACGGCGCCAGCAGCCGCTCGATCTCCGGCGAGGCCGCACCCACACCCGCTCCCGCGTGAGCCGGATCGGGGAAGATCGTCCGCTCGCCCCAGCGCCACGGCCAGGCGAACCGGCGGGCGACGGACCAGCAGAGCCGCTCGTCGAGATCGTCGTCCCGGCCGGGCCGCGCGATGACCGTGCCGTCCTCGAACGCCACCGCCCAGGTGTCATCGTCCAGCGCGAACGTCGGGTCGATCCGCAGCCGGTCGCCGAGGTCGCGGCCGGTGAGGAAGAGCGGGCGGCGTACGGCCGGGGCGTGGTGGAAGGGGTGGTCGGCCACGATCTCGCCCGTCCCGGGGCGCAGGAAGCGCACCGCGTGCGGGCCGATCGCGATCAGCACGTCGTTCGCGGGCCATTCCAGGCCGAAGCCGTACTCCGTCTGACCGGTGGAGCGCCTGACGCCGTCGAGGACGCGCAGCCGTTCGGGGCGGTCACCGAGCGACCAGATCTCGATCCGACCTTCGGCGGTGACGCAGGCGGCCCGCTCGCCGTCCGGCGACCAGGCCCACGCCCGTGCGTCCCAGCCGCGCGGGTTGGAGGTGCCGGCCTGGACGGTCAGGTCGTAGCGGTGCTCGCCGGCCGTCGCGTCGACGATGCCGACGGTCCCGGCCGCCGGGTCCACGACCGCCAGCCGGCCGCCCGGTCCCCAGGACAGGAGGTCGGCGCCCGGGTAGCCCGGCAGCTCCGACGTCGTCTCGCCCGTCAGCGCGTCGGCGATGACGAGCCTGCCGTCGCGTTGATGCGCCAGGAGGCGCTCGTCCAGGCTCCACTCGGGCGCGGCCGCGTCCTGGTCCTCCTCCAGGCCCAGGATCCAGGAGATCCGCCGTGTCGCCACATCGAGCGAGATCGCCGCGTACTCGTCCACCGCCTCCCCGTAGATCCGGGAGCCGTCGCGCGACCAGAACGCCCGGTCGAGAATGAGCCCGGGCTCCTCGCCCCAGGTCTCCTGGAACCCGGCCGGCAGCGGCCCGCTGAACTCGATCGGGTTCGTACCCTCCGGAAGGCCGTCCGGCGGTCCGGTGACCGACCCCTCGTGCATCGCCACGATGACGTTGCGCAGGAGCTCCGACCCGCCTCCGTACACGAACGCGCGCCTGCCCTCGGGCGCGAACGCCATGCCCAGCGGCCGGCCGGAGGCCAGGAAGAACGCGTCGGCGACCGGCTCGCAGGCGGTGCCGAACACGTCCCAGACGCCGGTCGCGTTGGTGTTGTACTCCAGCGCGATCCGCCTGCCGTCCGCCGACCACTGGAGGCTGCGGGTGTAGTCGCCGAAGCCGACGCCGCCCATGATGCCGTCGATCGCGTGGACGCAGCGGCCGGTGGCCACCTCGAAGATCTGCAGGACGCCGCCCCGGTCGTAGTCGTCGCCGGTCCCGCCACCGACCGCGAGGTGGCGGCCGTCCGGGCTGAGCGCGTGGCCGTTCAGCTCGCCGCGGTGCACGTCGGAGTGGCGCAGCAGCGCGCCCGCGTCGCGGAGCCGGGCGGTCGCGAGGCGATGCGCGGCGATGACGCCGTGGCCGCGCTCCAGAGCCTGAAGGGCCTCCCGCAGCGGTACGGTGTCGCGCTCGGGGGAGAACGCGGCCCAGTCGGCGTTCTTGAGGCGATCGAGCGCCTCACCGGGCCCCATCCCCTCATCCGGGACGCCGGTGAACGGCGGGGACGGCGGCGCGGTGCCGGGCTCCCGGCCGTCGAGCACGGCCACCAGCGCGTCCTCGTCGAGGATCGGAACGCCCCGCACCGCCGCAGGACCCGCCTTGGCCCCCGACTTCGCGCCGGCGAAGACCAGGTCGGTCTTCGCCGAGACCGACGCGGTCACCTTCGCGCCCAGCGCCTCCAGGGCGCGCTGGGCCTCGTCCTTCGACATCCGGCTGAACCGCCCGGCCAGCACGACCTGGCATCCACTGATGATCATGTCAAGCGACCGTAGTGGACGCGACCGACACTTCGCTTCCGGCATTGCGTTCGGGCGCGGGCGACGTACCGCTCAGGTGAGCTCGTCCGGTCCTCCGGCTGTTCGACGGCCGTCACCCGCGTGGCCCGGAGCCGGGATCCGCGCGCCGCGCCAATGGGTTTCTTGGCATCTGCGGTGGTGTGGCGGTTCCGTGAGGGTTGTCGATGACGTAACGCCATCGGCCGTCCGCGCCGCGCCTGGCGACGTCGGTGGCGGTGCCGCTCAGGTCGATCTCGGTGCCGTCGCGGGCCGTGCCGCGCATCGACCAGTCGACGATGAGCAGGGCGATGTCGCCGGAGACGTACACGTGGCGGGGGCGGGCCTCGATCGGCAGGCCGAAGCTCTGCAGATGCCGGTTGGCGGCCACCCGGGCGGCGCCGGTGACGGGATGACCCGGTACGGGCACCAGGACGGCACCGTCTTCGTAGACGTGGTCGAAGGTGTGCGGCTCGCCCGTGTCGGCGGCGGTGTCGCCCGCGTTCGTACCCGTGTTCACGGCGGCGTTCGCGGAGGTGTTCACGGCGGCGTTCATGCCTGCGTTCATGGCGGCGACGAAGCGGGCGGCCAGGCTGTCAGGGTCGTCGGCGAGGACTGCGCGGGCCGGCGGAATGTCATGACTCTTCATGACCTATTGATCGTATCACATTCTGAGACATCCTCATGATCGGGAATTGTCGGAGGCGCTCGCTAGGGTCCCGGCCATGGTTGACGTGGTGGCGGCGCACGCGAGCGCCCGATCTTCTACCGACCCCTGGGAGGAGACTCTCCGGCGGGTCAGGTCCGGTCCCGTGGCCGGGATGGCGGCGTTCCTGCTCAGGCTGGACGAGCCGGGGCGCAGAGCGGTCGCGGCGCGGCTGCCCGAACACGTGCGGGCCGCCGCCCGCGCACGCCGGTCCTGGGACACCCTCGGCCGCCAGATCGAGCCGCTGCGCCTGGCGGGCGCGGCCTGCTTCGGCGGCGCGGCGGAGGTCGCCGCCTGGCTCAACCGGCGCGACCTGCGTCTGTGGCGCGGTCACGAGACCGACGCCGAGCTCCTGCTCACCGTGCTGCGCGCACGCGAGCCGGCATGGCGGGCCGACCTGGCCCGCCGCCTCGTCGAACGCCTGCGCTCGACCGGCGAGTCCGGCTCCACCAAGGTCCTGGGCGAGCCCGGCTGGCACCTGGCCGCCGGGCTGGTCGCGGAGACCGGCATCGACCCGCCCGGCAATGACGCGTTCGTGCTCGGCTGGGTGTGGGCGTGGAACGGCCGCCTGCGCCCCGGGAAGATCGAGCCCGCCGAGTGGGCCACCGCGCTGGCCGCCGACCCGCTGCTCGACGTCATGGTGCCTCGGCTGCTGGCCGCGCAGCGGGTGGAGGTGGCCCTGCGCTGGGACGAGCGCCAGCCCTGGCCCGGCATCCTGTGCGAGCTGGCCGCCCGTGGGCGGATCGAGCGCCGTGTCCTCCTGGACGCCTGTGTCTCCCGGTTCATCGCCGGCGGTGACGAGCGGGAGCTGCGACCCGCCGCCCAGCTCTACCGCCTGCTCGGCACCGAGCCCGCCGAGATCGCCGTCCGCGACCTGGTCCGGCTGCTGCCGGTGCTGCCGGGCGCGGTGGCCCGGCTGGCGGCCGACGAGATCGAGCGCGCCGACTCGGCGGGCCGGCTGAGCGACGAGCTGTTCGGCGAGGCGGCCGGCGCGCTGGCGTTCCGGGCGGAGAAGACGCTGGTGAAGAAGGGGCTGGCCTGGATCGCCAAGGCCGGGTCCGACCGGGCCGCCGAGTGCCATCCGGCGCTGGCCGCCGCGTTCGGGCAGGACGATCACGCGGTGCTGGAGCGGGCGGTGAAGCTGGCCGTCAAACTCGCCCCGGCCGCCATTCCGGCCGGGGCCGAGGCGGTGCGAGAGGCCGCCGCCGGGCTTCCCGGGGCGTTGCGGGAGCGGGTCGTGGCGGCGTACGGGGAGGTGGGGGAGCAGCCGCCGGAGGAGGCGCCCGCCCTGCCCGCGCCCCCACCGCCGCCGCGTCCCATCACGCCGCTCGCCGGGGTGGCGGCCGTGCTGGCGGAGCTGGGCACGTGGGGCCGGGCGGATGAGCCCGAGCACGTCGAGCGCGTGCTGGCGGGGCTGGTGGAGCACGCCTGCCGCGAGCCGGAGGCGGTGACCGCCTGGATGAAGACGGCCTGGCCGAACGGCTATCCGTGGGGGGCGTACACACGGCCCAGAGACCTGCTGTTCGGCGCGGCGGCCGCGATCATCAGCCCGGCCTCCTACACCGGCGACCCCTTCAGGGACACCGCGCCGGTCGGCGTGCAGGGGCTGGTGCTGCGACGGCTGCACGAGGTGGCGCTGATGTTCCGGCAGGGCCTTGCCATCCCCGTGCTGCTGGCCACGCCGACGCACTCCAGCGGCCACGTCGATCCGTCGGTGCTCGTCTCCAGGATGGAACGCCTGGAGGCCGCCGGCGCCGCCCCCCTTGCCGCCGACTTCGAACAGGCACTGCTACGCCTCCCCGAGCGCATCGACCCGGAGGTGGCCGCCCGCGCGCGGGGGCTGACCTCCGCGGCGGGCCGGACGCTGGCGGGATGGCTCGAACGAGGCGGGCTGCCGCAGCCGGTGGGCCGATGCGAGATCGCCGACGTCGCCATGCCGTCCTGGGGAGGCCCCTACGGCTGGCTCGGCAACCGCCCCGCCTCCCAGGCCCGACGCCCCCGCGCGACGACCTCGGCCGACATGCCCGGGCCGTGGTCGCTCGGAGCCGGTGCGCCTTCCTGGGAGGAGCCGGTCGATGGGGATCTGGGTGGCTCTGCCGTTCTCGATGGCGAGATCGTCACGCCGGAGTCCGGGGCGGCTCGTTCCGGTGGCGAGGCCAAGGGGCGAGAGACGGATGCGAGAGAGGCCGCCGCCGGAGCGGGCGGTGCGGGAATCGGTGGCAGCGATCTTGTGCGTGAGCAGGGCGAACTGGACACCGCGCGAGGAGCCGGTGCTGCGGTACCGAGCCATGGTGGGGCCGGAGTTCGCGGGACCGGAAGTGAGGGCCGGTCGGTTCTGGGTGGATACGCGCCCGGTGTGCTGAACGTGACCGGGCGGGAAGGGAGTCTGCAGCTCGCGGAGTGGTGGGCCTGGACGTTGCCTTCTCATGCCGAGGTCCAAGCCGCTCTCATGCTCTCCGCCCTGATCACGGAGATGGACGAGGCGCGCGGCTATGTCACCGCCCTGACCGGGATGGCCCAAGCCGACGGACGGCACGGACCGGCCGCCGCCCACGCGCTCGCCTGCGCGCTGGCCTTCAAGAAGCCCGACGACCGTTTGCAGGCCGTGGAAGCCCTGCTGACCCTGGCCGCCCGCGACCGCCTGCCCGCCACCGAGCTGGGCCGGGCCGCGACGGCGCTGATCACGGCAGACCTGTTCCCGCTCGCCCGCATCACCACCTCGCTCGCCGAAGCCACCCACGCAGGTGCGCACCGTCACGTGTGGTCCGCCATCGAGGCCATGCTTCCCGGCCTGCTTCCCGGCCTGCTTCGCGAGCCCGGCGAGAAACCCCGCACAGGGCTCTCGGATCTGCTCGCCCTGGGAGTCAAGACCGCCACCCACACCGGGGCCCGAGCCGTCATCCCAGGCCTGGCCGAAGTGGCCGCTCGCACCGGATCCAGCCGGTTCGTCCAGGAAGCGCGCCGTCTCCATCAGGAGATACAGGGGTGAGCGCGTGGGATGACCTGCTCAAACACGTCAGAGCCGGCGACACGGCGGGCACGATCCGCTTCGTCACCGAACTGGACACGACCGACCGGAAGAAGATCGCGGCGGAACTACCCCGATACGTCACCCGGACCGAGCCCAGCACGAGCTGGTGGGAGTGGCGCACGCAGGTGCCGCCGCTGCTGATGGCGGGCGCGGTCTGCCTGGGTGGCGCGGCGGCGGTGACGACATGGCTGTTCAGGCGCGAATTCCGGCGCGACAACGTCTTCGACGGCGACCTGGGCAACGGCCTGATCAGCGTTCTCAGTGGCGGGCCCGACGGCGCACCCGGCGGCGCGGCCAGTAGTGCTCCCAGTAGTGCTGCCTACGGTGCTCCCGGCGGTGCGGCCAATGGTGCTCCTCTCAGCGCCTCCGCCAGCGCTCACGGTGCTGGACATGAGGTCGGGTATGGCGTTGGTCCTCGCGCTATTCACGGCCACGGCGACGGCGATGGGGCTCTCGGGTGCCTGCTTGGGTTGTTGCGTCGGCGGCCGGTGGTGTGGCAGGAGGACGTGGCTCGTCGGATGGCCGGGCGGTTGCGGTTGCCGGAGGTGCGGTATTGGGGGTTGGTGGCTCAGCTCGTACGGGAGACGGGCATTGAGCCGCCGGACGGTCAGGCGTTCATGGCGGGCTGGCTGCGGGCGCTGCGTCCGGGCACGGCTGCGGGCGATCCGCTTTTCATGGCGTACAAGCGGCGCATTTTCGAGATCGACGGCTTGGACGAGAGCGACCTCTGGCAGGCGGTCGAGGCGATCATGCGGCTCGTCGATGATGGGCTGATCGAGCGCACGGCCACCATCGACGGGGTCGTTGGGCGGCTGCTGCGTGATGGGCCGTCGGCGCCGGTGCCGTTCGTGGGTCTGCACGATCGGCTCGACCTCGACATCGACGAGTCCGCCGCACGGGCCAGGCACTACACCAGGCTGCTGCCCGCCGGGCCGGTCGCGGTGGTCGATCTGGCGTTGGCGCAGTTGCGGCGGCTGGAGGAGGCGGGGCGGCTGGAGGAAGAGCTGTTCGCCGAGGCGCTGGGGGCGCTGGTCTACCGGCCGGAGAAGAAGCTGCTGCGGGCGGCCCTGTCGTGGGCGGGCGACGCCGTACTGCGTGACGCGGGCCGTACGGATGTGGTGCTGGAGGCCGTGTCCACGTTGTTCACGCAGGACACGTTGGCGCTGCAAGAGCGGGCGGTCCGGCTGGCCGTCAAGCTGGCCCCCGGAGCGGGGCAGGCCGGGCATGACGCCGTACGGAATGCGGCCCCGGAACTGCACGGTGACCTGCTGGAGAAGGTCTCGGCCGCGTACGGAGGTGGCATCGCGGCAGCGGAGCCTCCCGTGGCAGCGCCGCCGGCAGCCGTGAACGTCCCGCGAATGCCACCGCCCATCGCCTCACCCGAGGAACTGGTACGCGAACTCGCCGCCTTCACCTGGCCACTCGACGTGCACACCTTCGAACGCCTCCTCGCGGGCCTGGCCGAATGGTCGTACCGGGACCCTGACACTCTTCGCGAGGCTCTGCACGCCCAGCGGTTCGAGCCGGACGTCTACGGCGATTACCGGCAAGTGCTCCATGAGGGGCTCCCCGAAGTGGTCCATCGGGCCTTCCTGGCCTTCGCCTCGCCTGACGTCAGCAGACGCCTTTCGAGCGGCAGGCGAACGCGGCATCCGACGGCGATGGGACCGCTGGACAGGCTCTACGTTCGCCGGGCCAGGGAACTGGTGACGCCGTTCGAGGACGGCACCGGCTACCCGGTCCTTCTGGCCACCCCCACGATGGGCACCGGCCACCTCGACCCGGCCACACTGCTCGACCGCCTCGAACACCTGGAGACCGCCGGAGTGGAGGCCCTGCCCGCCGACCTGGCACAGGCCCTGTTGCGGCTGCCACGTACGTTCTCGGAGATGGACGCCGAGCGGGCGCGACGGCTGACCTCGGCGGCGGGGCGTACGTGCGCGGCGTGGATGCGAGGTGGAGGGCCACCCGACCCGAACGTGACCGTCTCCTGGCACCGCCACCGTGATCCTGCGGGCTGTTCGCGGCGACGCATGCACATCGAGCTCAACGAGCCCAGCGATGAAGGGCTCAGCCGCAGTGACCTCCGCGGTGACCTCCGCAGTGACATCGGCAGCGACCCCGGGGATGACACTGCGCGGGGTGAAGGTGTGCGCGGCGATGGTGTGCAGGGCGGTGGTTTGTGCGCTGATGGGATGCGACGCGATGGGAGGAGGGCTGAGGGGGCGCAGGGTGGCGTCGTGCGTGGGGGCGTCGTGCGTGGCGGTGGCGTTCATGGTGAGGGTGTGCAGAGCGGCGGCGCGGTGCGTGGTGAGGGTGTGCAGGGCGGTGGTGGGGCTGGTGGAGACGTGTGCGCTGATGGGATGAGACGTGGCGGGGTGTTGGGGGGTGGGGTGAAGAGTGGTGCTCTGCCCATCGGCGATGGCGGGTTCGGTGATGACGTGGGTGAGGTGGTTCGGGGGTTCTTCGAGATCGGGCCCTGTTATGCGTACGACCTGGCCTGGTGGCCGCTCGTCATGCCCGCTCACCGCGAGATCGTGGCCGCGCACCTGGCCGGGCAGTTGCTCGACACCCTCGACTCCGGCAGCCATTCCGCACAGGTTCTGGCCGGGCTGGCGCACGGTGACGGGCCGCTCGGGTACGGGATGGCTTACGCCCTGGCCTGCGGGATGGGGCATGCGAGCGCCGCCGATCGGGCCGCTGCCACCGATGCCTTTCTCACGCTGGCGGTTCGGGGTGAGGTGCCGGTGCGGGAGTTGGGTGAGGCGGTGGCGACGCTGGCCGGCAGGGAACTGGTGAAGTTGCACCGAGTGGTCTCGGCGCTGGACGACGCCACGCAGGCCGGGGCGCAGGAGGCGGTGTGGGCGGTGATCGTACAGGCGTTGCCGGGGCTGTTACCGGAGGAAGGGGAGCGGCCGCGTGCCGGGGTGGCGGATCTGGTGGCGGCGGGGGCGCGGGCGGCCAGAATCGCGGGTGCTCGGGGTGAGTTGCCCTGTGCGGCGGTGATCGCGGCGCGGAAGGGTTCCAGCAGGCTGATACTGGAGGCGAGGCGGCTGATGCGGTTGATTCGTACGCCTTAGGAATCTACTTTGTAAAGGCGCCGGAGGAGAGAATCCGGTATGCGCGGCGCGCGCGAGAACCCCTGATGTGGAGTTACCTTGACGCTTCCTCCTGTGCCACGGCTCGACGTGCAGCAGCATCTGCGTGAGTTGCCGGTGCCGTTGGTCTATGAGGGGCCTTGCCCTGGGGGGCAGGTCGGGGCGGCGTACGTGCGCTGGCCGGATGGGCGCCGGTCGGTGCTGACTCGGGGGCCGGACGTGCGTGAGTTGCTGGCGGTGGCCCGGGAGGCGGGCATTCCGGCGCCGGCGTACGAGCTGGTGCGTACGCCGATCGTGGTGCAGGAGCTGCTTCCCGGTGTCGTGGCGCGGCAGCCGTCGGCGGTGACGGTCGAGTCGATGGTGGAGATCAACCGGCGGTGCCGTGGGCTGTTGGCGGGGCGTACGGATCTGCCGGCGTTGCGGCTGTACCTGCGTGAGGACGGGCCGGGCTTCTGCCTTCATGGTTCGCTGCGTGACTATGACGGGCGTACGCGGCGGTTGCTCGGTGAGGTGGAGGAGATCGGCCGGGCCTTTCCCGACACGCTCGAGGGTGATGATCTGGTGCACTCCGACTTCCATCCGGAGAACGTGCTGGTGGACGCCGAGGGGCGGGTCAGCGGGGTGATCGACTGGGATGGCGCTGGGCGGGGGAACGCGGACTTCGACCTGTGCACGCTGCGCTTCGATCTGGCGAGGCGTGCGCCGGAGCTGCAGGTGGAGGTTCCGGAGTCGGTGGTTTCAGCGGAGGTGGGGAGTTCGGCGGACGTGATGGAGCCGGTGGAGGTGAAGGAGTCGGTGGCATTGGTCTGCTGGGCGCATATGAGCCTGCGGCTGGTTGATTGGGCGATTCGTCATTTCGGGGCCGCTGATGTCACGGCCTGGCTTGAGGTGGCGCGCCGGCTGCGGCCTCGGTAGCACGGTGGGTTTCTGCTGTGGGTGAAGGTGTTCCGCCGTGGGCGATGACGGGGTGCGGTGGGTGGCGGGGCACGGGAGGGTGGGTGAGAGGAGGCCGACCGAGACGAGGGGCGGTGGCGTGATGGCGGACGCTGAGGCGGCGGGGTCGCGTGAGTGGTGGGCCGATGCTGCGGTTGCGGGATTAGGTGAGCGGCGGGCGGACGCAGGGGCGGTGGGGGAGCGGAAGCCGGATGCGGGGGCGGCGGGGGAGTGGTCGGCGGATGCTCGGGTGGTGGGGTCGGGGGAGTGGCTGGCGGCCGATGTTCGTGGCGACGACGGCTGGAAGGTGCGGTTGGGGGAGGGGCATCGGCGCGAGGTGCTGGAGGCCGTACGAGCGGTGGCGGTGCGGGAGTCAGGGTCGGTAGCGGCGGGGGACCTTGGGACGGTGAGGGTTGGGTTGCCAGCGGCTGGGTTGCCAGCGACTGAGTTGCCGGGTGCTGAGTTGCCGGGTGCTGAGGCGGCGAGGTCGAAGGCGGTGGGGGTTGGGTTGGCGGGGTTGAAGGCGGGAGGGGATGAGAGGGCGGGGGATGGGGCGGCGGAGGGCTTGTGGGAGGGGTATTGGTTGCCGACGTTGGGGCCCGTGCTGCGTCAGGTTCGGGAGGAGCTCGTGGGCGGGCGCGGGTTTGTGCTGCTCCAAGGGGTGCCGGTCGAGGAGATGAGTGAGCGGGAGCGTGAGATCGCGGCGCTCGGGCTCGGCTGTCATGTCGGCGGGATCGTTGCGCAGATGGCGGGCGCGCCGGTGATGCACGTGCGTGACACGGGCGCCGACCCCGCGCAGGCCCGGACCCGCAGTTACGAGCACAGCGGGCGGCTCGGCTACCACAGTGATCCGACGGACGTGGTGGCCTTGCTCTGTGTACGCCCGGCGAAGTCGGGTGGCCTGAGTGCCATCGTCAGCTCGGTGGCGGTGCACAACGAGGTCGCACGTACGCGTCCCGACTTGCTGGAGGTGCTGTATGAGCCGTGGTGGCACGATCGGCGCACCGGTGACGAGCCGGACAGCTTCTACACCAAGCCGATCTGTGTGCGGAGGGAGGGTGGCGGGGTGTCGGTGGCGTACGGGCCCGACTACATTCGCTCGGCGCAGCGCGGAGCCGTGGTGCCGCCGTTGAGCGCGGCGCAGCGGGAGGCGATGGAGTTGCTCGATCGGCTGACGAACGACGCGCGGTTCGTGCTGACCATGGATTTACGAGAGGGGGACATGCAGTTCCTGAACAACCACGTGGTGCTGCACAGCCGTACCGCTTACGAGGATGATCCGGAGCGGCGGCGGCATCTGCTGCGGCTGTGGTTGACGGTCAGCCGCCCGTGAAACGGTCAGCCGCCCGTGAAGGGGAGCCGGGTGGGGTTGTCGCCGTTGAGGAACTGGGTCGTGCGGTGCCGGATGTGGTCGTCGAAGTCGTGGTGGGTCAGGACGTAGAAGCGTTGTTCGCGGATGGCTTGGAGCACGTGCCCGCCGATGGTCCGTGGGCTGGCGCCGAGTTCGAAGGCCTTGCGGGCGGCGTCGAAGTCCCAGTCGGCGGGGAACGGGCCGGCGTCGGGGAAGCGGGCGGGGCGGTTGCGGTGGGAGTCGGCGATGTTGGTGTCGACGAGGCCGGGGCACAGGACGGAGACGCGGGGTTTGAGCCCGCCGTCGACGAGTTCGAGCTGTACGGTCTCCGACAGCGTGAGCACGCCCGCCTTGGTGACGCCGTAGAGGGAGCCACCGGTCATGAGGCCGGCCAGGGAGGCGGTGTTGACGATGTGGGCGTCCTCGTCCTGCTCGATCATGATGGGCAGGAAGGTACGGATGCCGTGGACGACGCCCATGAGGTTGACGCCGAGGATCCAGGCCCAGTCGTCGAGGGTGCTGTCCCAGCTCGGCCGGCTGCCGGTGTGGACGCCCGCGTTGTTGCACAGCACGTGGACGGCGCCGTAGGCACCGAGTGCGGCCTCGGCGAGCGCGGTGACGTCGCCGGCCTGTGACACGTCGGCGGCCACGGCGTGGACGTCGGCGCCGCTGTCGCGCAGGGTGGCCGTGGTGGCGTGCAGGGCGGGCTCCTCGACGTCGCTGAGCACCACGCGCATGCCCGCCTCGGCGAACGTCTCGGCCATGCCGCGGCCGATGCCGCTGGCGGCGCCGGTGATGACGGCGACTTTGTGTCGCAGGTGTTCCATCGTGCCTCCGGATGATGCCGGGACCTGGTCAGGCAGACAGACTAGGAAAGGAGCGGCCGGACGACATCCGTCTGTGAGCCGATGTTTTCCGGCGCCCGCGCGGTTACCGTGAAAATGGCGGCGTCAGCGGGTCCAGGTGTCGGCCAGGTCGGCCAGGGCGTTGAGGGCCGCTTCGACGCGGTCGGTGTCGCCGGTGGTCAGATAGTCGATCTGCAGGCCCGCGTAGGCGGCGTTGAGCAGGGTGGCGTTGCGTAGCGCGACCTCTTCGGGCACGCCGTGGGCGCGCAGCACGCCGGCGACGAAGCCGGCGCGGTCGCCGAGCATTCTGGGCACGTACGGGCCGGTGAGGCGGCCGGCGGCCGACAGGCCCTCGATCTCGTGCAGCAGCCTGACCATGGGCAGGTCCTCGTTGATGTGCCAGGCCCATGAGGCGCGTACGACGTCGCCGAGACTGCTCCCCGTCGCGGTCCCGGTCGCGGTGCTGGTGTCGGGCAGGGTGCGTAGGCGGGTTTTCTGGCGTTGGTCGAGGTGGGCGAGCACGGCGCTGATCAGCTCGTCCTTGCCGGCGAAGTGGTGGGTGAGCACGTACGTGCTGTGGCCGAGGGCCTTGGCCAGGGGGCGCAGGGAGAGCTGGGCGATGCCGTGCTCGGCCAGGTAGTCGACGATCGCGTCGAGCAGTTCGGTACGGCGCTGCGGATCGCGGGGCCTGGCCACGTCGTCCCCCCTTCTCGGACGAGCCCGCCTGCCGGGCCGTTCCCGCAGGTGAGCCTATTCCCATGACGACTGTTTTGCTCCGTTTACATGACAGTCGTTATGCTAACTCTCCCAGCTGACCCTGCACGGCGGTGACCTGCGCCCCGGGAAGGACACCCGTGACCACCATGACCGAGAGTTTCGCGACCGTGCGCGGCCTGCGCCTGGCCTGGCTCGACTCCCGCCACACCACCACGTCGGGCACGACAGGCACGTCGGGCACGACGGTCCTGGCGTTGCACGGCCACTTCGGCCGGGCTCGCGCGTTCGCGCCGCTCGCCGCCGCCCTGGCCCCCGATCACCGAGTGATCGCCCTCGAACAACGCGGGCACGGTCACAGCGAGCGCGGTGACGGCGACTTCAGCCAGGACGCCTACGTGGCCGACGCCGCCGCGTTCCTGCGCGGGCTCGGCGTGGGTCCCGTGGTGGTGCTCGGCCACTCCATGGGCGGGGTGACCGCGTACCTGCTCGCCGCCCGCCACCCCGACCTGGTCCGCGCGCTGATCGTGGAGGAGGGCGGCGCGCTCAACCGGCGGCCCGAGATACCGCACCCCGTCCTCGACGTAAGCGGCTGGCCCCGCCGCGCCGCCACTCTGCACGAGCTGCGCCGAGCCATCGAGGCCCGTGGCGTCCCCGACGCGAGCTACTTCCTGGAGAGCGCGGTCGAGCATCCCGACGGCTGGGGCCTGCTGTTCGACTACGACGACATGATGGCCTCCCAGCAGGCCCTCGTCGGCGACTGGTGGCCAGGCTGGCTCGCCTCCACCTGCCCGGCCCTGCTCGTGCACGGCCTGGACAGCTTCGTCCTGCCCACCACCATGGCCAGGGAGATGGCCGCGCGCCGGCCGGGCACGGTCCTGCGCGAACTACCCGGAGCAGGGCACTGGGCGCACGACGACGCCCCCGCCGCCTTCGCGACCGCCGTCCAGGAGTTCCTCGACAGCCTGTGACGGTCGCCGTGCGAGACGGCCCATGACGGCCGCCGCACGAGCCGCCCGGGACGGTCGCCGAATGAGACGGTCTGTGACGGCTGCCGTGCCAGACAGCCCGTGACGGTCGTCGTACCCGAACAGGGTGTGGTGGGTCAGGTGCTGTCCAGGTAGGCGAGTACGGCGAGCACCCGGCGGTGGCCGCCTTCGGCGGGTGGCAGGCCGAGCTTGGAGAAGATGTTGCCAACGTGCTTGTGCACGGCGTTGTCGGTGATGAACAGCCGCTGGCCGATGTCGTTGTTGCCCATGCCCTGGGCCATCAGCGTGAGCACCTCCCGCTCGCGCGCCGTGAGCGCGTCGACCGCGTGGGTGCCGCCGCCGGCCAGGAGCTGGGCGATGACTTCGGGGTCCATGACGGTGCCGCCCGCGGCCACCCGGCGCAGGCCGTCGACGAACTCGCTGACCCGGCTCACCCGGTCTTTGAGCAGGTAGCCGACGCCGCCCCGGCCGTCGGAGAGCAGCTCGCGCGCGTAGACCTTCTCGACGTACTGCGACAGCACGAGCACCGGCAGCCCCGGATGCGCGCGCCGGATCTCCAGCGCGGCCCGGATGCCCTCGTCGCGGAAGGACGGCGGCAGCCGGACGTCGACGATCAGCGCGTCGGGCCGGTGCCGGTCCACGGCCTCGACCAGGCCGGGATGGTCGATGACGACGGCGGCGACGTCGATGCCCTTGGTGCCGAGGAGGAGTTCGAGCCCGGCGGAGAGCAGGACGTTGTCCTCCGCGATCACGACGCGCACGGCAGCTCCACCGATACGGAGGTCGGGCCGCCGGGCGGGCTGGTGACGATCATGATTCCGTCGAGGGCGGCGACCCGGCGCCGGATGCCGATGACGCCGGTGCCGCGGCTCTCGTCGACGCCGCCGATCCCGTCGTCGGTGACCTCGACCAGCAGCCTGCCGCCGTCGCGGGTGATCCGTACGCGTACTTCGGTGGCGCCGCTGTGCTTGGCGGCGTTGGTGAGCGATTCGGCCACGATGAAGTAGGCGGCGGCCTCGGCCGCGGCGGGCAGGCGGCCGAGCTCGCCGAGATCGAGCGAGGCGGGCACGCCGGCGCGGGCGGTGAGCGCGGACAGCGCGCCGGGCAGCCCCCGGTCGGCGAGGATCGGCGGATACATGGTACGGATCACGTCCCGCAGCTCCGTCATGGCCTCCTCGGCGCCTTCGTGGGCCTCCCGCAGCAGGTCGGCCAGCGCGCCGGCGTCGTCGGGCAGCGATTCTCTGGCCACCCCCAGCCGCATGGCGATGGCGACCAGCCGGGCCTGTGTGCCGTCGTGCAGGTCTCGTTCGATGCGGCGCAGTTCGGCGCCGTGGGCGTCCAGCACACCCGCGCGGCTCTCGGTCAGCTCGCCGACCCGCTCGCTCAGCCGGTCCTGCTCGGAGGGTTCGAGCGCGGCCAGGCAGGCGTTGGCGTGGAAGGCCGCGAGCCGGGGCACCGCCCAGTACGCCAGCGCCGCGAACCCCCCGCCCTGGACGACCACCATGGCCACCGCGCTGCCCCACCCGGTCACCGGGACGACGCCCAGCAGCCGCAGCGGCGCGTCGGCGGGGAACACCCACCACAGCGGGCCCGCGAGCACGGCGTACACCGGCATGCCGAGGCAGGCCAGCGCGGCCAGTCCCGCCGGGATGCCCGTCACGATGTTCCGGAGCGTCCAGCGCAGGTCACGCCTGGTCTGCGGGGCGCGGAGCGCCTGGCGCCAGCGCGCGAGCGTCCCCTCTCCCAGGTCCAGGGGCCGGGGGGACACCGGCCGGTCCAGGAGCGCGGCGGCGCGGCGGCGATGCCACTCGGCCCACCACCGCAGCCCGCCCACCGCCCGGGGGAACAGGACGAGCCCGAGGCCGCCGAGCCCGGTCGACAGCGCCGCCGCCGTCAGCAGCGGCGGGACCAGCAGGGTGGCCATCGCGGCGGGTAACCCGGTCAGGAGGTAGCGGCCGCCCCGCCACAGGTTCTGGAGTCGTTCACGCACGGGACCAGTGTGGCCCGCCGTGACCGGTGGGCGCACTACAGCGGGCTGTAGTGGGCCGGAGGGGGATCAGGTGGTGATGGCCTTGGAGTCCATGTCGGCGATCGTCCACTCCTCGACCTCGTCGAGGTGCACGGCCGCGGCCTGCTGGGCGGTCGCGCCGTCCCTGGCCGCCATGGCGTCGAGGATCTCCAGGTGGCGCCGGGTGGATCCGGCGATGCGGTGCGGCCCGGTCGCGCCGAGCACGCGCAGCCACTGCACGAACGGCTCGGTGGAGGAGCGCGCCCTGATCAGGCGGGCGTTGCCGGTGGCCGCGACGATCTCGTTGTGCAGGCGGCTGTCGCTGGCGAAGAACGGCTCGTAGTCGCCCCGCTCGGCCTGTCGCAGCGCCTCGACCGCCTCCGCGCGCAGGTCGGCGATCCGCTCTTGGGGCATCGAGCCGGCCGCGATCCCGGTGGCGACCCACTCGATGCCCTTGCGGAGCTGGCACACCTCGTGCACGTCGGTGACGCCCGGCCGGGCCACGAAGGTGCCCGACCGGGGGCGCGTCACGATGAGCTGGTCGTGTTCGAGGCGGGCCAGTGCCTCGCGTACGGGAGTGCGTGAGACGCCGAACTCCGTCGCGACCGCCTGCGGGTCGAGCCGGGATCCGGGCGCGTACGTCCCACCGGTGATCCTTTCGCAGAGGATCCGGTAGAGCTGCTCAGCGATCGACTCCACGACCAGGGACGAGCCCTTCGTCAGAGGCGGCACTATGTCTCCCTTTGCGGATGTGTGACGGCTAGGCGATCAGATTAGCCGCGCGCAGCGCCGTGGCGATGCGCTCGCGGGCGGCGGGATCGGCGGGCGCGAACGGCTTGCGCGGACGCCCGCCGTCGCGGCCCTGCAACTGCAGCGCGGCCTTGAGCGTGGCCGGCAGGTTGGGGCCGTCGATGGCCCGCCACACGGTGAGGATGCGCTCGTGCAGCCGCCGCGCGAGGTCGTGGTCGCCGGCCTGGACGGCGTCCCACAGCTCGACGCTGAGCCGGGGGGTGACGGTGGGGATGGCGGCCAGCGCGCCGTGGGCGCCGAGCATGAACGCCGGGTAGTGCAGGTCGTCGAGGGCGGCCAGGATCGTGAACCGGTCGCGCACCCGGGCCAGCAGGTCGACCAGCAGGTGCATGTCGCCGCCGCTCTGCTTGACGGCGACGAGCTGCGGCACCTCGGCCAGCCGCTCGATCGTCTCCACCGGCACCAGGGCCCACGGCACCACGTTGTAGAGCACGATCGGCAGCCCGACCCGCTCGCCGATCTCCCGGTAGTAGGCGACGGTCTCCTCGGCCGAAGGGGAGAAGACGTAGTGCACGGGGGTGATCTGCAGCGCGTCCACGCCCGCCTCCTTCAGCGCCAGGGAGTAGCGGATCACCTGGGCCGTGGAGTTCTGGATCACGCCGGCGATCACCGGCACCCGCCCGGCGACCTCCTCGACCACCGTGCGGCAGATGTCGACGCTCTCCTCCAACGACAGGGTCTGGCCCTCGCCGGTGCTGCCGCACGCGCAGATCGCGGTCACGCCCGCGTCGAGCAGGTATTTGACCTCCGCGCGCAGCAGCTCGAGATCCACCTGGTCGTCGTCGTCGAACGGCGTGACGACGGTCGAGATCATCCCGTGCAGATCCAGCATGAAGACTCCAGGTCCTTGATGTTGCGGTGTTGTTAAATCTAGTGTCTGATATATCAGACTACCAGAAGGGAAGCCGATGGACAGCTCGATCAGCGACGCCGCACCACCACGGGCGCCCGGCCGCACGCCGCTCAAACGCGTCGTGTGGGCCAGCGCCCTGGGCACGACCGTGGAGTACTACGACTTCACCCTGTACGCCACCACCGCCGCCCTCGTCTTCAACGACGTCTTCTTCCCCGCCGAGACGCCGCTGGTCGGCACGCTGGCCGCGTTCGCCACGTTCTTCGTCGGTTACCTGGCCCGCCCCCTCGGCGGCCTGATCTTCGGGCACTTCGGCGACAAGCTGGGCCGCAAGAACGTCCTGATCATCACGATGCTCATGATGGGCGCCGGCACGTTCGCCATCGGCCTGATCCCCTCCTACGACTCCATCGGCGTCGCCGCGCCGCTGCTGCTGGTGCTCATCCGGCTCGTGCAGGGCCTCGGCATGGGCGGCGAGTACGGCGGCGGCGTCCTCATGGCCCTGGAGTACAGCCCGCGCGAGAAGCAGGGCCTGTCCACCTCGCTGGTGCACATCGGCACCCCGGCCGGCGTGCTGCTGCCGGTCGGCCTGGTCACCCTGCTCGACACCTTCCTGCCGGAGGGCACATACGAGGCGTGGGCCTGGCGCCTGCCGTTCCTGGTGAGCATCGTGCTCATCGCGGTCGGCTTCTACATCCGGCTGCACCTGAGCGAGAGCCCGGAGTTCGTCAAGATGCGCGCCGAGCGCGACGTGCACACCGTGCCGGTCAAGGAGCTGTTCGGGCGGCACGCGGGCGACGTGGTGCTGTCCATCCTCGCCAAGATCGCCGAGAGCGGCCTGTTCAACGTCTACTACGTGGTCGCCATCGCCTACGTCACCACCGAGCTGGGCCAGCCGCGCGGCCCCGTGCTGCTGGCCGTGCTGATCGCCTGCCTGGTGGAGTGCCTCACGCTGCCGCTGTTCGGCGCGCTGTCGGACCGGATCGGGCGGCGCCGCGTCTACATTGCGGGTGCGGTGTTCCAGGCGGTGCTGGCCGTGCCGTTCTTCCTCATGGTGCAGACCGGCGACTTCGCGCTGACCACGATCGCGATGGTGCTCGGCCTGGCGGTGGGGCACGGAGCCATGTACGGCGCGCAGGCCGCGCTGTTCGCCAACCTGTACCCGGTCCACGTGCGCTACACCGGGCTGTCGGTCACCCAGCAGGTGGGGGCCACACTCGGGGGCGGCCTCGCGCCGCTGGCGGGCACCGCGCTGCTGGCCGCGGCGGGCGGGCACTGGACGTGGCTGGTCGCGTACATGATCGGGGTGGCCGTCCTGTCCAGCCTGGCGGCGAGCCGCCTGCACAGGGGCGAGGTGACGGCATGAGCGCGCTGTTCGTCCCCGGCGACGCGGTCACCCCGGCGCTGCGCGGCTTCGCCCGCGCCCACGCCGGCCTGGTGGAGCTGCGCGAGGACCCCGTCCACCTGCGCGCCCGCGAACGCGACCCGCGCCGCGTCGTCGGCCTGGTCTCCGGCGGCGGCTCCGGCCACGAACCGCTGCACGCCGGCTTCCTCGGCCGCGGCATGCTCGACGCGGTCGCGCCCGGCCAGGTGTTCGCCTCCCCGCACAACCGGCAGGTGCTGCAGGCCAGCCTGGCCGCCGCCGGGCCCGAGGGCGTCCTGCACATCGTCAAGAACTACACCGGCGACCGCATCAACTTCGGCATCGCCGCCGAGCGCCTGCGCCATGAGGGCGTCGAGGTACGCCGCGTCCTCGTGGACGACGACCTGGCCACCGACGACGCCCACAGCGCGACCGGGCGGCGCGGCACCGGGGCGACCGTCGTGGTGGAGAAGCTGCTCGGCGCCGCCGCCGACGAGGGGCGGGGCCTGGAGGAGCTGGCCGGGCTGGGCGCCGCCGTCGCCGCGGCCTCCCGCAGCCTGGCCGTCGCCGCGCGCGCCCAGACCTCCCCGCACACCGGCGGCCCGGCCTTCGAGCTGGGCCCGGACGAGCTGGAGTACGGCGTCGGCATCCACGGCGAACGCGCCGCCACCACCATCGCCCGGCCGCCCCTGGACGAGCTGCTGCCGCGCATGGTGGACGAACTCCTGGCCGGCCTGCCGCCCGGCCCCGGCGACCTGCTGGTCCTGGTCAACGGGCTCGGCGCGACCACCCAGCTCGAGCTGTACGGGATCTTCGAGCAGGTGGCCGGCGACCTCGAGGGGCGCGGGCTCGGCGTGCGGGAGTCGCTCGTGGGGACGTACGTGCCCGCGCTGGACATGGCCGGGTTCTCGCTCACGCTGACCCGCCTGCACGAGGGGTGGCGCGAATGGTGGCACGCCCCGGCCCGTACGCCCGCTTTCCCGTCCCCGGAGACCGCCTGCCGGCCGACCGACGCCCAGGAGACACGATGACCGCGCCCGCACTGCGCCGCTACGCCGAGGCCGTGGACGCCGCCCACGGCGAGCTGACCCGTCTCGACCAGGCCAGCGGCGACGGCGACTTCGGCGACAACCTGCGCGCCGGCCTGCGCCGCGTCCTGACGGAACTGGACGCCGCACCGGACGCGGCATCGGGCGCCGCACCAGACGCGGCACAGGGCCCGGCACAGGGCCCGGCACAGGGCCCGGCACAGGGCCCGGCACAGGGCCCGGCACAGGGCGCGACGGAGGGCGCGGAGGCGGCCGGGCATGGGTTCGACGTGGCGGGCCGGGTGTTCCTCGACGAGGTGGGCGGCACCAGCGGCCCGCTGTTCGGGCTGCTGTTCACCGAGCTGGCCCGTGCCCTGGACGAGGACCCGCGGACGGGCTGGGCGCGGGGGGCGGCCGCCGGGCTGGCCGCCATCCAGCGGGTGGGGGAGGCCGAGGTCGGCGACCGTACCCTGGTGGACGCGCTCGCCCCGGCGGTGGCCGCGCTGGAAGGCGGCGCCGGTCTCGCGGACGCCGC
>NZ_JBFAIM010000092.1:0-51519 GCF_040654715.1 Nonomuraea sp. NPDC050643 | reverse complement strand
ACCCGGCGCGAACTACGCCAGGATCCCCTATAACCCCTCTCGTGACTGATAGGTGTTTTTAGCCCTATCTGGTGCATTTTCTCTGACACACCCCGGGCGTCTGCGTCGGATCAACGCAATACCCGTCTCGCTGCGCCCGGCTGGCGAATCCTTCGCGACGTTCCTGCTGCGGTCTCGTGAACGCGCCCGCCGCGCCGGGACGCAGCCGCGCAGCGACATCACCCTCGAACTGACGCTTTCCACCATCCGGGATCTGGCCAAGCACCTCCATGATGAGCGCGGGAAGCACGACTGGGCGCTGGTTGACGTCCATGACGTCGAAGCGTTCCTGGCCTGTCACCCGAAGAGCCGAGCTCGCCGCCTCACCGTCCTCCGCCAGTTCTTCCGCTTCGCGCGGGCCCACAAGATCGTGCTCGTTGATGCGACCCGAGATCTGACGGCCAAGCGCCCAAGGGGCTTCATCGGCCAGGCCATCACTCTCGACCAGCAGCGCCGGCTGTTCCGGCGCTGGACCACCGAATCAGACGTCCACCCGCACGAGGCGCTCCTAGGCATCCTCGCGCTGCTGCATGGCGCCACCAGCAGCGAGGTCCGCCACCTGCGCCTCGATCACATCGACCTGCCAAGCCGGACCATCCTGCTCGGCCACCGACCCCACCCGGTGCCCTTGGACCCGGCGAGCTGGACGATTCTTGAGCGTTGCCTGAGCCACCGCCAAGGACAACGCACCGACAACCCGCATGTCATGGTCACCAAAGGCACCAAGGCCGGCCGAGCCCCAGCCTCGACCGCCTATGTCAGCCACGTCCTGGACCTCTGCGGCGTCCCACCCCGGATGCTGCGCTCCACCCGCCTGCTCGATCTGGTCAACATCATGGACCCCAAACTCGTCGCAGCCGCGTTCGGCATGGATCCCGAAGGCGTCATGATCTATCTCGCTGACCGTGTTGATCCCGGGCTCATGCCCGAGGCCTGATCAACGCCGATTACAAGGAACCAGGCCGTCTGCCGACAATTAAGAATGCCATTCTTCGTCTGCCGTCGATGCGATCAGCACCTCACCACGGAGATCACTGAGGTCCCGCTGCCTCCGCCGGTGATCGAGGAGGCGCCAACTTCGGACGTCTTCCTGCCAGCGCGGATGCCCGCGGGGAGGTATGCCAACAGCGAGGAGACCGGCGGGCTCATCCTCAACCCCGAAGACATCACCGGCACCGAACTGCATCCCGATCCGGGACGACGGAACGGGTGCTGCAGGCTGGACGGTCTTGACGGCCCGAACCTGGTCTGCGCTCGGTGCGGTGCCGAGGTCGCCACCCAACAGTCCGACTGCTGGTCCCAGCAGCAAGTGATCGTCCTCCCGGACGCGATACGCGCCGTCGACCAACCGCTGCCGTCATAGGGCCCCTGCAACCCATGCAGCTTCGGCGCCACCTGACACAAGTTCGCGCGAACATGTGCGCTTTGGGGAAGGAGTCGTTGGAGGCGATGGCGACGGAGTTCTTCTCCTCGCGTTCGGTGAGGACCTGGAAGAGGAGTTCGGCGCCGCGGCGGTCGAGTTGCATGTAGCCGAGTTCGTCGATGCAGAGCAGGTCGACGCGGCCGTAGCGGGCGATGGTCTTGAACAGGATCTTCTCGTCGGCGGCCTCGACCAGCTCGTTGGCCAGCTTCGATGCCAGGGTGTATTTCACCCGGAAACCTGCCATCGCGGCTTCGGTGCCGAGCGCAATGAGCAGGTGAGAACAAATGGCACTTCACCAGCTCGCCCCGCAAACGGACCGCGACCTCGCCGAAGTCGACCTCGGCTTCGGGCGCCGGCCAGGTGCGACTGCTCGATGAACACCTGCGCCGGGCCACGGCCGGCCTCGACCCGAATCTCCGGCTTCCGCTTGGCGACGCAGGCGCGCACGACCTGGTAGAACACGTCGTCCATCGCGTGCTCGTCGATCAACCGGCGATAGATCCGGACCACCGTGTGACGCTGCTTCCTCGGCGCATCCAGATCAGCCAGCAGCATCTGGTCAATCACCGGCTTGAACGGATCCAGCTTGGAACGGCGAGGCGTGTACGATTCCCGAGATTGCGGCCACGCCGAACTCAGCGCCTTCTGAACAGTCCGCCAGCCCACCCGGTACTTGCGCTCCAGCGCCCGGTTCGACATGCCCTCGCGAGGGTCACGCCGCAGCGCGGCATACAACTCGACCTTCGACTGACCAGGCGGCATCGGCGGTGCTCCTTCACTGAGCACATTCACCTTGCCACCGCAACCCCGCGAGTGACACTACTTCTCACGAACAACTTCCCAGCTAACCAGCCGGTGACATCCACTCAGACGGACAACTGACAACCCACAAACACCGTCAGAGCCATCCTTGCGAAAACCATTGGTGCCCGGCTTGCTCCGCTGATGGACTGACGTCCTGCCGTGAGTCTGGCGCGTGACGGAGGTAGTGGTTGTGACAGGTTATGACGTGCTTGCCGAGGTGTACGAATGGCTCATCTCGGATGCAAAGTTGCCTCCAGCCGAGTTCGCTGCGTCGTTCGACGACGTCCTCGATCTCCTGCCGTCGAACGCTCACGTCCTCGACTGTTCGTGCGGAACCGGACAGTTGGCGGTTGGCCTCGCCGGTCGTGGCATGCAGGTTGTCGCAACTGACGCCAGCGAGGCGATGGTTCGTCGGACTGCAGAGTTGTCTGAGGAGTTCGGGGCATCCGTCCGGGCAGTACGGGCGAACTGGGAAGAGTTGCCCGACCATTTCCAGGACAACACGTTCGACATGGTGTTCTGCGTTGGCAACTCGCTTCACCATGCCGCGGGCGCGACAGGCAGGGGTGCTGCTCTGGAGTCGATGTCACGGCTTCTGCGCCCTGGCGGGCGCTTGGTACTCACATCCCGCACTTGGGAACTCGTGAGGGCCAGAGGTTCCCGGCTGGACATCAGTGACCGACTCGTCCGCCGGAACGGTCGCGATGCCGTCGTGGTCTACCGCTGGGAGATTGCGCGGCATTGGGAGGAGGAGCACCACATCGAGATTGCGATCGCGCAAGTTGATGCGACCGGGTTGGTTCTTGTCCGCTCAGAACTGCTGTCCTGCTGGCCCTACCGGTACGAGGAACTCGAAGTCGAGTTGCACCGGGTCGGACTCCAGACGGAACGGAGCACGTTCGATCTTGAGGCCGAGAACTACATGGTGGTCGCGAGCAAGGTATAAACACCGGACTCTCAGTCCCTGGCCGGACCGCGCGGTTGCTCGCAGGACGCTTGCGCCCTCTCATCGGTGCGGGTTCAGGTGGTCAACGCAACGCCTCGGACGAGGAGTGCTCGTCGATCAGACGGCGGTAGATCCGGGGTGACGGTGTGGCGCTGTTTCCTGGTCGCGTCCAGATCAATGAGCAGGATCTCGTCGATCAGCAGCTTCAAAGGATCCAGCTTCGACGGCCCCGCCGAAGCGGTTGTCGTGCGTGGCTGCGGCCAAGCCGAGGTCAGGGCCTTGTTGACCGTGCTCCAGGTGACGCCGTACTTGCACTGCAACACCCGGTTCGACATGCCATCGCGGGAGTCGCGCCGCAGCGCAGCGTACAACTCGACCTTCGACTGACCAGACGGCATCGGGGGTGCTCCTTTACTGAGCACATCCAGCTTGACGCCGCAACCCCGATGATGACGTCAGAATTCGCGAACATCTTTCTGGGCCATCACCGGGTGCCGTCAGCTTTCACGAACAACTGACGTCACCAACTACCGACAGAACCATCAGCCGATCCAATGAGGTGGAAAGCTCCCCAAATCGACCTCCTGGCTCGTGGCGATAGGTGTGTCTGCACCAGCTCTATGGCGGTCTTGTGGCGATTTTGTAGTGCAGGCACAGATCATCGCTTCATCGACAACTCGTTGGGCGATAGGAGACGGTCGTGAGGAAGAACGAAGACAAGTCGACCACCAACCAGCCAATGACCAGCAACCAGCCGACGAGGATCAAGATCCGTCGACTGGACAAGAAGGAGACGACTGGGGATGCGAGCGGCTCGACCGCCATGTGACCGTCGCCGAGTTGCGGGGGGGGGGGGGGCGCCCGGCGGGGGGGGGGGGGGGCGGGCCCCGCCCCCCCGCCTCGGGCGGCGGCGGGCGCGGCGCCCCCCCCCCGTGGGGGGGGGCCCCCCCCCCCCCAACTCTTCCGGGACGGGGCAGAGCCCTGGCCGTTTGAGATCATCCAAGAAATCCGGTACCCGATGCGGGAGGATGCAAGATGGGTGCGCATGTCCGGGCCAGGGAACTGCTGAGGCCGCGGATCAAGCCGGAGTATGTCCCGTTTCGCACATTCGATGGCAATGTCAGGATCGCTGCCACGATCCACGGCATTGGGGCGGAGATAGAGGACTCCGGCGGCTGGTTGTGGACTTTGGTCAGCGCGCTGGACGGGACCAGGTCACCCGACGATGTGCTCACCGTCGTGACGTGCGAACACCCGGAAGTGTCCGAGATCGAGGCTACGGAGGCGATGCAGCAGCTTCTCGAGGCCGGGTTCTTGGAGGATTTCGGCGCATGCCCACCAGCGCAGTTGTCCGACCGTGAGCGGGAGCGATATTCCCGTAGCATGCTCTTCTTCCGCTGGATCGATTCGATGCCGCGCGCAAATTCATGGGACATCCAAGTTGGGTTGCGCGAATCGCGGGTTCTCCTCATTGGAGTCGGTGGTGTAGGCGGCTCCGTCGCTCAGGGACTCGTGGCGACCGGTGTTGGCCATCTCCACTGTGTCGACGCTGATGACGTCGAGCTCTCCAACCTCAACCGTCAAGTCCTCTACCGCGAGGACGACATCGGCAAGTCCAAGGTCGACTGCGCGGTAGCACACCTGCGTGAACTCAATTCCGATGTGGAGATCACCGGTGAGCGGAGATGGGTAGACGGCCAAGCTGACATCGCTGAGTTGCTTCGGCCGGGCTACGACCTACTCGCGCTCTGCGCCGACCAGCCGCGCTTGATCAGACGATGGGCTAACCGAGCTTGCCTGGCCGCTGGTGTGTCGTGGGTGAGCGGCGGCTATCACGGTCCTCTGGCTTCGGCCGGGGTTTACGCACCGGGACAGGGAGCCTGCTGGGAATGCCTTCACGATCAGGAAGGCGAGCGGGCACAAGCGTCTCTGCCGGCCGGCATCCCCCTCGATGCGCTCGAACCGCAATTGCCGTGGCATCCCGTCAACGCCGTGTCTGCCGGCCTCACGGGCAACCTGCTCACACACGCTGCGCTTGCCCTGTTGACTGGGGCGCCGTCCATCGAGCCGGGCTTCCGGTTCGGAATGAATTTGGCTCTGCCTGGCGAGCCTGTGCTGGAGAGACTGCCGCGCCGACCGGGCTGCCCGGCGTGCGGCGGCAGCGCACAACCGGATGCGCCGTGAGCCTCGGCCTGTTGCCGACAAGCAGGATATGTCTGCACGATCTCGCGATGCGCCGAGACCGTGACGAGTGGATCGTTGGCCGATTCGAGACCCGAGAGTTCGTGGTACTTCCGCAAGTCGGTGAGATGGCACTCAGACTGCTTGGCCAAGGGCTCACCATCGAGGAGACCACCGCACGGCTCATCGGGAAGACTGGCTGCGACTTCGACGTGCTGTCTTTTGTGCGGGACTTGGTCGAGTTGGGCTTCGTGGCTGAGATCGACTGTCGCCCCGTGCAATCCGAACCTCCCTCGCCTCCTTCCTTCCCGCGCCTTCGCCCAGAGCACCTCCGCTTCGTTCTGAGTCCCGTTCTACCCGCGCTGTTTGGGTGCCTCATGCTCGCCGCCGGGACGACGCTCGTCATACGACCAGAGTTGCTGCCCGGATATCAGGACCTGTTGTGGAGCTCGCACGGCAGCCTGGTCCTGGCCCTGAGCGCCATCGGCGGATGGTCCCTCCTTTTCACCCACGAGATGGCGCACCTTGTCACCGCACGAGCCACTGGTGTGCAGGCCCGTATCCGGCTGGGTACGCGCCTTCAGTTCCTCGTGGCCGAGACCGACATCAGTGGCATCGAGCTCGCACCGCGCAGGCACCGGTTGACCGCCTATCTGGCCGGCATGGCTGTCAACCTCTCGACCGCGGCTCTGGCAATCTTGCTCCTGGCCGTGACGGAGGAGAATGCGGTCGCACACAGGATCCTGTCAGCTGTGGTGGTGCTGGCGGTCGTCCCCCTCTCGTTCCAACTTCTGGTCTTCATGCGGACAGATGCTTACTTCGTCATGCAAGATCTTCTGGGCTGCCGTGACCTGTTCGGTGATGGGAAGGCATACGCCAAGTACATCCGCGGCCGGGCGTGGAAGGTGGCGACTGGGCGCGGACCGGCTTTAGCCGACCCCAGCCTCAGCTTGCCCCCTCACGAACGCCACGCGGTGCGCATGTACAGCATCGTCCTCGTGATGGGAACAATCCTCTGCCTGGCCGCCCTTACTGCCTTTACCCTCCCTGCGGACATCGCACTGATCTCCCAAGCGGTAACCCGATTGGGTCCTCATCACCCAGCGATGGTGAACGTGGACAGCGTCGTCGTCCTTCTCGTCCTCGGCACCGCGCATATCCTTTGGGCGGTCACATGGTGGCGACAACGCAACGAGATGCCCTCTCCTTCAAAGCGGTCAATCCCCACAACTCAGAGGACGTTTTGAGACGGTATGAGCGGTCTGGACCTGCGGATTTATTGGGATTTTCCAGAAACAGGTTGACGTTCCGTGTGAATACGCTCAACTGAGAGTTATGAGCGATCGGAAGCCGTACCCCAGCGATCTGTCCGACGAGCGATGGGAGCTGATCCGGCCGGTCATCATCTCGTGGAAGGGCCGGCACCCCTCGGTCAGCGGGCATCAGGGCCACTACGACATGCGGGAAATCGTCAACGCGATCTTGTACCAGGCCCGGACCGGCTGCCAATGGCGCTACCTGCCACACGACCTGCCACCTCACAGCGCGGTCTGCGACCCCTTGGGCGACCGCATCGGCGGCGCGCGCGAGCACAGCCGGTAGGAGTACCGCGACCAGGCCATCGTCGTCGTCCTGGTCGAAGACCTCTGGCGCGGTGAGCGCGCACATGCCGGCGCTGATGCGGATGGTGGTGTCGGCGGTGATCCGCATGCTCCACCTACCAGGTGACGGGCAGCTCGTGGATGCCGTACGCGAGATTGCCGTGTTTGTAGGGCAGTTCGTTCACCGGCACGGCGACCCGCAGGGTGGGGATGCGCCCGAACAGGGTGGCGAACGCGATCTCCAGCTCGGCCCGGGCGAGGTTCTGCCCGAGGCACTGGTGCACGCCGTAGCCGAAGGCGACGTGGTGCCGGTTGCCGCGGTGAACGTCGAGCCGCTCGGGCTCGGGGAACACCGCGGGGTCCCAGTCGGCCGCCGCCAGCAGGGCGATGACCCCTTCGCCCGCGCGGATCGGAATGCCGCCGAGCTCGGTGTCCTCGGCCGCGATCCGGGTGGTGACGAAGTCGGCGATGCTGAGGTAGCGCAGCAGCTCTTCGATGGTGTCGGGCAGCAGTTCGGGGTTCTTCCGCAGGGCGGCGAGCTGGTCGGGGTGTTCCAGAAGCGCCACGGTGCCCAGCGAGATCATGTTCGCCGTGGTCTCGTGGCCCGCGTTGAGCAGCATCAGGCACATCATGAGCAGCTCGTCCCGGCGGAGCTCGCCGGCGGGCTCCAGGTGCTCGGTGACCAGCTTGCTCAGCAGGTCGTCGCCGGGCTCGTGCTGCTTGCGGGTGATCAGGCCGTCCATGTAGGCGCGCAGTTCACCCAACGCGGCCGCGAACTGCTCGGCGGTGCTGGTCCCTGACACGCCGACCTTGCTCTTGCTCTGGAAGAACTCGTGGTCGTCGTAGGGGACGCCGAGCAGTTGGCAGATCACCAGCGACGACACGGGGAGCGCGAACGCCTCGACCAGGTCCACCGGCGGGGTCATGGCGAGCAGGTCGTCGAGCAGCCGGTTCACCATGGCCTGAATGCCGGGCCGCATCGTCTTGATGCGCTTATGGGTGAACTCCTGGATGAGCATGCGCCGATAGAAGCTGTGCTGCGGCGGGTCCATGCGGATGAACGGCGGGCGCTGCAGGACCTGCGCCTGCCCCGGCAGAAGCGTGGGGAAGCCGGGGCGGGTGCCGTCGGCGCTGAACGCCGGGCTGCTCAGCACGGTGCGGACGTGGTCGTAGCGGGTCACCAGCCAGGCGGTGCCGCCGGTGGGCAGCCGCACCTGGGAGACGGGTTCCTCGGCGCGCAGCCGGTCGTACTCCGGCGGTGGGGCGAACGGGCACTGCCGCGGGAGCGGGAAGCTCCGGCTGTCAGGTGTCGTGGCCTGGGACATCAGCCTCTCCTCAAGAAGTGGAGGGAAACCCTTCGGTTTCTGTGGACGGTAAGCTAGCACAATCGAAGGGTTTCCCTCCACATCAAGGAGATGGGTACCGGTTGGCCGAGAACACGACCCGGCTGCGGGCGGACGCCCGCCGCAACCGCGAGCAGATCATCATCGCGGCCCGCGAGGTCTTCCTCGAGCAGGGCCTCCACGCGCCGCTGGAGGAGATCGCCCGCCGCGCCGGCATCGGCATCGCGACCCTTTACCGCCGCTTCCCCGACCGCCACACGCTCGTCCGGCAGGTCGCCCTGGACAACCTGACCCTGGTCGGTGAGGAACTGGACCGCGCCACCGCCGCGCACCCCGACGCCTGGGGCGCTCTCGTGCAGCTCGTACGCCGCCTGGTGGAGTTGCGGCTCAGCATCGTCATGCCGGTACTGCTCCCCGGCCTGGAGGAGGACGCGCACGGCGAGGGGGGAACGCTGAAGACGCGACGCAACCAGCTCTTCGAACAGATGGAGCAGCTCACCCGCACCGCCCAGCAGGAGGGGCGGCTCCGCCAAGGCATCAACCCCATCGACATCTGGCTCGGCGTCATCAAGCTGTCCCGCCCGCTGCCCGTCATCGGCGGCGAACTGAACGAGCTGATCACCAACCGACAGTTGGAGCTGTTCCTCGGCAGCCTCCACGCCACGGCGCTGGACACCTCCGAGCCGCTGCGCCGGCAGCCACTGACCCTCGACGACCTGGACCGCCACCTCAAAATGGCGGAGTAGCCGGCTCGATGTCCGCCGCGGCAAGCTGTTGAAGTTCTCCACCACGGCCGCCGGAAGCGATGGAGGCGACCGGCAGGCGGGCAAGGTGGCCTGCTGAAGAGGACATGTCCCATCCGGCACCACCATCGGGTTCTGCGACGCCTACCTGCGCGTCCGCTTCGACGATGCTCGGGACCACCCCTGCTCTGTCACCCCATCGCGGGCGTCACTTATATGCCTGGCAGCAGGCCCGGCTCGTAGTCGTCGAGCTGCGGTCTCACCGGTTCTTGCAGGTCCGCGAGGCGTCGAGATCGAGGCCGCGTTCGGGGTGCGGCTGGTCCGCCCGATGGATTGGGTTCAACGCCTCCCGACATGTCGGCGATGACTCCCCGGCCGAGCTGCCGCCACCGACCCCGGAGCGGGTGGAGGAGTTCTTCGACTCCTGAAGACCAGGATCGCCACCGCCCGCAGCTCGCGATCTCGGGTTGTTCCGGACGCTCTGTCACGCACCCGGTCGGGGCTCAGGAGGTCGGATCGTCGGGTGCCTCTTCGACCGAAGGCGCCTCGGCCGACGGCTCCAGGGTCTCAGTGCCGTCCGGCGCTATGGCGACCCGGGGTGAGCCGGTGAGGTTCCAGACGTAGTCGCCCTTGCCGTCGTTGTTGATGTTATAGATGATCCTCCCGTCGGCGGTCCACCCGCCGTTGAGAGACGAGTTGTAGTACGCGTAGCAGTCCCACATCACGCCCTCGGAGTCGGTGATGCTGTTGAGATCGCTCGTCCAGTCGCACAGCTCGTTCCCGTAGATGATGTCGTTGCGCTCGACGCGTACCTCCGCGACGAACTTGTCGAACCGCTTGCCGCCCAGGAACGACCCTGACCAGTTGATGCTGAGCATGCCCGTTTTCTGGTTGTTGCCCGTACCCCTGGTGTAGATGCACATTTCGGCCCCCACCCACACGTCCGGCTTTCCGGGCAGGGAGAAGGTCTTCTCTTGCGGCGAGGAGCAGGCGGACGCCGCCCACGCGGCGGTCGTGGGTGTGATGGCGAGGCTGGCGATGAAGAGTGAGGCGACAGCGGCAAGCCGCGGAATCGTCCGGACCATGAAGTCTTACCCTTCCTGAGGGTCACGCGTCGGGCGACCACGTTGATCGTTTGTCCGGAAGGTAGATCACAAAGAGATGCCACGCCAGACCCTATTTTTTGGTGGAACGAACCATTTCCCGATGGACTTCTGGGAACGGTGCAGAAGCCCGAGATGACCGGCAGCCGTTCAGCGTCGGTCTTGACGGCGCGATGTGCGGCAGCGGGCCTCGCTTACCGCACGACCCGCTGCTCAAGGTCCTGGAGGAACCCGCGGTACGTGTCGAGGAGCGGATCGCCGGTCTCGGCCATCCACGCGAGCAGGTGCCGCCGCGCGGCCTTGAGCCCCTCCCGATGGCTCGGATCCTCGGCCAGCTTGGCCAGCGAGTGCGGATCGGCGCGGAGATCGTAGAGCTCCTCCGGAACACGGTGCCGGCAGAACCGGGCACGCTGTGCGAGCCGTTCGTCGCTGGAGGCGGCGGCGAGCATCGCCGGCCAGGTCCGTCCCATCATGTTCTCCGCCCGGTACTCCCGGGCTCCGTCGGACCACTCATTCCAGATGTAGCCGAACCGGTCGTCCTGCCGGCAGGTCATCTCGAACCGGCCCTTCGCCGCCGTCTCGCGGAACACCGTGAACACCGTGTCCCGGCCGTCCTGCCGTTCCCGCGCAGCAGCGGGAGCATGCTTTTCCCATCCAGCCCCGTCGGCTCCGGCACGCCCGCCGCTGCGCAGAGCGTCGGGAACAGGTCGATCATCGACACGAACGCGGTGTCTACTCGTGTCCCGCGGAGGGGCGGATCATCTTCGCCCGAGGGTTGGGTGACGTCCGCGCCACCCTTGAACTGAGCGGCCGTAGAGGAGGCATCACGCCACCGAACATCCTGCTGATCACCGCAGACGACATGGGCGGTGACACCCCCGGTTGCTTCGGCGCCCCGGCGGAGGTGACCCCCGCCCTGGACCAGCTCGCCGCGGAGGGGATGACGTTCGGGCGCGCACGTGGCGATCGCGGTGTGCCAGCCCAGCCGTTCCGCGATCATGACCGGCCGGTGGCCGCACCGCAACGGCGCGCAGGGCTTCGAGCCGATCACCGCCGAGGTGCCGGTCCTCACCCGGCTCCTGTACGAGGCCGGGTACATGTCGGGCATCCTCGGCAAGGTCTAGCACCTGCAGCCAGTGGAGGCGTTCGGCTGGGAATTCACCCGCGGCATGCGCGAGCTCGGGATGGGACGCGATCCGCAGGCCTACGGCGAGGCGTCACGACAGTTCATGGACGAGGCGGCCGCGCAGGGGCGGCCCTGGTTCCTCATGGCCAACGCGCACGATCCGCATCGTCCGTACTCCGGCAACCAGGATGAGCTGGACCGCTTTCCGGCCGAAGCGCGGGCCATGTATCCGGCTCCGTCGAAGGTCTTCGGGCCGGCCGACGACGTCGGGGACGTACCCGGGTTCCTCCCCGGGCTGCCCGAGGTGGCGCGGGAGTACCTGAGCTCGTCCCGCCGCTGCGACGACGTGGTCGCCGAGGTGCTGCACGCGCTGGACGCGGCCGGCGCCGCCGACGACACGCTGGTAGTATTCCTGCCCGACAACGGGATCGCCGTGCCGTTCGCCAAAGCGAACTGCTACCTGCAGAGCAGCCGGACGTCGGTGGGACGGAAGTAGACCTGGACGACCTCGCGGCTGGTCCGGCCGCCCGTGTTGGTGACGGTCGCAGCGAGGCGGCGGCCTTGGCCGTCGAGTATCGCAGCGTCGGAGTATTCCCAGGTGGAGTAGCCGAGGCCGTGTCCGAAGCAGAACTCCGGCGCGGGCCCGCGATCGTGGCCTCGGTAGCCGGCAAAGGCGCCTTCGGTGTATTCGAGCCTGCCCTCGACCGGGGTGGCGGCCGGCTGGCTCGATGTCCCCGAGCAGCGCGGCCGCCACGGCGTGATCGCCCTCCTGCCCGGGCAGACCTGCCCAGAGCACGGCGTCGACCTGGTCGAGCCACGGTATGAGGATTGGGGTCGCCGCGTTGACCACGACCTCCGTAACCGCGGGCTGATCGACTTCTGATCATGCAGAAGTCCGGGTGCGGGATTCTCCGGCACCTGGACTCCTGGCCACAGTGTTAGGGCTACCACATCACCTGAGCTGCGGCAGGTCCTGCCACTGCTGCAGCAGTGGCGATGGCGACGGCGATGACGAGGAGGATCTTGCGCATCATGCTCCCTGGTTGGATGGTCAATCCTGAAAAGGTTATGAGCAGGCGGAATATATTAAATACATGGGCGCCATATTCGTGGGCGCGGCGGCTCTATGAGCATTCCTCAAATGGCCGGGATGGAAATTCGCAAGCGCTCAACCGGCATTCTCTTCTTGGACATCCTGTACCCGCCCGGGGATTCAGCCTTCCCTACGGTCGGCCTACCAGCGTTGGGCTGGCCCCTGACGGGGTTGCCACGTTCTACTCGCGCGAGACACGACCGGGTCGGGTGCCCTCTCTACCTCGGGGCCAGCGGTGCTCTCACGGTCGACACCCGATCTTCGACCACCGCTCGCGCCTTTTTTCGACCAGGCCCACCTGTCCGGCCTTCCCCTCGCCCGCGTTCCCGGATGGAACGGGAGCCGCTTGGAGCGCCTAACAGAGGCTCGGGCATGACCTGCTGGCGGCGACTGGCCGAGTGGAACAAGGCCGGCGTGTGGCAGTGGCTGCACGAGGTGCTGCTCGATCGGCTGAGAGCCGCGGGCGGCGGTGGGCTCCTCGCAGATCAGAGCGTTAAAAGGGGGGCGCAGATCGTCCGGTCCCGGTCGATCGAAGGCGGGCCGGCAGCAGGCATCACCTGATCACCGAGGCCACCGGCATTCCGCTCGCGGTGATCCTGACCGGTGCCAACCGCAACGACGTCACCCCGTTGCGCCCGCTGCTGGACGCCATCCCGAAGGTGCGCGGCGAGCGCGGCCGACCCCGCCAGCGCCCCGACGCAGTGCTCGCCGATCGCGGCTACGACCACGACGTGTGACACGAAGTCGCATGGAGATGGTGAGAATCGCTGAAGGAGGTCGACAGCGTAGTATCCGGTCCAGTGCGCAAGGACTGTCCCCACCTCGTCGTGCGCCATGGGTAACCGTGGGTGCGAAGCCCGAGGTCAAGCCCAAGGGGTCCCGTCCCATCCGGGAGCCACAGACTGGGGAAGGCCGGACGGGTGCCGGCTGGAGTGTCGTGACCGGCTGGGAGCGCACCGCTTTCCCCCGGGGTTTAGCGGGCACCCACCCCGGCCGCTGCCATCCCATGCGGAACGTGACAACCCCGTCAGGGTCCGGCATGCAGGCCGTACCGCCAATTCCTGCACTCAGCCAGTCGTCCGAAGGCCATCATGCAGGTGATGGGCGCGGCCAACCGGTGGTCACCCCGCCCACCTGTACGCGCCGATGAGAGTCCTCCGCTGAGCTCTCCGCATCCCGAGGACTCCCTGACATTTCACCATCCGGGTACGGGTACCTCCGACCAGCCCTGGTTGAGCTTCCCGTCACAGGGGAACTGTGCGGCCCGCGCGCCATCCTCGATGGAGGCGCTGGAAATGCCCAGGCACATCGAGCTCTTGCGGTTGACCAGTGCGAAGACGCCTGCCGGGTAGCGGCTGTCGGCACGCTGCAGCCAGTCCTGGTTGATGTCGCCGGCCGGGTTCGCCAGGATCGCCGACGCGTTGGCCGCGGTGCTGCCGCCACTGATTCCCATGTTCAGGTTGTACTGCATGTTCTCGTAGCTGCGATAAAGGCCGTCGGGGATGCGGCACCAGTACTGCCAGAGGACGAAGGGGTGGGGGCTCCATTCGGTGTCCTGGACGACCGTGGTGCCAAAGCCGCCCTGAGCCGACAGGACCTTCCCGGACTTGAAGTTCCTGTACATGAAGGGACCATCGCCCACGCATGCCGGAGCCTGAGCCCGTACGCCGCTCTCGGAGGAGCTCGCATGAGCGGTCACCGGGTGGGCGGCCGGTATCAGTGCCGCGGCCATGATCACCGCGGCGGCTTTCCTGGTGCGTGGTACGCGCATGGTGCGTCTCCCTTGCGTCGGGTTCTCGGCCGGCCGGACAAGTCGGCGCGGGTATGACGCCCCCGTACGTACTCCTCCGGCTCTGACGAACCCCAGCATCGGGGCATGGCGGTCAGATGATGAGGGTGATTCGGCCTCCGCCGAAAGACGCTGGTACGCGGGCGGGCCGCCCTGCGAGGAGTCCGGCACCCAGTTCGGTGGGATAGTGCAGCACCAGGTTGATCTGCCGGACGCTGGCGATCAGGTTGGCCTGGCGGAGCACGTGGGCGTGCTCGCTGGCCGTGGACGGCGAGACCCGCGCCCGATGGGCCAGTTCGCCGGTGCTGCAGCCGGGCGCCTGGACGACACAGCTCAGAATCTCCGCTCGCGTCCGCCCCAGGAGCGCCGCCAACACCTCTCCCCCGGCGGCGGTCGCGGCGGCGATCGGGGCGGCGCGGCGCGGGATCGGGTAGGCCAGGACCGGCGGCAGCGCTGGATCCACCAGCGCCACCGGGTTGCCCCGGCAGAAGTACGACGGGATCACCGTCAGCCCCCGCCCCCGCAGGTGGATCTCCCGGTCCAGGCCGGCCGGATAGTCGACCTCCAGCACGGGCGGGCGCCAGCGCATCGCCGGCGGCAGGTGGGCGAGCAGTTGCTCGGCGCCGCCGGTGACGAGGTGCCGTTGCAGAACGGCGCGCTCGTGGGCGAGGGCGGGCTCGGCCTGCGGCCGGTGCGGTGCGAGCACCGCCTCGCAGTAGCCGGCCACGGCCTGTCCGAGCCGTTTGATGGCCTGCGGACTCCCCCGGGCGAGGTCGGCTAGCCCGGCGAAGGGCAGGCCGGCGCCGCGGCGCAGCAGCTCCATCTCGGCCCGCATCCGTGTGCCGGGCGTGTCCGTGAGCGCGTGCAAGGCCTGCTCGTCGCCGAGTTGGGCTTCGATCGGGGTGAGGAAGTCGGGGAAGTACGGCCCTCTGGGCGCGAGGGGCAGCAGCAGGGAGCGGACGGAGGTCAGCAGGCCGGCTTCGGCCAGCCGGGCCCGGGCCTGCCGCCGCCAGCCGGTCATGGTCGGCCCGCCGTCGCGGGCCTGCAGCCGGTGCAGGCTGCCCAGCATCTCCCACAGCAGGTCGGTCCGGGTCGCCGGCCGGGTGAGCGCGAGATCTTCGGAGGTGAAGACGATCCTCAGCACGCCGCCAGAACGAGGTGGCATGTCCCTTCCTTCAAGTGGATGGGGAGGTGCACGTTCCTGACCATACCGATTGCCCGATCCTGGAGAACAGTGTCAGAGACGCCGGGCATCCGCACAACGCCATGGAAGCCTTTCCCGTCCCGACAAGCAATTTCCGTCATCCGGATCCCGGACGGATCGGCCCAGATCCCCGCTCACCGGCAGCGTAGCCTCACAGATCCGGACCCATCCGGCATACCTTCAACCCCGTCGGCGGGTTGGCTGTGATCCGGGCATGACCAACACCGACCCCCCGGCGCCCAGCAAGGTCACATCATCGCCGTCAGGCCGCTCTACCTGCAGGCGCCGCCTCCGCCGCACCGTCGCTCCCGCCCTTGTCCGCGGCGCCGACCACCGCGTTCTTCAAGCCCCCTTCCCCCTCGGACAGCATGTAGACCGCGCAGGTGAACCGGGAGCGCGTGCCGGATCCGGAACAGGGTGTGCGGGTCGACACAGTGGTCGGGGTGCTCGTGAGTGATGACGACGGCGTCGAGCCGACCGTCCGGCCAGTGGGCGAGCACGAGGCGGAAGCCGTCGAAGTCCATCGCGAAGCCGCTGCAGGCGCGGCCGGGCTCGGGATAAGCGCCGCGACTGCCGAGAACCGTCGCTCCACGCATCCCCGACACCTGGGTCCCTGGGTCTTCCGTACCGCCCCGGTGCCGCCGCCTTGGGATGCCGTGCCGCGCTGCCGCGGTGGACCTGCCTCGCGTCTATGTTGCGGCAGGAGTCAGCCGGCTTGTTTCGGGCGAGATCACGGGCGCGGGCGCGCCGCGCGGGTGTCCCCGGATCCGTGGCCGCTCCCGCCAGGGGCGCCGCCGTGGCGGGCGGGTCCGCGCGCAGCCGTTTCGCGGCCGCGGCCAGCCTCCGGTCACCCGGAGGGACGTCGATGTGGAAGTGCGAGACCTTCACCGGTGTGAGGTCCGCAACCCAGCGCACCGTACCCGCGCAGTCGAGGAGGATGTCCCGGACGATGAGCTCCTCGTACGGCCACAGCCCTTCCGCGCCCTTCAGCGGGAACGCGGCCGGGCGACGGCCGTACCGGACAGGTGGTTCGACTCGAAGCCGGCGCCCACGGTGCGGTGGCCCGTGACCCCTGCACGGCGTGAGCGCTGATCGCGCCGATGGGCCAGCCGTTGGCCACCGAGGTCCTGGCACCCCGCCGCCGTACCCACTGATCAACTGGAGGTCATTTCCGGCCGGGGTCAGCGCCAGTTCAGGCACCGGCCTCGAGTACGGCGAGGTCGCGCACCGCATAACGGTGATGCTCGGCCTCTTCCTCCAGCACCACCTTGAGGCAGCGGCGCACGACGTACTCCTGGTCGGGATACGGGTCCGCCGGCTTGCGACCGCATACCCGATCGAGCTTGGCCTCGGTGAGCCCGTCCACGACACGCCGCATCGTGGCCATGCGGGCGAGCCGCGGCGCGAGCACCTCGTCGAGCGTCGGGGTGGCTTCGAGAGCGAGACCAAGCTTCGCCCTGGCGTCGGGCGGCATCCCGCCGCCGGGGAGGCCCAACGGGTGGTACGGCGCTTCCTCCTCCAGCACGGCATTGCCGAGCCAGGCATCGCCGGCGAACAGCAGGTGCCGTTGGGTCTCGACCAACGACCACTCGCCGTTGACCTGCTCGTGCAGCTTGGCCTCGGGCAACAGCCTGGCGCAGTCGAGCGTCGTCGCCCACAGCGTCTCGATGGCATCCCAAGCAGCCCGATAGTCATCGGGGGACGCGGCGTCACGCGCCAGCACCCGCGTGGGGTGCCGCCGGTCGAGCTCGGCCTCGACGTAGGCGGTCACGTCGACGTCGTTGACGACGAGACGCTCGAAGTCGCCACCGAGGTAGATGTCGCTCCCATAGCAGTCGACGATCTTCAGACCGCTGACCTCGCAATCGCGGATCTCTAGACCGGCAAGGTCGCACAGGTGAATGCGGGCACCACGGAACTGGTCACTCTGGGCGTATTCAGCAGCCATTGAGGCAGTATCCCTGTCCGTCATGGTGCGGTTCGGCCGAGGAAGTCGAGCGCGCGGCGCATGAGCAGCGCGGTCGCGTGGGCGTCATAGGAGGGCAGGCCGGCGTCGGCGAACAGGTGCCCGTCGCCCGGGTAGACGAAGAGCTCGCCGTGCTTGGCCGAGGCGACCAGGGTGCGGGCCGCGTCAAGGTCGCCTTCGCCGGCGAAGAAGGGGTCGGCGTCCATGCCGTGGACCTGCACGGGCAGCTCCTCCGGCCACTCTGAGGCGGGTAGGCAGGCCTCGATGAGCAGCGCCCGGCGGGCCCCCGGCCGGGTCTGCGCCAGCGTCTGGGCCGCCATGACACCGAGCGACCAGCCGGCGTACACCATCTCGTTCGGCAGGGTGTCGGCAGTGCGGACACCCTGCTCGAGAAGGTTGTCGAAGCCGATCTTCTCGGCGTGGGCCTGGCCGTCGTCCAGGCGGGCGAAGGTGCGCCCGGCGAAGAGGTCCGGTGTGTGCACGGTGTGCCCGGCCTGGCGTAGCTCGTCGGCGAAGGCGAGGAACCCGGTTGTCTGCCCCTGAATGTGGTGAAACAGCAAGATCTCCGCCATGCGGTCGCCTCCTATGAACCAGATATCCCGAACAGTCGAAGATGGTAGATTAATCTGGATATGTCAATCACTGTTCCCGACTACGAGCTCGCCGACACGATCGTGCTCACCACTGCGGAGCAGGTCCGGGCCATCGGCGATCCGCTGCGGACCACGATCCTCGGCCTCCTGCACGAGCGGGCCGCGACCGTGACCGAGCTGGCCACCGCGGTCAAACGGCCCAAGAGCACGGTCGCGCACCACGTCAACGTCCTGGCCGAGGCCGGGCTGCTGTACGTGGTACGCACCCGGCGCGTGCGGGCGATCGACGAGCGCTACTACGGCCGCACGGCCCGGATGTTCTACGTCGGCGTCGGCCAAGCTCCGGGCGGCGGCCCGCTGCCGCTGGACTTCAACGACTTCGAGGTCGCGGCCAAGGAATCCGCCGCGGCCTATCAGGCTCACCAACTGCACGCGTTCATCCGGCATGCCCGCATCTCGCCGGATCGGGCGACCGAGTTCTGGCACCGGATCAAGGACCTCGTGCAGGAGTTCGACCTGATGCCTCGCTCCGGTGAGACGACCTACGGATTCGCCGTCGGCCTGTATCCCATGACGGACTATCCGACCCTGCCGGTCGAGGAGGAATGACGGCATGCTCACAGCGCGCGAACTCAACCGGTCCACCCTCGCCCGCCAGTTGCTTTTGGGGCGGGAGGCCCTCGATGTCGCCGAGGCGGTGCGCCGGATGGTCGCCCTGCAGGCGCAACATGCGGCTTCACCGTACCTGGCCCTATGGAATCGGATCACCGCGTTCGACCCGGCCGACCTGGACGCCGCCTTCACCGACCGCAAGATCGTCAAGGCCACGCTCCTGCGGATCACGCTGCACGCCGTTCACGCCGACGACCACCCCCACCTCCATGAGGCGATGCAGCCCTCGCTGCGCGGCGCCCGGCTCGGCGACCCGCGCTTCACGCGCAGTGGCATCACCCCCGCCGACGCTGACGCACTGGTCGGCGACCTGCTGGCCTTCGCGGACCAACCCCGGTTCGCGGACGAGATCCAGTCATGGATCCAAGAGCGGCTCGGCGTTCCGCCGAAGGGCGTGTGGTGGGCGCTGCGGACCTACGCGCCGCTCCTGCACGCGGCCACCGGGGCGCCGTGGTCGTTCGGCGCCCGCCCGGCCTACGTCGCCGCCGGAATCCCGCCGACGCTCGGAGCGGAAGCCGACCAGGCTCTGCAGAGGCTGGTCCTGCGCTATCTGGAGGGGTTCGGCCCGGCATCGGCTGTCGACGTGGCGCAATTCGCGCTGGTGACCCGCAAGCGCGCCCGCGGCGCGATAGACGCCCTCGCAGGCACACTCCAGCGGCTGACCGGGCCGGACGGCTCGGAGTTGTTCGACCTGCCAGGCACGCCTCGCCCGGCCGAGGACACGCCCGCCCCGGCACGGCTGCTGCCCATGTGGGACAACGTCCTGCTCGCCCATGCCGACCGCAGCCGGGTCATCCCGCCGCAGTATCGCAGGCTCGTCACCCGAACCAACGGCGATGTCCTGCCGACGCTCCTGGTCGACGGCTATGTCGCCGGCGTGTGGCGACCGGCCGGGGATGGGATCGAGGCCACCGCGTTCCATCCGTTGCCCGGCCAGGTGTGGGACGAACTGGCCGCCGAAGCGCAGGCGCTGGCGGCGCTGCTGACCGACCGCGAGCCGGGGGTTTACCGCCGCTATGACCGCTGGTGGTCCGATCTACCCGGTGCGGAGGTACGGATCCTCCGGTAGATGGCCCGCTGGTAAGAAGCTGGTAAGAAATCGCGGCACACGACCCAAACGAGTAGTGTCGCTCCAGCTCATGGTGCGCGCGAGCATGCCACCCGCCGAGAGCCGGTTTTGGTCCGTGACCGGCCGCTGGCGAGCGCACCGCACGCGACATCGTCGCCGGCACCGGCAACAGGCAGGTACATGTCGCCGTGCTGGACCTCGCCGACCAGGTGTCGGTGGCGGCGTTCGCCGCCGCCTGGCAGGCCCTCTGCACATCCTGGTCAACAACGCCGCAATCATGGGGGTCCCGCTGACCCGGAACCCGGACGACATTGCTACCGGGACCCCGTCATGGATGGTCTTGTCGATACCGTCCCTGCGCCAGGCGGTGTAGTAGTACACCACTGCGCTCCGAGGCCGCAGGTCATGAGGCAACATGCTCCACTGGCGGCCGGTGCGACCCTGGTACAGCAGGGCGTTGACGATTTCCCGCATCTCGTATCTGCCCTGGTGGCCGCCGACCGAGGGATGCGCCGCTATCCCAGCAGAGCCACGCCCACCAGGCAGGCATGAACTCTCGAACCGCTCTCTAAGATCTTCCAGCAGCACGAGAGATCTTGTTTGTCCGGCTGTCACGTTCGCGCGAGTCCCCCAGCAAGCCGAAGGGCTTCCCGCGTCGTTGGGAAGCCCTTCACGATTTCCGCAGATCATCTACCGAAGTGAATGAATTCAGACATGAGCATCTCTGACGAGGTCAGCATCCGAACCTTCAGGTGGGAAGGCAACTTCCTGCAAGCGCCGGCTGAGCGAAGACCACAGCAGTTACCGCAGCAGCGACGAGCGTGACCAGTATCTTCCGCATCGTATCTCCTTGATCGGGAACATGATCAACGCGGCGGACGCTACCACGAAGATCGCAATTCCACTAGAGAGTGCCAGCGCGTCCCCTCCCTTCAGGATCGCCAGCAGGGCGCAGGCGCCTTCTGAAGGGGGCCGACCAACTCGGGTGACCAAACTCCGGCACCACTCTGACCATCACGACCCCGCCAGCCGCCGCTGCCGGGGTCTTCGCTTGCTGGTCACCAAGCAAGATCAACGGAACCGCGCCGAACCCACCTGCCTGACGTGCCTGACAGACCTTCAAGCGGCTGACCAGCTAGTTCGCTTGACTGCCCAAGATGACCATCGCCGCTTTCCTCGCGCAGCCGTTTCTCGCTCGACAAGTTTGTTCCAGGTGAACGGTGGGGATCATCTGCCGAACGCTCCTGATTGCTGAGCGGCAAGGTAGCGACAGCCGGCCGGGACACGGCGATGGTCCAGTTCCGCCCCACGGCAGCCGGGGCAGCAGGCGCGCTGTGCCGGTGGCCCAGTGCACGTACTCGTTGGCGCCGCCCTTGGAGACGACGCGGGCGCGCCGGTACTCCAGGTCGAGGTCGGCAACGTCGAGAGAGAGGATCTCCTCGGCCCGGGCCGCCGTCTCGTCCAGCAGGCGCCACAGGGCTCGCTCACGCGGCGGGTGCCGGAGTGTCTCCAGCCGAGCGCGGGGGATGGCACGGTCGCCGCGGCGGGTGGTCTTGCGTCGCCCGAGGTGGGTCGCGGGGAGGTCTTGGCGCTGGGCCCAGGTGGTGAAGGAGACCAGCGCGGACAGGCGCCGGTTCCAGCTGGCTGACTCGGCTGTCGTCCAGTGGTCCATCAGGGTCGACATGCCGAGCACGGGATCGCTCGGCACGCCCTCGGTTGACGGCCGCTTTCTGGCGGTGTTCCCTGAACGCGTGGCCGATCGCGAAGACGCCGCGCCGCCGAGCGCCGCCGGCCGGAGCCTGCGGTGGCTGCCTCGCGTCATCCTCCCTCCTGTCGCCGTGCTGATCACGATCGGGATGTACGACAAGCGGGGCGTCGTCATGGCCGTCATCGCCGCGATCACGTACGGAACCCTCGCCGCCATCAGCTGGCTACCGCCAGAGCGGCTGACGCGCTGGTCCCGGGCACACCCGGTGATCGACGGGCTCTTCTTCGCGCCGTTGCTCTTCGCCGGGCTGGCCTACCTCACCTCGCTCTCACCGGCGATCTGCCTGGTGATCGCCGCGATCGGCACGGTGCTCCTGCTGGGCATCATTTGGTGGCGGCGCCAACCGGCCAAGCGTTCGGAGTGACCGCGTTCCGGCTCTAGCCTTGTCGTGACTCCCCCAGCAGGTCAGGCTCCACCAGAGGACTCGGCGTGCGCATCCCAGATTCCGGTCGCGGCGGTTGCGCGGACATATTCCGTGAAGTCATGGGGCGGCCGGCCGAGAACGCGCTGGACGGTGTCGGTCACATTGGCCCTGCGGCCGTCGAAGACCTCGACCATAAGGCTGGTCAGTTGCGTCGCGTACTCGGCCGCCACGCCTCGCCGGGTCAGCGACGAGACGAATCCCTCGGGCGTGACCGGCAGATAACGAACCTCCTTGTGGGTCACCTTCGCTATCTCATCGACGGCATCGGCGAAGGTGATCAGCCGTGGCCCGGTCACGTCGTGGATCCGGCCGGCATGGCCGTTCTCGGTCAGCGCCGCGACGGCGACATCCGCGATGTCCTCCGCGTCGGTGAAGGGCTCCGCGACGTCGCCGACCGGAAGCGCGACCACACCGGCCCGGACCTGTTCGAGGAGGAACGCCTCGCTGAAGTTCTGCGTGATGAACCCCGCCCGCACGATGGTCCACTCCGTACCCGAGTCCCGCACCGCCTGTTCGCACCGCTCGGCCTCGGCGGCACCACGGTCGGCGAGCAGGACGAGATGCCGAACGCCGCAGGCCGCCGCGAGTTCTGCGAAGGAGCCCACGGTTCTGGCCGCGCCGGGGAACGCCGCATCAAGATAAAGGCTACATAAGCGGAGTCCATGCCTCGCAGCGCGGGTTCCCACGTGGAGTCGTCCTGCCAGTCGAAAGGCGGGTCAGCGCTGCGTGAACCGACACGTACCGGTATGTCACGCGCACGGAGCCCGGACACGACCCGGCGTCCGGTCTTGCCTGTCCCCGCGAGGACCAACGTGGTCGGCGTCGTCGCTGTCATGCTCCACAGTCCACCAGAACGCCAAGGTAGGGGCCCATGGTCGAAACGCGCAGGCACATGATCGTGCGACTTATCCTGAGCCGGTGAACCCCTTCTCGATCCTGCTCGACGGAGCCAGGGCAAGAGACACGCTCGTACTGCGAACCATCCAGAACCCACCCTGGTCGGTGCAGGTGCGAGACAGGGCGCCACTCAACCGCGTCGCCGTCCTGCGAGGGACGCCCTGGGTCGTGCCCAGCGCCGGCGAAGCCGTACGCCTGGACGCGGGCGACATCGCGATGATGCGTGGCCCGGACGCGTTCACCTTCACCGATGATCCCCGTACGCCCGTCCAGGTGGTCGTTCAGCCCGGCCCCCGACGGACGACCGCGGCCGGCGCGGCACTGCCCGAGGCCCCGGACA
Source organism: Nonomuraea sp. NPDC050643 (assembly GCF_040654715.1). Classification (NCBI taxonomy): domain Bacteria; kingdom Bacillati; phylum Actinomycetota; class Actinomycetes; order Streptosporangiales; family Streptosporangiaceae; genus Nonomuraea; species Nonomuraea sp. NPDC050643. The sequence continues at coordinate 28,395 of NZ_JBFAIM010000092.1, read as the reverse complement.
TGGGGGGCGCACCTGGATCAACGGCGAGCGAGCCCATCACGACGGCGCGGACGAGGCGTCGGCGCCGTACACCAGGAAACCGGCACGCCGCACGTCTGGAACGGCAAGGGCCGCAACCAGTTCGGCCCGGCCACCGCGTCGATCCCGGCTGGACGCTGCACTTCCCAGGTGCCGCGGCATGACGTGAGCCGTCAGGATCCGCCGGCCGCCCCGGGGCGGCCGGCGTTCCGCGTGCTCCGATAATGCGGAACACATGCCAGGATTTCCGGGAAGACCGCGTCATATGAGGATGGCGCGGCCTGCGGAGGAGGCATGTGGACGAGAACGTCTCGATGGCCCGGCTGGTCGGCCGCCTGGAAGAGGTGGTGAGCGAGCTGCGCGGCATCCCCGTCGACGTCGAGCGGCTGGACGACGACGAGCTCGTACGCCGGGAGATCGCGAAGGTCGTCCCCGCGGCCGGCGAACTGCGCGCCCTGCACCCCCTGTACGTGTCGGCGGAGAAGGGGCCCGAGGAGCGGGCGAGCAGGCGCAGGGTGCTCGACGCCCTGGAGCGCGGGATGAAGATGCGCACGATCGTCCACGTCAGCGTGATGGAGGACCCGAACAAGGCGACCCGGATCAGGCACCTGCACGCCGCCGGTGACCTGCACCGGGTCGTCGACGAGCCGATCCAGCAACTGCTCATCTTCGACCACGCCGTGGCGTTCCTCCGGCTGACCCCGTTCGCCTACGCGCCGGGCACCCTGGTCATCAGGCAGCAGGGGCTGCTCACCGCCCTCGTCGACCTGTTCGAGCGGACCTGGGCCAGGGCCAGGGAGGTCAACGAGCCGACGCACAGTCTGAGCGCCCGCGAGCGCGAAGTGCTCGCCCTGATCGCGGAGGGCCGCTCCAACAGCGCCGTGGCCCGCGCCCTGTCGATCACGGAGGCGGCCGTCGGCAAGCACGTGGCCAGTGTGTTCGCCAAGCTCGGCCTGCCCGACACCGCCGACGACAACCGGCGGGTGCTGGCGGTGCTGACCTATCTGCGCGGCGTGGTGAAGTAGCGCCGCCCCAGCGGACCCACCCGGATAGTTAATGCCACATACTATATGTGTCCTGTACCGTTGCGCCGCGGACGAGACGGCGCAGGCGATCGCGAGGGATGACCGGCACGGCACGCGGATCGACGTCGCCACCGGGCTGGTCCAGCTCACCGGCCCGGTGCAGAGCATCTGCACCCGCGTCTCAGAACGCCACGATCTGGCCCCCGAACACGCGCCGCCGCCACCGGCGAGATCACCTATCCGGAGATCGTCGCTCTTGCTGGGCTCCGACTCTCCCCTACTGGCGAGGGCTGGCCGGCGATGGACAATCTCACGACAGACTGATCACGGAGATCGGCCGTCGACGCGACTACTCCAGACACAGGCTGAGTCCCAGAGACCCTCTTCAGCACTGGCTCGAGAAGTTCTACGAACCGCCAGGTTGGTTCAGCCTCTATGCCGTGGTATCAACGGCGTCCGCGACGCTCGCAGCCAGGTCTTGACCTGTAGTGTGCCGAAATGACAAGAAGTGAGCGGCTCGCGGAGCAGTTGGACCGGCACTGGCGCAAGAACCTGCGGCCGCGGCTGGACGGCCTTGCCGATGAGGAGTACTTCTGGGAGCCGGTGCGCGACTGCTGGAGCATCCGCCCACGTGGCAGGTCGGCCGCACCGATGTCGGTAGGTTCGGCGGAGTGGACGATGGACTTCGCGTCCCCTGACCCGGTGCCGGCGCCGGTGACCACGATTGCCTGGCGGCTGGCGCACATCATCGTCTCGTGCCTGGGCTATCGGGTCGGATGGCACTTCGGCGGCCAGGACCTCGACTCCCAGACATTCGCCTACGCGGGGACCGCTGACGAGGCGCTAAAACAGCTCGATGAGATGTACGGGAGATGGAACGCGGGGGTCCGCGAACTCTCGGACGCCGACCTGGAGAATCCGCCCACGGTGGGTCCCGAGCGGGCCCCCATGGAGGGCATCGTCCTGCACGTCAACAGGGAACTGATCCACCACGGCGCCGAGATTTCCCTGCTGCGCGACCTCTACCGCTGGCAGGACGGAGCCGTACCGCGCTGAATATGACTTTTCGATAATCGGCGATCGAGCTTCGGACATGCCACCCGTAGAACCGCTGCCGGTTCGTTAACATCAGAGCCGAGCGAGGGCCCGATCGTGCCGTGCCGGTTGATGCGGCGAGGCAGTCTTCCGGGGGTGTGTCCGGCCTGGTCAAGCGCCTTAGAGGTCGCGCGGACAGGCGGCTGGCCGCCGCCCGGATCGATGTGCTGAGCAGACCGTTGGCGAGCCGATTGTCAGAGAAGGTTGGCAGGATGTTGCCATGACCGTTCGCTCTCCCTTGATCTCCAGCCTGCCTCCGTCCTGCCACGAGATCATGGACTTCGATCTCGTCACTCTCGACGGCAGGTTGATCCTCGTCGGCAGTCCCGGCATGGACCGGCTTGCGTGCACCTGGGATCCGGCCCGCGACCGCTGGACTCAGTTCGAACTCGACGTGCCGGACGAGGACTTCCCCCGCGCGGACCTCGCTGCGCTCGGTGCCGCGGTGGTGAAGGGCCGGATCGTGATCGGCGGCGGAGGTGACCACCAAGGCTTCGCCATGTGGGACCTGGAGACGGGCAAGGTACGGCTGAGCGCACAAGAGGGCGGCATGGCCTCGGTAGTCAGAGCCGACTTCGGTGACCGTTCGAGGCTGCTCGTGGGGTTCGTCGGCACGTGGGGCGTGGAGTTGTGGGACCCGTCCGTTGCCGAGCCGAAGGACAGGGATGACGGCGATGGTGACCTTGACGACGAGGACGATTCGGTGACAGAGCCGGAGCAGCCCTCGCCTTATGACTCTGTCGTGGACATCGAGGAGCTGGAATGCCAGTCGCGCGCCAGCAGCGCTGCCGCGGCGGGACTGTGGGCAGGCCGGCCGGTCGTGGTAGCCGGTGGCCGGGACGGTGGCGTGCTGGTGTGGGACATTGAGGAAGAGCGGCACCTCGTCGAATTTGACGACCTCGACGAGGAGCCCACCGAGTTCGCCCTGGCCTCGGTCGACGGTCGTATGCGGGTGGTCGCAGCGGGCGGGCAGAGCCTCGTGCTGGGAGACCCCGAATCCAGCCAGTGGGGCGAACCCTTCACCGTGCCCGGAGGCGAAGTCAGCTGCTTGACCGCGGGCACCGTGTACGGTCGTGCGTTCGCCGTCACTGGAGCGAGGGACGGCACCATCTGCGTGTGGGACCTGGCCGAGCGCCGGTTGCTGGGCCAGCCGCTCCAGGGGCACGGCAGCGAGGTGTTCGGACTGCGGGTGGCCGATCTTGGCAGCCGTCCGGTGATCATTAGTAGTGCTCACAACGACTCGGTCCACCTCTGGGAGTTTCCGTTGTAGAGGTTCATTTAGAGGGCGGATAGGCGTTTGGTCATGGGCAGCGGTTCGGGCGTTCGTCCCAGCGGTGGGTCGTCCATGCTCGTCGGATGAGGCTGCGGACGGTGATGATCGTGTCGGCGAGGTCGAAGAAGACGTCGATGAGGGTGGTGCGGCGTTCGTAGCAGCGGGCGAGGCGGTGGAAGGCGTTCTGCCAGGCGTGGGTGCGCTCGACGTGCCAGCGCCGGCGCCTGGATCGGCGGTCGGCCGGTGAGCGTCCTGCGGCTTCGCCGCCGCCGGGTGCCTTGGTGATGGCGCCGTCGACCGCGATCTGATCGAGGACGAGGCCAACGATCCGGTCGTAGGACTCCAACGCGATCTGCTTGAGCCGGACGAAGACGCCCAGCCGTATCCACTCGTCGCGACGGTTGCGGATCGTGGTGGCCGAACATGCCGTGTCGGCGATCGCCTCGTAAGAACAGCCGAAACGCAGCCAGTGCAGCAGCTTGTCGAAGACAAGCCGGTCGCTGATCCGCAAGGCGAAGGCAGCCGAGCGGATGATCCGGGTGATACGCCGACCGCACGGGCAGCAGAGTCGCGAATTGATCCCAGAGCGGTTCGGTCAGCCATGATGGCAGCGCGGGCACTGGTCTCCCCAGTGTTCATCAGAAACGCAGCTCCACGATCACCAGAACCTGTGCCCGTTCTGTTGCCGGATCCCTCACCACGCCTATCTGCGCGCCCTCCTGAGCCGGTCGCGCCAGACGACGACGGGATCGGTCAGCGGATGGCTGCCGCGCGGGATGGCGATGGTCTTGCCGGCCGAGTCCTTGTCGGTCTTGGAGGTGCGGATGGTGATCTCGAGGCCGTCGGCGACCGCGCCTTGTAAATGAGGAAAGGCAAGCCCGCGACACGCGGCCCGCTGACCCGCGACGAGGACTACTCGATCGTCGCGAAGTCCGGGTCCGCGTACCGCGGCATGGTCCAGTACTACCTGCTGGCGCAGGACGTTCTCCGCCTCAGGCGGCTGAAATGGGTGATGACCATCTCGATGCTCAAGACCCTGGCCGCCAAGCACCGCTCCTTGGTCGCGGTGATGGCCCGGAAATACCAGGCCGTCGCAACCACCTCTGAGGGGCCGCGACGGTGCTTTGAGGTCACCGTCCCGCGCCCCGGCCGGAAAGCACGGGTCGCCCGCTTCCGCGGAATCTCCCTCAGGCGCAGACGCGCCGCCGTCCTGTTCGACCGGAGGCCGATCCTGAGCACCGGCAAGAACGAGCTGATCCGACGGCTCCTTGCCGGGAAATGCGAGATGTGCGACGCACGAACCGGACTCCACATCCACCACGTGCGCAAACTCGCCGACCTCGACAAGCCGGGACGGTCGGAGAAACCGGAATGGGCAAGGCTGATGGCGGCTGGAGGTCGCTGATCGGCATTACCGTGGATTTCGTGTTCATTGGCATCGAGACTTTTCAGGAGAAGCTGGCGGCTTCCGGATTACCGCCTGTGCTCAGTGGGCGGCATGACACCGGACAGTTCCAGGCCAGTGTCGTGGCCCGCGAACTCGGCCCTGTCAAGCTGATCGCGTTGGTCACGCCTGAGGGCGAGTGCTTTCGCGATGCTCAGTGCGCCCGCGCTGAAGACGAGAAGCTGTGGCAGATCGACTTGATGGCACGGGGACGGGCGCGTGTCGAGCAGGGCCAGGGCACTGCCGATCTCGGGCCGACCGACCTGGTCCTCATCGACCCGGCACGACCGGTCCGGTTCGCCAGCACCGCCTCCGCCCACGTGACCATGCTGGTGCCCCGGCGGGAGCTGCGGCTGCGCCCTGGCGACGCCGCCCGCCTGGCCGGCGTGCGCATCAGAGGCGATCGCGGCCCGGCAGCCTTGGTGTCGTCGCTGGCTCGCGACATGGCGCGGTCGCTGTCCGGATTTCGTGCCCGTGAGGCGGACCGGTCGGCGGCCGCGGTGATCGAGCTGATCTCGGTGGCGCTCGAGGCGCAGTTAGGCGACGTGCGCCCGGGCCCCGACGAGGCGCTGCGCGACCGTATTCTCGGGTACATCGAAGCGCGGCTTTCCGACCGGAGTCTCGCCCCAGCCAAGATCGCCGCGGCACACCACATCTCCGTACGCCGGCTCCACAAGCTTTTCGAGGACCAGCCGCTTACCGTCGCGGCCCTCATCCGCCAGCGCCGTCTGGAGCGATGCCGCGCTGACCTGACGCGAAGCGACCGGACGGTCGCGGCCGTCGCCGCGCGCTGGGGATTCGTCGATCCCGCGTATTTCAGCAGGATCTTCAAGGCGACGTACGGCTACAACGCGGCGGCGCTGACCGCCGGTCACCGTGCACGGACAGTCAATGCGCCGGCTGCCCGACGCGATGAGGATGGTGGTCCACGAATCGCAGAAAGGTGATCACATGGAACCATCGGTTGAGGCGCTGCACGCCATTCCGGGCCGCATGTACGAGGCGTGGAACCGTGGGGACGTTTCCGGCTTCTTCGCCGACTTCGCCGAGGACGCCCTGTTCGCGGAGCTCGAGGGCACCATCTACCGAAGCCGCGCGGAGATGATCGCGGCGCACGAGGAGCTCATCGGCACGGTGATGAAGGGTGCCCGGCTGGTGCGGGGCGAGGTGCCGTTCGCCCGGATCATCAGTCCGACCGTGGGCGTGGTCCACGGCCGCGTCGGCATCCTGATGCCAGGCGAGGAAGAACCGCCGCCCACGCGCTTTTCCATGCAGCTTTTCGTCGCGGTGTGGCGAGAGGACCGCTGGGTGGTCGTGGCCTTGGAGAATGCGCGCTTGCTCTCCCTGGAGACCATGGCGGCCCTGGAATCCTTCACGCCGAATAGCTGACATTCCGGCTTGCGGGCTTGGGCGGCATCGCCGTGGACGGGCCGGGTGCGACGTCGAGGCCTTCTCCTGGCACGGGCACGACTTCCACTTTCCAACCTCGACGCCCTGGTCGCCACTCCCCCGAATCGGTGGCGTACTTCCTGTACGACGACCTGTTCTGGCGCGGTGAGGGGTCTCGGCCGCCGATGAACACCGTCGGTCGCGACCTGGACACGACCAGCGGAGCGGGCCCACCCTGGAGAGGTGGACGAAGCGGAGCAGATGGCCCGGCCGCCCCACCCGGCCGGCGGCCCTTTCGCGTTCTCACAAATGCGCAGGAATACCGTGCCGCACTGCGGAGACGTCAGGCGGGCTGCGCGGCGGGCGCCGGGGTGGCGGTCTCTTGGGCCTGGCGCGCCTTGCCGGTCTCGCGGAGGGTCAGCAACCCCGTGACCGCGATCAGCGCCGAGGTCAGCCCGTGGATGCCGAACGCGGCGGCCGTGGAGCCGTGGTGGGCCAGGACGTTGACCATGTCGCCGAACGGGGCGACGGCCACCATCAGCAGGACCCAGCCCAGGGCGCGGCGGTGGCCCGTCACCAGCAGGATGCCCATGGCCAGGCCCATCGCGATTTCGCGGCTGCCCTTCACGACAGGAAAGCCGCTGTCGCCAGAGGGCCAGTTCGGCAGGCCCGGGAAGGACGTCCCGAGGGGCAGGACGAAGGACGACCCGAGGTAGAGGGTGAACAGGACGACGGCGGTGGCCAGGACGGTGTTGAGCTTCTTCAGCGACATGGTTGTTCTCCTTTGGTGTTCAGACCAGGCAGGGTTTCAGCCGCGGACACGGCGGATGTGGCGGGCGTAGCGGGGGCGGCCGATGACGTTCCAGATGACGCGGACCGGGGCGGGCAGGCCGCCGAGGACGATGGCGCGCTCGGCCGGGTTCGCGTCTTCCAGAACGGCGCCCAAGAGCGTGAGCAGGGTGAGCTTGGGAGTGTTGTTCACCAGATGGTCGCCCAGGGAGGCCCACTCCTGTTGGGTGATGTGCTTGGCCGCGAGCGGGAGGAGGGTGGCCTCCTCGTCGTCGAGGTGTTCCAGCCTTGGTCGGTTGTGATGTGTTCAGGCTGCTCCCGGGTATTTGGAGGGGGCTTGGAGCCGATTTGGAACATCCGCATACGATGTGCAGATCATGGTCTTCATCCGGGTGCTGGGCGCGTTCGCAGCGGAGGTAGACGGTGCGGCCGTTCACCTCGGCGGGCCGCGGCAGCGGGGCGTGCTGGCGTTGCTGGTGGCGGCGCGTGGGCAGGTCGTGCCGGTCGACCGGATGATCGAGGATCTGTGGCGCGGGGAGCCGCCCGCGCGGGCGCTGCTGTCCCTGCAGGCGTATGTGTCCAACCTGCGTCGGTTGCTGGAGCCCGGACGTCCGCCGCGCACGCCGGCCCGGCTGCTGGTGAGCGCGGCGCCGGGTTATGCGCTGCGGCTGCCACCGGAGGCGGTGGACGCGTGGCGGTTCGAGGGCCTGCTGGGCCGAGCGCGTACGGACACCGACCCACGCGCCGCGCAGGCTCGGCTCGCCGAGGCGCTGGGGCTGTGGCAGGGACCGGCGTTCGCCGAGGTCGCCGACGAGCCGTGGGCCGCCGCCGAGACGGCCCGGCTGAACGAGCTACGCCTGGTCGCCACCGAGCTGCACGTCGCGGCGGGTCTGCGCATCGGCGACCCCGCCGCGGTGGTTCCCGAGGCCGAGCGGCTCACCCGCGACGAGCCGCTGCGCGAGGAAGGCTGGCGGCTGCACGCCCTGGCACTGTGGAGCAGCGGCCGCCAAGCCGACGCGCTGGCGACGCTCCGCCGCGCCCGCGGCATCCTCGCCGAGGAGCTCGGGCTCGACCCCGGCCCGGACCTGACGGCGTTGGAGGAGGCGATCCTCACCCAGCGCACGGACGTCCTACGCGCGACCGTGCCCGCGCCCCCGCTGACCGCGTCGCCGCCGCAGGCGGCCCCTCTCCCGGAGACGGCTCCGATCGTCGAGGCCCCGTTCGTCGGACGCGAGGCACAGATGTCGGCACTGGTCACGGCCGCCACCAGGGCCGCCACCGACGGCGCCCGCATCGCCCTGGTCACCGGCGAGGCCGGGCTCGGCAAGTCGACGCTGCTGGAACACCTCGGCAGGCGGCTCGAACGTGACGGGTGGCTGGTCGCCGTCGGCCGCTGCCCCGAGGTCGACGGCGCGCCGCCCGCGTGGGCCTGGACCGAGGCGCTGAGAGCCGTCGCCGCGACCACGTTCCCGGGCGAGTTCGCGGACGACCTCGCGCCGCTGCTCACCGACGCCGGGCCGGTGAACGCCGACGCCACCGCGGGACGGTTCCGCCTGCGCCAAGCCGTGTGGAAGTGGCTCGCGGCGGTCGCCGCGGAACGCCCGGTCGCCGTCGTGCTGGACGACCTGCACTGGGCGGACGCCGCCACCCTGGAGCTGCTCGGCGGCGGCCTCGGCATGCGGGCCCCGATCCTGGTCGTCGCCGCGTACCGCGCGGACGAGAGCGGGCACCTCACCGAAACGCTGGCCTCCCTCGCGCGCGCCACGCCCCTGCGCCTGGCGCTGCCGGGGCTGAACGCCGAGGCCGTCGCGGAGCTCGTACGGACCGAATGCGAGGCCGACGAGGAGACCATCGCAGGGATCGCCGAGCGCACCGGCGGCAACCCGTTCTACGTGCGCGAAAGCGCCCGGCTGCTGAACGGCGAAGGCGCGCTGGTCGCCCTCTCCGAGGTCCCCGAAGGCGTACGGGACGTCCTGCGCCGCCGGCTCGCGCGCCTGCCCGAGGCAGGCGTGTCCGTCCTCCGGCTGGCCGCGGTCGCAGGCCGGGAAAGCTCGGTGGACGTCCTCGTCAAGGCCGCCGACACCGACGAGGACGGGGTACTGGACGCCCTGGACGCGGGCGTCATCGCCGGGCTCCTCGACGAGCCCGGCCCAGGCCTCATCCGCTTCGTCCACGCCCTCGTCAGGGACACGCTCATCGCCGACGTCAGCAGATTGCGTGCTACCCGGATGCACGCCCGGATCGCCGCCGCTCTTGAAGGCACCGACGACATCGCGGCGCTGGCCCATCACTACGCGCGCGCCGGCTCACCGAAGGCCGTCGGCTACTGCGTCCAGGCCGCCGAACGTGCCGAGGCCCGCTACGCCCACGACGTGGCGGCCGACCTCCTCACCGACGCCGTCACCCGCTCGACCGGACCGGACGAACGCGTCGAATTGCTCGGCAGGCTGCTGCGCGCGCAGATCCGGGCGGGAGCCGTCGCAGCCGCCCGCGAGACACGCCGTGAAGCCGTGGAGTACGCAGAGTCCCTGGGCCGCGACGACCTGATGATCGCAGCATTCACCGCGTGGACGGAGCCGACCGCCTGGCAGGCCCGTACGTACGGCACGGTAGACCGGCCCATCGTCGACCGCCTGAGCCGCCTGCTGGAGCGTGACCTGACCCCTTCGGTGCGGTCCCGGCTCCTGACGGCGTACGCGCACGAACTGGTCGGCGAGGACGACCCGACGGTTGTCGAGGCAGCGCAGGAGGCACTCGACCTCGCCACCGAACCCCGGTTGCGGGCCGCGGCACTCGAGATCCTGGCCGAAGTCCACGGCGACGCCGAGCTCTGCCGGGAACTCGTGGAGATCGGCACCGAGCACGACCTGCCGGTCTACCGCGTCACCGGGCTGCTCAACCATGCCGGCGTCGCCGCCGCCGCCAATGACCCGGTGACCATGCACCGAGTGATCACCGAGGCCCTGGAACTCGCGCGTACCTACCGGATGCGCGAGGCGATCGCCGTCGCGGAGATCACGCTGGCGGGCCTGGCGCTCATCGAAGGCCGACTCGCCGACGCCGAGGTCCTCTACATCAAGGCCGACGAGGGCATGCGGCGCATCGGATCGGTGCACACGGGCTTTCACCAGCTCGCCCTGGCGACGATCTGGCTGAACGAGGGCACGCTCGGTGCGCACCTGGACGACGTTCGCGCCCTCCACGCCGTGCTCGGCCCCATGGTCTCCGACCTGCTCGCGCTCGCCCTCCACGCCAACGGCCTGGACGCCGAGGCTCGCGAGGTCCGCGCGTCACCCAGCCCGATCCGTCCCGACTTCTTCTTCACCTTCCTCACGACGTTGCGCGCGATGGCCATCGTCGTCTTGAACGACCGCGATGCCGCCGAGGAGATCTACGCGACGCTGCTTCCGCATCGCAACGGCCCCCCGGCGGGTGCCGCGAGCCTGTCGTTGGCGCTGCGCCCGGTCGCCCACACCCTCGGTGAACTGGCCGTCTTCCTGGGCCGTACCGACGAGGCCGCCGCCCACTTCACCCAGGCCGCCACCATCGCCGACCACTGGAACGCACCCCACTGGGCCGCCGAGGCCCGATTGCGAACGACCACCTAGCCTCTGCCCACGGCACAGTACGCCGCGGCTGTGGACCGCTGGACAGCCGCGGCCGCCGCCACCTGGGCCCGGCACCTGTCCGCCGACTGGCGCTTGTCGGTGATCAGCCGGTCGATCTGTTCGCGGGTGCGGACGCAATGAAGGGGTGTCGCCGCCGAGAACGTCGTCTCAGGAGCGATCCTCCAATTTGTCAGATAATGCGGATTATCTGACAGGCGCTCGCGCACCCTCACTCGGCCTGACGAACGGCCTGCTGTCACCGGCTTCACCGATCAGAAATCCTCCCCCACGTCGTCAGTTCTGGTAACCCCCCGCACCGATGGAAGGATGGAAGACCATGACCGACGCCAGACGGCTGGGCGCCGACGAGGCCACGTTCATCGCGGCGGTCCGCTCAGACGACACGGCGAGGTTCGCACTCCTCACCGAGCGCCACCGCCGTGAGCTGCAGGTGCACTGCTACCGGATGCTCGCGAACTACGAGGACGCCCAGGACCTGACGCAGGAGACGTTCCTGCGAGCGTGGAACAAGCGGGAGTCGTTCAAGGGCCATGCCGCGCTGCGGACCTGGCTGTACCGGATCGCGACGAACGCCTGCCTCGACTTCCTGGAGAAGCGCAACGACCGCACACCCCTACCATCCGAGCTGCCGGACCCTGGCTCCGAGGTGCTGTACCTGCAGCCGTACCCCGACCGGATGCTTCCCGAGGATCCGCAGGAATCGGTGGTGGCGCGGGAGACGATCGAGCTGGCGTTCATCGTCGCCGTCCAGCACCTGCCGCCGCGGCAGCGGGCGGTGTTCATCCTGCGCGACGTCCTGGGCTGGCCGGCGTCGAAGGCCGCCGACGTCCTCGAGCTGACCGTCGCATCGGTGACCAGTGCACTGCAGCGGGCGCGCGTGACGATGCGCGAGCAGGTACCCGACCGCCGCCTCGACTGGCGGAGCCCCGCCACCCACGAGCTGTCGCATGACGAGCGCGGCGTGGTGAAGGCGTATATCGACGCCCATGAGCGCAACGACCTCGACGGGCTGATGTCCCTACTGCGCGACGACCTGCGCTTCGCGATGCTGCCCGAGTCGGGCACCTTGATCATGACGGCCAAAGACGCGGTGGACGGCTGGGTCTCCGGTGGGCTCTTCCAGCGCGGCCACGACGACTGGCGCTGTGTCACCACGACGGTCAACCGCATGCCTGCCGCCGCGCTGTACCTCCGCACCCCCGACGACCCGGAATACCGTCTGTTCGCCATCGCGGTCCTGCACATCGTCGACGGGAAGATCGCCGAGCTCACCGGATTCGACGCCGCCGACAAGCCATGGCTGGGCCTGCCCCCGACCCTGTGATCAGACAAGTCCCCATCGTCGACGAATCCAGCGCACGGGCCGCCGTCACCGAAGTCACCGCGGAATGAGCACTCCGACCATCTGACCACCACCGCCCCGCCGGCGTTGCCGGCGGGGCATCTTTGTGCCCCGGAAGAACATCTTCATGATCATCGACGGCGTCGTCCTCCTCCGGCGAGTCGGTCAACAGCTCACTCGGAACGCAAGGACAAGGCCGGGGAAGGTTCCCTCATAGCCGAGGGCCACGGTGAGCACGCCAGGAAGGATTTCGACCCGGCCTCACGAGCCGAGCATGCGGCCCGTGCTCATCGCCTCGTTTCGTATCGCGTCAGCACCACGCCGCCGGGAAACGTCCGCGTCTCCACCAAGGTCAGGTTCACCCAGTTGTCCAGCGCCGTGAAGAACGGAGTGCCACCGCCCACCAGGACCGGGTGGGCGGCCAGGGCGTACTCGTCGATCAGCCCGGCCCGCATGGCCGCCCCGGCGAGCGTTGCGCCGCCAATGCCCATGGGGGCGCCGTCCTCGGCCTTGAGCCGAGTGATCTCGGCTACCGCGTCGCCGGTGACCAGGCGGGTGTTCCAGTCGACCTTCTCGACCGTCGAGGAGAACACGACCTTCGGCGTGTCCCGCCAGTTCCGCGCGAACTCGATCGCCGCCGGGGTAGCGTTGGGCTGCTGGTCGCCGGTCGGCCAGTAGGAGCTCATCGTCTCCCACAGCTTGCGCCCGTACAACGTCAGGCCGTTCGCCTGCTCCCCGTCGAGCCACCACTGGAACAGCTCGTCGCTCGGCGGCCCGCCCCAGCCGATGTCGTCGCCGGGCGCGGCGATGTAGCCGTCCAGGGTCACGTTCATGCCGAAGATCAGTTTTCGCATCGTGTCAGCCTCCTGTGAGTCGATCTCGCACGTACAGACGGGCGCGGCGCGGAAACCTAATCGGTGCGCGATCCGCGTCAGCGGATTGTCTCCCGGGTTCCGGGCTCAGCACGGCGTACCCGGCGGGCAACGCCATCCCGGATGCTGCCCGGCTTCAACTGATGGACGAGTGGCCCGGTGATCTGCGCTCGATCCGGGACTTGAAGCGCTCGGCTTTGCGGAATTACCAGGAGGTGGTTCGCCCGTTCCGCACGTACATCACCGACCCGGCCTACGGCTGGCCAGCGGAGTGCGAGCAGCGTTTCGGCACTCATCCGGTGCGGGTGCGTGAGGGCTGGCCGCCAGTGTTTCGGGATGCGTGCTGTTCAAACCGCCTACGCCTTCGGCCTGCGTCGCAACGAGACTCGGATGCGTGTTGCGGTCGATTTCGGCCGCAACACGCACGGACCGGAGTTCGGCGAGTACGGAGTGCTGTATGTCCGGCACGGCAAAGCGCAGAAGGGCTCCCCGCCAAAAGCGGCGCAGCGTTCTGAGCGTCTGGCCATGGGCGGCGGAGATCCTGCAACGGTGGGACGTGGAGGTGAGCCCGCTGTTCGCCACGATCCGGCTGCGGACCGTCTCCACAGCGGCCTGCTACGCCGGTTCACCAGCGAGACCACCCACCCCGCCTACGCCGCGATGCTGGAGGTGGTCGGCAAGCGCGGAGAGCTCGCCTCCTACCGGCGCGAAGAACAGGAACTGGGGATGTTGTGCCTGCACATTCTCCAGTCGGCCCTCGGTCTGATCAACACGCTGATCATCCAGGACACCCTCTTCTCCAGTCGGCCCTCGGTCTGATCAACACGCTGATCATCCAGGACACCCTCGCCCCACCCGAGTGGGAGAACGTCCTCACCGACCTGCCGACTGCGTAACGCCGGACGCTCGCCCGTTCCGGCGGCAGCGCGGCTGGACCGTCCCGGCGCGCGATGCCGGCGGGGGCGTCGGCGATACTGTGGGCGTGGAGTACGTGTCCAGAGTGCCGCGACCGCCGCTGGACGGGCTGATCGACGACCTTTACTACCTGGAGGGTGCGCCGCCGTACGCCCGGCTGATGCTGCCGCCGATGCCGTCGGCGTTGCTCATCGTCAACCTCGGGGCGCCGTTCCGCATCCGCGCCGGCACCGACATCGAGACGGCCGAGTACGCCGACGGCTGCGTGGTCACCATGCCCACCCGCGCCTTCGAGTTCGGCTATCCGCCGGGGACCCGGTCCGTCGGCGTGCACGTGAAGCCGTGGGGGCTGGCGCCGTTCCTGCCGATGCCCGCGGCCGAGCTGTGTGACCGGCCGGTGACGGTGGAGCAGGTTTGGGGCCGGCCCGCCATTGCCGAGCTGCGGGACCGGCTGGCCACGGCGGCCGGGCCGTACGAGATGCTGACGCTGCTGGAGGAGGAGCTGATGCGACGGCTGTGCGAGACCGCCGGCCTGGGGCTGGTCCGCCATACGAGCAGCGTCATCGCGGCGACCAGCGGGGCGGCGGCGATCGGCGACCTGAGCGTGGCAGCCGGTGTCAGCAGCACTCATCTGACGCAGCGGTTCAAGGAGCTCATCGGCGTCACGCCGAAGCGGCTGGCCCGCACCTACCGCTTCACCGCCACCGTGTTCGCGATCAACCCCGCCGGACCGATCGACTGGGGCGACCTCGCCGGTGGCGCAGGCTACTTCGACCAGGCCCACTTCGGCCACGAGTTCCGGGCGTTCACCGGGCTCACGCCGACCCGGTACGTCGAAGTCCGGCGGCGGTTCCTGCGCGAACATCCCGGCCACGTGCTGGACGGCTGGCCGCTGCCGGCCGATTGATTTCTTACAAGAGCGGCAGCTCACGACAGGCTAATTTGGGGGCACCCCAAAGCAGAGGAGAGCCCCGTGAGCAAGGTGGTCATGTACAGCTCGGTGTCGGTGGACGGCTTCGTCGCGGACGAGAACGACCAGCCCGGACCGCTGTTCGACTGGTTGTCCAGCGGTGACGTCCCGTTGGACGAGAGCGGCGAGGTGAAGGTGTCGCAGACGTCCTACGATTACACCCGGCCGTACTGGGACCAGATCGGAGTCACGATCGTCGGCCGCCACGTCTTCGACATGACGGACGGCTGGGACGGCAAGCCTCCGGGCGGGATCGACCACGTGGTCGTCGTGACACACCGGCCGGAGCCCGAGGGCTGGGACCCCGAGGCGCCGTTTCACTTCGTCGACGGCGTCGAGGCCGCCATGGCCAAGGCGCAGGAGCTTGCGGGTGACCGCATGGTCGAGGTCGCCGCTGGCGACGTCGGTGGCCAGGTGCTCGCCGCGGGTCTGGTCGACGAGGTGCGCATGGACGTCGTACCCGTCGTGTTCGGGTCCGGCAAGCGCTACTTCGGGTCGGTCGACGCGCAGCACCTGTTGGAGGATCCTGACGTGGTGATTCAGGGCAACCGGGTGCTTCACCTGCGCTATCGGGTGCGCCGTTGACCGATCTGAGCGGGTACGCGAAGAAATCCACCGCGTACAGTGACACAAGATCGGGCCTCCGGCTGCGTTTGCGCATCGCTGTCCCCGGTCGGGCAGCCGACGCCGATCCGCCCCAGCACCTCACCTGCTCCAGATCACTGGTTGCCGGTTTCCGTCGTATCGTGGCCGACCCCCGAACGAACTTGGCCTGAGCGTGGCTTCGGGACTTTGGGCCCGATCAACGCGCCGACTCAGCCCTCCCATCAGGGCTTCTGATATCGCGGTCCTGGACCACGCTTAGCCCGGCGAATCAACCAGATGTCGACGCTGCCGTCCGGCGGCGCGGTCGGCGAGCTCGCCCGGCAGCCAGGCGTGCTCCTTGAGCAGCAGCGCGTCTACGGACTCCCCCACCCAGGGCAACCGGACGGCGGGGTCGTCGCCGAGCCGCCAAAGCTGGTTGCTCCAGCCCCGCGCGCCGAGCCGCAAAGGACGATCGGCCAGGTCGGGGTGCCGGTCGCGCAGCAGTTCCCGCACCCAACGCCGCATGGTCATCTTTCGAGATTGATGAGACTTCAGAGATTCTGAAGGTCTCATCGTCCTCGTCGTTCGTCTTGCACGGATGGCGAAGACGAGGAGGCCGGAGTCGGCGCTGGCGGTGGTGTGGGATCTTCGCGTGGCGCGGGGCGTCGCTCAGCGGCCGCCACCGGTGGCGTGCTCCCGGCGGTCGAGGGCGGCCTGCAGTTGGGCGAGCCACTCGCGGCCCCTTCCGCGGCCGTCGGGGAGCTGGTCGTCGCGGTCCCAGCGCCAGGAGACCACGAGGGCGAGGCTGAGGATCCGGCAATCGGCGAGCAGCGCGGGATCGGTGCCCGGGTAGTGCGCGGCGACGTCCTCCGGAGCATGCGCGAGGTCGAACTCGACGGGTCCGCGGCAGACGGTCTCCAGGTCGATGAAGAGCGGTCCGTCCGCGGTGGCGAGGAGGTTGCCGGGGTGCGGTTCGCCGTGCAGGAGTTGTTGCCGCGTGTCGCGGTCCAGGATCGCGCGGCTGATTTCGTGGAGGGTGCCGGTCAGCAGGGCGCGTTCCGTGGCACCGAGGTCGGGGCTGACGGCGGGGTCCTCGACCACCCGGAGGGCGTCGGCGACGCGGTCGGTGAAGTGCGGTGCGGCGAGGTTGATGCGGCGCAGGCCCGCGTGCAGCCGGGCCAGGGCGTCGGCGTAGGCGGCGGGCGGGTGGTTCTCGGGTGCGGCGGTGGGCTCGTGGTAGGTCCAGAGGGTGACGGCGAAGCCGTCGCGGACATGGACGCGAGGCTCGGCCCTCGGATCGAGACCCGCCACCGGGCTGCCGGTCCCGGCGAGGCGCCGGGCGATCTCGACCTCGAAGTCGAGGCGGTGCGCGAGGGGCGCGACCCGGGCGAGCACGCCGCTGGGCCGCAGCCGGACGGCTATCCGGTTCGAGTTGTGCAGCACGGCGGCGTCGTCGGCGCCCAGACCGTACTCGGCGGCCGTGTCGACGGCCGCGGCCACCGCCCGCGGGATCTCGGTGTCCTTCATGTGTTCGGTGCCTCTTCCTGCCGGAGTCGATGTGTGCGGCGCGGCCCCTTGGGCCGGCCGAGCGTCTGACGTGTCATGACCAGGTCGGCGCGGCCGAACATGGCCGACGACCCCGAGGCCGTCGCCGTCCCGTGCCGTCAGGGGCCGGTCAAGGAGAGGGCTCACGTCCGGATCACCCCGAGGCAGCGCCGTGCCGAAGCCGTCGCCGCTGAGCCGGCGGCCGGCCGCGGCGAGGGCGGACGCGAGCGCGTCGGCCTGCTCGGGGGGCACGCGGCAGCGGAAAAGGGTTGAAGCGGCGGGCGTCGTCGGCGGCGACGCGGGTTCGTCCGGGGGGCGGCCGGCCTTGCGTCAGCGCCCGCGTGCGGTCGCCTGCTTCCTGGAGGAGTGCGAGGGGGTCCGCCGGTCACGTCTGTATGCAACACCACCCGGTCGGTTCCGCGCATTCGGTTAATTGCCGGTGCCGGCGGAGGGCGTGGGTGTCAATCTCCTGGGAATGAAGTGGGCCTCCCCCTCGGCGAACACGTTCACCCCCTTCCTGCCGGTACGGCGGTGCCGTGCACCGATCTGGTCAGCGCGTCGGCGATCACGTCGGCGGACGGGATGACGGCCTGCGCCAGCGACGGCGCGGCCGGGATCCGCACCGGCGGCGCACCCACGCGGATCGGCGCGGACCGCAACGGCACCCCTGCCTCGGCGACCGCGGCGACGACCTCGCCGCCGACCCCACCGATGGTGTGCGCCTCGTGCACCACGACCAGCCGGCCGGTACGCGCGAGGCTGCCGAGCACGGCCTCCAGGTCGAGCGGTCGGATCCATCGGGCGTCGAGGACCTCGGCCTCGATCCCCTGTACCGACAGGCGCTCCGCCGCGGCCAGCACCTCCTGCTGGACGGCTCCCCACGTCAGCACGGTGACGTCCGAGCCCGGCCTGCGCACCGCGGCGCCTCCGACGGGCGGCACGTCCCCGCCCAGCCGCACCTCCTGCCTGCCGGCGTGGTAGAGCGTGCGGTTCTCGATGACGATCACCGGGTCGTCGCTCCAGATCGCCGACAGCAGGAGGTCGTAGGCGTCCTGGTGGGTGGCGGGCATGCACACGCGCAGTCCGGGGACGTGGGCAAAGAAGGCCTCCAGGCTCTGCGAGTGCTGCGCGCACGCGCCCGGGGCGCTGCCCTGCTGGGTGCGTACGGTGATCGGCGCGCCCAGCAGGCCGCGCGAGACGTAGCGGACGTTGGCCGCCTGGTTGACCAACTGGTCCAAGGCCACCAGCGAGAAGTCGGCCCACATGATCTCGGCGATCGGCCGGCGTCCGAACATCGCGGCGCCGATGGCTCCACCGAGAATGGCCGACTCGGAGATCGGCGTATCGAACACCCTGTCGCCGAACTGCGTGCGCAGCCCCTTGGTCACGCCGAAGACGCCGCCGGGTGCGGCCACGTCCTCGCCGAACAGCAGGGTCTCCGGCCGTTCCTCCAGCGCGCGGCGGAGCGCGGCGTTGACGGCCTCGGCGTAGGAGAGTCGTCTGGTCTGCTCAGGCATACAGGTGCTCCAGAACGGTGGTCGGGGCGGCCGGCGGGTCGGCGAGCGCGCGCTTGGACGCCTCGGCGATCTCGGCGTGCACGCGGTCCGCGCCGGCGTCCAGTTCGTCCTGGAGGACGCCCGCGGCGCGCAGGACGGCCAAAAGCCGGACGATCGGCTCGTCGGCCAGCGCCCGCTCGATCTCCCCGGCGGGGCGGTAGCGCTGTGCGTCGCCGACGTAGTGCCCGACGAGTCGCTGCGTCATGGCCTCCAGCAGCACGGGTCCCTCGCCGGAACGGGCCCGGCCGACCGCCTCGGAGACGGCCTCGCGGACGGCCGAGGGGTCGTTGCCGTCGATCCGCGCCCCCGGCATGCCGTACGCGGACGCGCGCTCGAACAGGAGGTCCACCCGCACCATGGCGGCGATCGGCGTCAGCTCCGAGTAGCGGTTGTTCTCCACCAGGAAGATCACCGGCAGGCGGCGTACGGCGGCGAAGTTCATCGCCTCGTGCACCGCCCCCTGGTTCATCGCGCCGTCACCGAACGCGGCGAGCGCGACCCTGCCCGACCCGTCGTGGACGGCGGCCAGCGCCGCGCCGGCGGCGATCGGGGCACCCGCGCCGACGATGGAGTTCTCGCCGTACATGCCGTACTCGGGCGCCGTCAGGTACGCCGACCCGCCCCGGCCGCCGTTGATCCCGCTCTGGCGGCCGAGCAGCTCGGCGAACAGCGGGTACGGTGGCACGCCGCAGGCCAGCGTCCACCCGTGCCCACGATAGGTGGGGAAGACCGCGTCGCGGCTCAAATCCAGCGCTGCGCAGGCGCCGGTGTAGATCGCCTCCTGCCCGTTGCACAGATGGACGGATCCGACGACGTCACCCTGCGCCCGCAGGCGGGCGGCCTCCTCCTCGAAGAACCTGATCCGTCGCATCGACTCAAGATGGTCGAGCAGCGTGGCTGTTTCAGGCATGGGGGTGCCCACTCTCCTCTCTCTCGGTACGCAATCCCTGGTCGCCGACTTGCTACCGGGACGTCATGAGGCGTCCCGGTGGCCGGGCGATCTGCCCCGCTCGGCGGGAAGCACGGCCAGGTGCCCGGCGCGCAGGAAACCGGTCGCCATGGAGGCCGCCTCGCGGACCGCCATGGTCAGCGCGGCCTGCCGCTCGTGGAACCGGGCAGTCGGGACGGACACCGTGTACGCGCCCGTCGGCGAGCCCGTCTCGTCGAAGAAGGGCGCGGACACGCAGCACACGCCCTCGCTGAACTCCTCGCGGTCCACCGAGTAGCCCTGCCTGCGCACCCGGGCCAGCTCGACGGTGAGGTGGTCGTAGTCGACGATCGTGTGCGGGGTGACCGCCGCGAGCTCCACTCCCTTGAACATCGCCGCCACCTGCTCCTCGGGCAGGAAGGCGAGCACCGCCTTGCAGGAGGCGCGGGCGTGCATCTGGCCGGTGTAGCCCACGTCGAGATTGCCGACGATGACCGCGTGCAGCCCGGAGATGTACTGCTGCAGCGTCAGCGTCCCGTGGTACCAGCCGGAGATGTAGGACGTCTCATGCGTCCGGTTGTGCAGCCGGGTCAGGATCACCGCGAGCTCCGGTGACGGGCCCGACCTGCGCTGGAGGTGCCTGTTCAGCGACGCCGCGCGGTGGCCGACGTCGTACCGGCCGCCGGGCAGGCGCACCACGTAGCCGCCGGCCAGCAGGGTGCGCAGCAGGTGGTAGCAGGTGCCGAGCTTGATGTCGAGCTGACGGCTGAGCACCTTCGCGGTGGCAGTGCCGTCGGCGGCGGCCACGGCCTCCAGTACCTGCAGGCCGCGCTCCAGCGTGTGCAGCACGGTCTTCTCGCTCATGCCCGCCTCCCCGCAGGTCTCGCCCTGTCAGGTCTCACCCTGTCAGATCTCGCAGGGCGGGGGCGAGGGCGAGCACTCCCGCAGCCTGCACCACCACGTCCACCACGTCCACCGCGACGAACTCGTCCGGGCTGCGCGCCCTGACCACCTCGCCGGGCCCGGACACGGCCGCCGGCACCCCGGCCGCGCTAACGAAGGCGGCGTCGGAGCCGGCTGCGATGCCGCCCTTCATGCAGGGCTCCCGAGGCGGCAGCGGAACCAGGCGATGAGGTTCTCCCTGCCGCTCTCGCCGGCCTGACGGACGCTCGCGGACAACAGCTCCAGCATGTCCTCGGCCAGCGCCTTCACCTGGGTCAGCACCTCGGCGTTGCTCGGTTGCGGCGGCATCCGGTCACCTCCCTTTGGCCGTTTACTGTGCGCTGTCGCCTCGCTGCGCCGCATCAGAATGAACCCGTTTTTCGACTATCTGAAATTCAGTATGCGGACACGTGAAATGGCAGGTCACACTTGCCTAGCGTGCTCAGACCTCAACCGGCCTCCGAGGAGGAGCTCACCGATGATCCGCCGCTGGAATCCCGACACGCTGGCCCCGCCGATCGGCCAGTACAGCCACCTCGCCTCCGTGCCGGCCGGCCACGAGCTGGTGATGATTTCCGGCCAGGTCGGCGCGCTGCCGGACGGCACGCTCGCGGGCCCCGACGCCGAGACGCAGACGCGGCAGATCTTCGCCAATATCGAGCGGCTGCTCAACTCGCTCGGCGCGGGGCCACACCATTTGGTGAAACTGTTCACCCTGGTCGCGGGCGTCGAACACGTCGAAGGCTGCCGCGCGGCGCGAGCGGAGACGTTCGCGAAGTGGTACCCCGACGGCGACTGGCCCGCCCATTCGCTCGCCGTGGTCACGGCCCTGGCCGCCCCGGAGCTGACCGTCGAGATCGAGGGCGTGGCCGCCCTGCCGCGCCGATGAGCCCGGAGGACTTCCGTGGGCTCTTCCCCGCACTGCGGTCAACGGTCTGGCTGGACACGCCGGGCGTGCCGCCCGGCGCACGACCGGTGACCGATGCCCTGCACGAGGCCGTGTCCGCGTGGTCCAGCGGCGAGCTCGACTGGCCGGCATGGGACGCGGCGGCGGACGAGGCCCGCACCCTGTTCGCCCCGCTGGTCGGAGCCGACCCCGCCACGATCTCGACGCTCGGCTCACTCGCCGAGGCCGCTGCCACGGTCGCCGGATCCCTGCCGCGCGGCCGAGTCGTCGTGGCGGCCGAGGAGTTCCGCAGCAATCTGTTCCCGTGGCTGGCACAGCACGACGTGGTTGCGGTCCCGGCCCGCGACGGCGCGACCCGGGTGGAGGACCTGATCGCCGCACTGGACCACGACACCGTGCTCCTCGCCGTCAGCGAGGTGACCAGCAGAGAAGGGCAGCGGCTCGACCTGGCCGCCCTGCGGGAGGCGACCGACCGGGTGAACGCGCGACTGTTCGTCAACCTGACGCAGTCGCTGGGCGCGCTGCGCTTCGACCCGGCGGCCGTGCGTCCCGATTACCTGGCCGTGCACGGCTACAAGTGGATGCTGTGCCCGCGTGGCGCGGCCTGGCTCGTCACCAGGCCGGACCGGCTCGGCGAGCTGACAGCGCTCGCGCCGAGCTGGAAGTCCACCAACCCGCCGCACGGCTACTTCGGCGGGCCCCTGCGGCTGGCCGACGACGCCGGCCGGTGCAACACGTCCCCGCCTGGTTCTCCTGGCTCGGCGCCTGCGCCGCACTGCGCCTGCTCGGCTCGCTGGACGCCGGCCGCGTCGAGCGGCACTGCCTCGACCTCGCCGGGCAGCTCACCGAGCAGGCGGCAGGCATCGGCTACCGGCGCGTGGTGAGCGGCCCGCTCTCGCAGATCGTCGTGCTACGCACCGACCACGCCGACCGCCTGTCCGCGCGGCTGCGCGAACAAGGCGTGCGAGCGACCGCGCTCGGCGACCGCGTGCGTTTCGGCTTCCACTACTTCAACAACGAGGACGACGTACGAACGACGCTGAGTATCCTCGCAGAGAGACAGCCCTTCCGGGGCCGAGGACGGGCTGCACGGCTCATGACATAAGCCGTGCCCGTCGTAACCTGAGTTGATACGGAGTCCACCTACCCGATCGACCGGACGCTGCCGGTGCTGCGCGGCCGGCGGAAGCTGAACGCGGAGGGGCGATCGCCGACATGCCGGACGAGGAGAGCGCCTTCGGCCAACGCGACGCGGCCGTCGAGTACGTCACCCCGGCCGGGAAGCCGACGCGGCTTACGGCGCTCAAGGACGTCTACGTCTTCCACCTCAACCACAACATCCGCCCGTCTACCGGCCGGGAGGGCCCAGGTCGCGGTCTCGGCTGATGTCCCAGGAGTCGGGAGGCGGCGGTGACCAACCTGTTCCCCTCGTCCCGGGGCCGTCCCGATCGGAAAAGGACGGCAGCTCCACGCTCCCTGGCTGGTCCTCCGGTGCGGGATGGAATGTATCCTCCAGCCCGCGGACCAGGGCTTCCGAGCAAGAGAAGGAGGATCCCGTCGGGCTTGCGAGATCGTCGCGCGGCTCGCGGGAGGGGTTGCCCAGCGGCTGTGGCAGGGATGGGCGGGAGCCTGCTGTGAGTCCGCTCCGGGAATCGTGCGCCGGCGGATCCCCAGGTGCTGGGCCGGTCTGCTCGGTCGCCTTGTGGAGCTCGCGCCGGCGAGCGATGGCTGATCGCTCGGGAGCCACTTCCCGCGACGGCTCGGAGCGCTCAGCCGACTCACCCGGCTCGGGGGCATGCGATGCGGCGGCGTGCGGAGCGGGTTCCGGCGTGGGTGGAGCCGTCGGGCGGCCATGGGACCCGGGCGGATCGGGACGTCGCTCATCCGCAGCCCGTGCTTCGTCAGTGGCCTGCCGAGTCGCGGCGTGGCGCTGCGCGTACCGCAGGATCTGCTCCGTGAGCACCCGGCACAGAAGGGCGATCCTGATCGCGCTCGCATCGAACCGCCGACGGAGGCGGACCTTGTTGCGGAATCCCATCGACACGCCGATCCGCCCGTACAGCGAGCGCAGTCCCGTGATCAGGCTCGGCTCGGTGAGGCGTTCGAACTCCCTCTCCAGGCGGGTCAGAAGAGTGGCGAGGGCGCGCTCCACGACGTCACGGGCGATCATGGCCGCGGCGTCCCTGTCGTGAGGGTCCGCCAGCAGCCGGCGCATGGCCGACCGCCGGCCGCTCCGCAGGTGCAGGCTGTCGATGCGGATCAGGAAACCGTCGGCGCGGAGGGTGAACGTATTGCGCTGGTAGCATCGCTTGCCGATCTGGACGCCGCAGGAGCGCCTGACGACGATCAGCCGCGTGTCGTCCGGATGCCTGCGGGTGAAGGACTCGGCCGACGACCCGCGGAAGGCCGGAAGTCCCAGAAGGCGGATGTCGGTCCTGAACCTGTCCTCCGCGCCCTGCGAGATCAGGGCGAGCAGCGCCGTCAGCGCCTCCTCGTCCAGTGCGATCTCGAGCTTGGAGAGGACGATGTCGTAGGTGTCGGTCTGGGAGTTGTATGCGCCGATCTGTATGCCGACGCAGTCCCTGATCCAGATGATCTCAGGTTCCGCGACCGGCTGACGAATCGGCGGCCCCTCGGCGACGTCCGCCTCCGGCACGGGACCGGCCGGATCCCACCCGTACGACGTCCGCGTGATCTGCCGGGCCCGCCATTCGACGGCGGCAGGGGGCGGTTGCGCCCGGTCGTCGAGCCGCTCCTCTCCCGTGCGGCGCCCCTCAGGAGGCGGCCCCGACGGTTCCGGCGTCTGTGGAGGCCGTAGCGGCCATTGGTAGACGATGTGGTCGGGCGTGACGGTCACCTGGCACTCGCGCCGCCCGCGCTTCCACCGTGCGTGGCCGGCTTCGCGCAGCGGCGCTTGCCCCTGCTTGTGCCGGGAGTACTGTTCGTCCGACAGCTCGTCCGAACCGGCCCATTCAGCGAGGGCGATCAACGTCCGCTCCCAGATCCGGAAGGGGGACGGACGGGCCGAAGGTGCAGTGCACGAATTGCACGCCCTTGGCGCCGTCTTCCGTGACGACCTGGACACCACTGCTGTGCTCAACGTGGATCGCGACCTTGCCCAGCGGATCCTGCTCGAACGCGGACGCGTCCGGCTCCTCGGCCGGTGACGTCTTCCTCCGCCTGCCCTCTACCATCTTCTGAGTCCTCTCGGTGAGTAGAGTGCCCAGGCCGGCCAGGGAGCCGGCCGCCAGGGCGGCGATGACCACCGTTAAGATACCGTCCACTGTGCTGCCTCCCGCGAGCGTTGGTGACTCGATGCTGCAGCACCGCCGGACTCACCTGTCGGCCAGATTCCGGTTTGACAGGCGGGGGCTCGGGAGGCGGAGTGATCGGCGTTCAGGTGCCGCGGCGGCACCGGGAACGGGGTACGGCGGCGGCGCTGTGGCGGGCCGCCGATCGGTGACCCGCCCGCGTCGCACCGCCGGTCACGGTGTGACCGTACCCCCGTCCACGCCGATCGCCGGGAGCGGCCGCGCCGCCCTGGTCGCCGCCCCCGCGTCAGGCCCGCACGCCGCCTCCAGCAGGTGGTCCCCGAGCGCGAAGTCGATGGCGTGCGTGACAGGACTACCGTTCTCGTCGAGCTGCTGGTAGTTCCTCAGGTTGGTGCCGAAGGCGAACTGGTGGCCGCCGTCGGTGTCGGAGAACGCGAAGGTCTGCATGCCCGGGATGCTCCCGTCGTGCCCCCAGAACCGGCCGCACGGCAGGTCGAGGGGGTAGATCCCGAGACCGTAGTCGAGCACGGCGCCCGAGAACGACCGGATGGGCACGGTCTTCTGCATCTCGGCGAGCAGAGTCGCGTCGAGCAGCTTGCCCTGCAGCAGCAACCGGAAGAAGCGGTTGAGGTCCTCCATCGTTGAGGCGACCGCACCCGCCGTCCAGGCCCAGGACATGTTGTAGACGCTGTAGTCCTTGGGCGGGTCGAGATAGCCGAACAGCGCCTCGTACGCCTTGGAGCTCGGCCCAGGAAGGTGCGGCGTACGCGGGAACGACGTGTGCCGCAGCCCGGCCTTCCGGAAGACGTGGTCGGTGATGTACCGCTCGGCGCTCGTGCCCGTCACCTTCTCCAGCAGCAGGCCGGCGATGACGAAGTTCGTGTTCGAGTACGCCCCGGGCATCACTCCCGGTTGCCCGGTCGCGGGAGCGCCGAGCCCCGCCCGCGCCAGCTCCTCCGGCGGGAAGGCGCGGAAGCGGTTGGCGTCCAGGCTCTCGATCGTCGGGAAGATCACCTCGGTGTGGTTGGCGATGTGGCTGGTGTGGTTGAGCAGCATCCGTACAGTGATCTGCTGCCCGCGCTCACCCGGGATCAGGTCCGGCAGGTAGCGGCCGATGGGGGCGTCGAGCTCGATTGTGCCCTTGCCGACCTGCTGTAACACGGCCACGGCAACGAACGACTTGGTAACACTCCCGGCCCGGTGCACCATCTCGGGCCGCATCGGGCGGCGGGTCTCGACATCGGCCACGCCTGCGGCGCCCTTCCAGCTCCGCCGGCCGTCCACGACGTTCGAATAGGTGCCGTACATGCCGGCCTCGTGCATCGCGTCCAGCGTCTGGCGCAGCCGCTGCCGGTCGAGGCCGCCGTCCTCAGCGGCGGCCGCGGGTCCCGCCGCGAGCAGCGCGGCGGCCAGGGTCGCGGCTCCCAGCCGCGAGGTGAGCGTGCTGAATCGACGAATGGTCATGGCGCTCAGCATGAGCCTTCCGCTCGGCGGAGGTCAGTGCGCTGTGTCACGGGTCTCGCATGACAGACGTCAACTCTCGCACCAAGCCGGCGTGGCCGTCGTCGGACCAGACCTTGAGGGCGAAGCAGTCGGTGACGCCGGCGGACGGTTCGGCGGAGCCGGCGACCTTCAGGTCCTCCAGCATGGCGGCGGCTTCGGCCAGGACCTCGCGCAGCCAGGCCAGCAGCGCGCAAAGCTGACATGGCTGCGCAGCCCAACCAAGATTGGAGCCGAGGGCGGAATCCGACGACTCATTGTCGCCGCGGCGGCGACCCGGGCTGTGGCGCGGCTGGAGGCGGCGGCGGTCGGCTGGTGCGGGCCCGGTCGACCTATGCGGCCCCGCCGACGCGGCGCCAAAATATCAGAATTGACTTATATAAGTCCAGGCCGGTACGATCTCCGTCGTGCACGCGTTCGACATCCTCGGCGACCCCGTACGCCGACGCATTCCGGAGCCGCTCGCCGACGGTGAGCAGACCTCCGGGGCGACCACGGACGTCATCCGGGCCGAGTTGACCATCTCCCAGCATCTGGGTGTGCTACGTGACAGCGGGTTCGCGTCGATGCGGACTGAAGGCGCTCGGCGGTTCTACACCGTCGAGCCCACGCCGCTGAGCGAGGCCGACGCGTGGCCGGACCGGTTGCGCCGGTCCTGGGAACAACGCCTCGACGCCCTGGGGACCGAGCTGGCCCGGGGCAGGCGTGCACGCCCCCCGAGCCGGTCGGCAACCCACCCGGCAGGCCAGGCCCGGCACCGATACGGGCAAAACCGATCCACCACCGACAGAGGCATGACATGAAAGACGTACTGGACGAGCTGGCCGCCGTGCGCCGGGCGATGGGCAACAGCAGAGTGCCCGCCGGCGAGGCGTACACCGTGGAGCTGCGGCGTCGATACGACGCGGAGATCGACGACGTCTGGGACGCCATCACCCACCCCGAGCGGCTGCGCCGCTGGTTGAAGCCGGTCACCGGCGCCCTTCGGCTTGGCGGAAAGTTCGAGTTGGACAGTGGTGAGCACGGCGACATCCTCCGATGCGAGCCGCCGCGTCTGCTCAAGGTGTCCTGGCTCTACGGACCGGACGCCGACGCCTGGCCCGGCACGAGCGAGGTGGAAGTGCGCCTGGCCCCGGGCCCTGCCGGCGACACGGAGCTCGAGCTGATCCACGCAGCCTTCATTGGGGAGCCCTCCTTCCCCACCTACGGCCCAGGCGCCGGCGGCGTCAGCTGGGACCTGGCTCTCCTCACCCTGGCCCGGCTCTTGGCCGATGACGAGATCGCCGGCCACGAGGAGTTCGAGAAGTCGCCCGAAGGACGCGAGTTCAGCCGGCGCAGCGCCGCAGCCTGGGGCCAGGCTCATCTGGCCGCCGGTGGCGAACCGGAGCACGTCGCGGCCGCAGTCGAGGCCACCACCAAGTTCTACGCACCCGACCCAGTCTGACATTCCTACTGCGGTGGGCTGGCCGGCGCCCTCGGAGCTCACGCCCACGATGAGAATTACGAATCACCAGGCGGAGGGCAGTACAAAAGCACGTTGTCCCACACCTGAATGGAAAAGAATGATGCGCCCATGAAATACACCGTCTCCATCGAGATCGCCCTGCCGCAGGAGAAGGCGGTCCAATTGCTCGCCGACCCGGCGCACCTGCCGAAATGGCTGCGGGGCCTGGTGCTGCACGAGCCGCTGACTGGGGAGCACGGGCAGCTCGGCACCAAGTCGCGGGTCGTGATGCAGATGGGCCAGCGGAAGATCGAGTGCACCGAGACCATCACCCGCCGGGAACCGGCAGACCTGCACGGGATCCCGACAGGGAGCGTCGTTCACTTCGACCGCGAGATCGTCGGCGAGGGCATGTGGAGCGCCGCGCGCGACCGGCTGACCGAAGCCGGCCCGCAAACGACGCTCTGGGAGAGCGAGAACGAATACCGGTTCAGCGGCCTTCTGATGAAGCTGGTGGGACTGCTGATGCCCGGCGCCTTCCGCAAGCAGTCGCAACAGCACATGCAGGACTTCAAGGCGTTCGCCGAGCAGGGAAAGGACGTCCGCGAAGCGACGAACTGATCTGCCGTAACTGGTCAGGCGTCAGACCGCGTGGCGTGTTGATCTTCCCTTGGGACAAGCTCCACCGGCGTTTTCTGGAGATGACCGTTACCGAAGGCGGCGAGGCCGGCGCTGCGGCGGCACAACGGGAAGTTCCAGGTCGCCATCGGTCACTCAGAGCAACTTGCCGACCCACCGCGTCCGTGGAGATCCTTCTCCTCCGCCAGACGAGATCACGCACCGACTCCCAGGTTCGCTCTGACTAGATGATTGAGTCCAAGGGGTCAGGGATGGTCAGTGGTCGTAAAGGATCAGTGACCTCTTGATCGGCTGGCCGGTGTGGTCGTTGTGCCAG